>JBDUEI010000143.1:0-27618 GCA_040002515.1 Rudaea sp. | reverse complement strand
ATGCGCAAGACCCGCAGTACTCTTGTATGTGATGGTGTCGCCGGGCGGAATGGTCAGGGTCGCCGGCGAAAATGTCGTGGTACCGTTGGGTCCGACCGTGATGATGTGCGTTCCCGCATAGGCCATCGTGCCCGTCGATGCGATGGCGATGCAGAAGGCATGAATCCAACATCGCATGGCAGATTCCCCTTGGATGGCGGCCGCGCCGACCGAATGGAAATGCGCCAACCGAGACTATCGCTTCATCCGAGGCACTTTCTGCCCGTCCTTCGTCAGGTAACTTTCGTCGCGTCGCGGTAAGCGGATTCAATGTCGTCGCTGAAACACACGAACGAAATATCGATGTCATCGTCGAATTCTCGAACGATGCGCACTGCGATCTGCGCTGCGGGCCGGACCGGAAAACCATACACGCCGCAACTGATTGCCGGGAATGCGATGGTGCGCACGGCGTTTTCTTTCGCAAGCTTCAACGATTCGCGATAGCAGCTTGCCAGAAGATCCGCTTCGCCGTGCGCTCCGCCGCGCCAGACCGGTCCCACCGTATGGATCACGAATTTCGCCGGCAGCGCGAATCCCGCCGTAAGCCGTGCTTCACCTGTCGGACAACGCACATTCGATCGCAGCTGCGGCAGCAATCTGCACGCTGCGAGCAGTTGCGGACCGGCGGCGCGATGGATCGCACCATCGACACCACCGCCGCCGAGCAACGACTCGTTTGCCGCGTTGACGATTGCGTCGACGCGCAAGGTCGTGATGTCGGCACGGACGATGTCGAGCGACGTGGCCATGCCGCCAGTGTAACGAAACCTAATCGACACTTATTTGATTTCGTGTTCCCAGCCGATGGCGTCGTCCTTGAACTGGAAAAGATGTACGTCGATGTCGAAATCCTTCGCGTCATGCAGGAACGTATAGCGCACCGTATACGTTCCGGCTTTCATCGGCACGACGAAGCCTTGGTATTTGTGATCGGTCGAATGCGGCGCATCGATGATCGTCTTGCCAGCTATGCTGATGCGCGCTGGACCCGACGAGCGCAACACGAACGCGTAGTAGCCATCGGCGGGCACGGGATGATCGCGCTCGATCATTGCTGCGAATTTTTCGCGGCGGATTTTTTTCAGATCGGGCGACTCCGCGGTTCCCGAATCGAACGGTTTTCCATGGAACGTCGGATACGCGCTCGGCTCGAAATAGCTGTAGCGGACTTCGACTTTCTCGTCGGGTTTCGTCGCACGCGTCGGTGCCAGCATGGTGCCGCGTTTAAGTGCGATGGGAATCTCCCGATCGAACTCGCCGCGCGACGAGATCGATTTGAAACGGACTTTCGTCGGGTCGGCAGGCGTGAGGCGATGATCCATTTTCGGCGACGTCGCGGTCGGCTCCGTTCCGTCGGTGGTGTAGTGGATGTCGAAGCGATCCGTGTTCGCATCGAACGTGAGCGGCAGGCCGGGGATGACGATTCCTTTGTCGGGAATCACGTTCACGCTATCGCCGCCGTAACCGCGAAACATGAATCGCAATGCGTCGTAGGTGCCTTTGAATTTCAGCGAATCGTGCGTTTCGTTCGGATAGGCGATGAGCTGCCAGTGCAATCCGGCCGGCGCCTTGTTCGCATAAACCGGCTGCAAACTGTCGACGCCCATGCCTTTGAACGCGCTTCCGCTGCGTCCGGCGATGTAGACGGCTTTGCCCTTCGCTGGCATCGACGACAGCTTTTCGTCAAGCTGTTTTACGACGATTTTGTCCTGCCACCACATCGCCGGATCGAGAATGAGATAGCCATCGAACACCGTTGGATCGTTGGCGATGGCGTAGTTGAGGAATAGTCCGCCGTACGAATGGCCGTGGCCAAGATTGATGCCGTTGCTCGGATAGGTTTTGTTGACGTACGGAATCAATTCTGTTTTTAGGAACGAGAGAAATTGCGCCGCGCCGCCGGAATTCTTTTCGTTTGGTTGTGCCGTCGGCGTCAGATCGTGATCGCGGCTGTTGACGCCTTTGTCGTCGAAAAAATTCGGCACGCTCACGACGATGACGGGCGGCATGAATCCCACCGCTTGCAGGAAGTCGACGGTCTCCGTGACGATCTTCGCGTTCCAGTCGCCGTCGAGCACGTAAATGGTTTCGTATTTCTGCGACGCGTCCTTGGCCGTTTCCTTCGGCAGATACACGTCGATCGTGCGTTTCTGTTTGAGGATCGCAGACTCGAAGCCATCGGCTTTCGGCGGAAGTAACTCCGCGCGGACCGGCGCGCAGCCGATCGCGCACGCAACGAGTAACGCAAAAACAGAAATGCAATTCCGCATCGTTATCTCCGAAGTTCCAGCGATCGTAACGCCAACGGCAGCGCTATCGCTTGGATGCTCGAAGAGCGATTTTGGTTGAGAGCGTTTTGCGCGGCGCTAGGCGGCCAGATCGACAGGACGCGAACCGAGCGGCGCATCGCCGAACCAAGCCAGCGTGTGCGCGAGCGAAGCGACTTCGCCGACGATCAACAACGCCGGCGATTTCACCTCATGGGAAATGGCCAGACGATGCAGTTCGTCGAGTGTTCCGGCGACGACGCGTTGCCGCGACGTCGATCCGTTTTCGATCAGCGCGAACGGCGTCTGCGCGCTGCGCCCGTGCGCGATCAGCCGTTCACGCAATGTCGCCAGCTGTGCCACGCCCATGTAGATCGCCAGGGTCTGCCGCTCCTGCGCCAGCGCGCGCCAGTCGAGTGTATCCATCGAGTTCTTGCAATGCGCCGTGACGAAATGCACAGACTGTGCGTGATCGCGATGCGTCAGCGGCACGCCGGCGTACGCCGCGCACGCGACCGCAGCGGTGATGCCGGGCACGACCTCGAACGCCATGTCGTGAGCGCGCAGAAATTCCAGTTCCTCACCGCCGCGTCCGAATACGAACGGATCGCCGCCTTTCAGCCGGACCACGCGCGAGCCTTTGCGCGCATGATCGAGCATCAATGCGTGAATGCGATTTTGCGTCGCGTCGTGATCGTCGCCGCTGGCCTTGCCGACTTCGATGCGCGCCGCATCGCGTCGCGCCAATTCGATGATTTGCGGCGAGACCAGTCGGTCGTAAAGAATTACATCGGCTTCGTTCAGTACGCGCAGGGCGCGCAGCGTCAGCAAACCCGGATCGCCCGGCCCCGCGCCGACCAGCGCGACGGAGCCTGCGTTCGATGAATGTTCTTTTTGTAACACGCGATTGAATTCGCGTTCCGCACCGATGGCATCGTCGGCGCGCAGCCAGTTCCACAAACGGCCGTCGAGCAACCGTTCGTAGAATTTTCTGCGCGCGCCGAGATCGCGATGACGCGCGACAATCACCGGGCGTTTTCGTTCGAGCAACGCCGCCATCGTGCCGACGGTGTGATCGATGAAAACTTCCAGACGTTCGCGCAGCCAGCGCCCGAGCATCGGCGCTGCACCGCCCGTGGAAATCGCGAAGATCAACGGAGAACGATCGATGATGGCCGGAACGTGGAAACTCGACAGCGCCGCATCGTCGACGACGTTGACGAAAAGACGCCGCTTCTGCGCGGCGCGCGCGACGTGTCGATTCGTCTCGATGTCGTCGGTCGCGGCCACGACGAGCCATGCGTCATCGAGCCACGTGGTGTCGAACGATCCGGCGCGATAGTCGATCTCGCCGCGTTGCGCCAGCGCGCGCAAATCCTCGCTCAACGCCGGTGCGCCGACGCGCACGCACGCTCGCGCCGCGCACAACGCGGCCACTTTGCGCGCGGCCACCGCGCCGCCGCCGACGACGAGCACACGGCGGCCGGCGATATCGGCGAATAAAGGATACAGTTTCATCTGGCACATCCGACGCGGTCGGCATTCACGGTACGCTCGGAGCACAGAATGCCCAAATACTCATTGGTAACGACAATATTCTCAAGCGTTATGTGCGCCTGAAGACTGCCCTGTTTAGACGTCTGGATGTCCGAAAAAAAGTTAAACTGTCGTTCTTGTCCGAATACCCGGTCCGCCCACATGACGCTCACCCAACTCCGCTATCTCATCGCCATCATCGATGCGGATCTCAACATCACCACGGCCGCCAAACGCGTGCATGCGACGCAACCCGGCGTCAGCAAGCAGCTCAAGCAATTCGAGGACGAACTGGGTTTCCAGTTGTTTTCGCGCAAAGGTAAAGCGTTGCACGCGATCACGCCCGCCGGCGTGCAGGTGATGGAACGCGCGCGCCACATCATCGCCGAAGCGGCCAACATCCGTTCCATCGCCGCCGACCTGCGCGGCGACGAACACGGCGAACTGGTGATCTCGACCACGCACACGCAGGCGCGCTACGTGCTGCCCAACGTGATTTCCGTGTTGAAGAAACGCTATCCCGGCATCAGCGTTCATCTGAAACCCGAAACCGATGCGCAAGTGGTCGGCGCGTTCGAGCGCGGTCGCGCCGATGTCGCCATCGTCAGTACCAGCGAAGGCGCGCCCGACAGCGGACTTGCCGTGCCGTTGTTCCACTGGCGCCGCGCGATCGTCGTGCCGCGTGGACATGCGCTGACCAAAATCGATCGCGCCATCACGCTGGCCGATCTCGCGGCGCATCCGCTACTGAGTTACGAGTCGTCGCTCAATATCACCTCGTCGTTGAACAGGGCTTTCGCTGCAGCCGGCGAAAAACCGGAATTCGTGTTCACCTCGCGCGACGCGGATCTGATCAAGACCTACGTGCGCGTCGGGCTCGGCGTCGGGATTTTGGCCGAGATGGCCGTGTTGCCGGAAGATTCGCGCGATCTGCATCAACTCGACGCGACCGATCTGTTCCCCGATTGCACGACATGGATCGTGTTGCGCCGCGATCGCGTCGCACGCAGTTTCGTGCTGACGTTGGCGCAACTCATCGCGCCGCATCTGGACATTCGCGATCTGCAACGCGCGCTCGCCGGTGAACCGCCGACGCGTTGGCCGGCCGCGCCGCAATGGCAGGATTTGCTGACGACGAATCTGATGATGGCTCGCGTAGCCTGATCGGGCAGCGCAAACCGCTATCGTCGTCGTTCGATCGGGGATGACGGACTAGCCCGTCGCCGGACTATCGAAATGCAGTCCGCACTCGCGTTTCAGACCGAAGAACCGCGTTTCTTCTTCGCGCATTCCGGGCTGCCACGGCCGCGTCGTGTGCACATCGCCGATCGAAACGTAACCGCGTTCCCACAGCGGGTGGTACGGTAAATTGTTGCTTTGTAGATAATTCCACACGTCGCGATCGGTCCAGTCGGCGACCGGATGAAATTTCCAGCGCGAATCGCGCCGTTCCAGAAAATCGATCTGTTTGCGCTCGGTAGTCTGGCTGCGGCGCAGGCCGGCGAGCCACGTACCTGCACCGAGTTCTTCCAGCGCGCGGCGCATCGGTTCGACCTTGCGCAGGCGATTGTAGCGATCGATTCCCTCCACACCCTGTTCCCACAACCGGCCGAAACGCGCTTCCATCCAGGCGATGCCGAGGTTCGGGCGGTACACCTTGAGGTTGAGTGAGAGCGTCTCGGTCAACTCGTCGGCAAAGCGATAGGTCTCGGCGAAGAGATAGCCGGTGTCGATCAGGACGACCGGAATATCGCGACGTGCGCGCGTGATGAGATGCAGGATCGCCGCGGACTGCGCGCCGAAACTCGACGACAGCGCATGCTCGCCGGGCAAATTCCGCATCGCCCATTCCACGCGTTCGGTCGCGCTGCGTGTCGCGAGCCAATCGTTGAGATGACGCAACGCGTCGGCGTCGTCAGCCGCGGTGGATATATCGGGAACCGCACTCATGACGTCGCCTGATTCCTTTCTACAACGACGCCGCGGCGCACGAGAAAATCGCCGAAACCTTCGCGCTCGTCGCGCTCGGCGGCATAGCGTTCGAACAATCCGTCGAGCGTCTGAAGAATATCGCCCTCGTCGATGTTTTCGCGATGCAGGACATTCAGCCGTTGCCCGCGCGCATCGGCGCCGAGCATGAGGTTGTAACGCCCCGGACCTTTTCCGACCAGCGCGATTTCGCCGAGATACGGCCGCGAGCATCCGTTCGGACAACCGGAAATGCGGAAGTGAATCGGTGCATCGCGCAATCCGTGTGCATCGAGCAACGCCTGAATTTTGCCGAGGATCTCGGGCAAGTAACGTTCGGCTTCGGCCATCGCCAGCGCGCAGGTTGGCAGCGCGACGCAGGCGATCGAGTTCAGTCGCAACGGTGTCGCGACACGATAGCCGTCCAAACCGTGCGCGGCGATCAGCGCATCGATGCGCGCGCGTTGATCGGGCGCCACATTGGCGACGATCAGATTTTGATTGGGCGTCAGCCGGAATTCGCCGCCGTGGATCGCCGCGATCTCGCGCAAACCGGTTCGATGCGATGCGCCGTCGCGATCGACGATGCGGCCAGCTTCGATATGTAGCGTCAAATGCCAGTTGCCGTTTTCGCCTTCCGTCCAGCCGAACCGATCGCCGTTGTGATCGAAGCGGAACGGTCGCGCCGGCGCGAATGCGAAGCCGAGGCGCTTTTCGACTTCGGCCTTGAACCACTCCAGCCCGCGATCGTCGATCGTGTATTTGAGGCGCGCGCGTTTGCGCTCGGTGCGATTGCCGAAGTCGCGCTGCGTCGTGACCACGGCCTGTGCCACGGCGATCACTTTGTCGCGCGGCACGAAACCGAGCACGTCGGCCAGGCGCGGATATGTATTCGCGTCGCCGTGCGTCGCGCCGAGTCCGCCGCCGGCGCTGACGTTGTAGCCGAGCACTTCGCCATCGTCGACGATCGCGATGAAACCCAGATCGTTCGAGAACACATCGACATCGTTGACGGGAGGAATCGCGAATCCGATCTTGAATTTGCGCGGCAGATAGGTCGCGCCATAAATCGGTTCGACTTCCTCGCCGCTGTCGGCGACTTTTTCCTCGTCGAGCCATATTTCGTAATACGCCCGCGTGTGCGGCCGCAGGAATTCCGACAACTGCGTCGCCTGCGCATACACATCTGCATGCGCCGAGGATTGCAGCGGATTGGCCGCGACCATCACGTTGCGATTGACGTCGCCGCACGCGGCAACCGTGTCGATCAACGTCGCGTTGATTGCCTGCAGCGTGGTCTTGAGTTCGGTCTTGATGACGCCGTGGAACTGAAATGCCTGACGGCTGGTCAAGCGCAGCGACGCGTTGCCGTACGTCGTCGCGATCTCGTCGAGCCGGAGCCATTGTTGCGGCGTGACGACGCCGCCCGGCAAACGCGTGCGGATCATGAATTGATAGTCGGGCTCGAGTTTCTGCAAACGCCGTTCGTCGCGCCGATCGCGATCGTCCTGCTGATAGCTGCCGTGGAATTTGATGACATGCGTATCGGCTTCCGCGATCGATCCGGTGACGGCATCGGCGAGACTTTCGACGAGCGTGCCGCGCAAGCGCCGGCTATCGGCCTTGATGATTTCGACGGGTGAAAGCGCAGGCGTGGACATCAATACACATCCCGGCAATAGCGGCGATCGGCGGCGAGTTGCGACAGATACGCTTCGGCATCCTCGACGCTTTTTCCACCGTGCTCGACGATTACCTCGCGCAACGCCGCGTGCACGTCTTTCGCCATATGCGTCGCGTCGCCGCAAACGTAAACATGCGCGCCGCCTTCGAGCCAGTCGAACAGCGCACGACCGCGTCGGCGAAGGGTGTGCTGAACGTATACTTTTTCGGCCTGATCGCGCGAAAACGCCAGATCGATCTTGTGCAGTTCGCCGCGCTTGAGTGCGGCCTGCCATTCGATCTGATAGAGAAAATCGCTGCGAAAATGTGGGTTGCCGAAGAACAGCCAGTTCCTGCCGCGCGCGCCGATCGCCGCGCGTTCCTGCACGAACGCGCGGAACGGCGCGACGCCGGTGCCGGGTCCGATCATGATCACATCGCGCGATGCATCGCGCGGCAGGCGAAAGCGATCGTTCGATTCGACGTAAATCGGAATGCGATTTTCTTCGTCGCGCGTCGCCAGAAAATGCGACGCCGCGCCGACATGACTATGCCCGAACGCGTCGTAATCGAGATGCGCGACGGTCAGATGTACTTCGTTCTCGGCGAATTTCAGACTCGAGGCGATCGAATACAAACGCGGCGTCAGCGGGTTGAGCGCAGCGACGAGCGACGCCGCATCCCAGTTCGCCGGATACGCACGAAGCAGATCGATGAACTGTCGATCCTTCAGAAACGGTTGCAGCGATTCGGGCGAGGCGACGATGCCATCGAGTTCGCCCTGTCGTGCACGCGCGGCGTGCGCGACCACGAGCGGTCGCGCCAATCGGGTCAGTTCGCGTTTGTCCGACAACCAACGTTCGAGCGGCAATGTTTCGTCGGCGTGCGTGACGATGGATTGCGGATCGAGCTTGAGCGTATCGAGAATGTCCGCGACAAGGTGCGGTGGATTAGTTGGCCACACGCCGATCGAATCGCCCGGCTCGTAGACCAGGCCCGAATCGCCGAGCGACAGCTCGATGTGCCGGATATCCTTGGTCCCATTCGTCGCGCTGATGCGCTGATTGGCGAGGACGTCGGCGGAAAACGGTCGCTCGCGCGTCCATGTCGCCGCGGTGCGTGCCGCCCACAACGGCGTGACGTTGGCGCGAACCGGCGCCGATTTGATCTGCTCGCGAGCCACCGTGGCGGCGCTTTGCAGCCACGGCGTCGCCACGCTGTCGATATCGAGGTCGGCATCGCCGCGCTCGAACAATCGCGTCGCGCCGAGTTCTTTCAAGCGCGCATCGATTTGCATGCCGACCGCGCAGAATTTGGCGTAGCTCGAATCGCCAAGACCCAGCACTGAAAATTTCAGATTATCTAGCGTCGGCGCGCGTTTGCTGGTCAGAAATTCCACGAAGCCGCGCGAATCTTCCGGCGGATCGCCGTCGCCCTGCGTGCTGATGACGATGTACAGAAACCGTTCGGATTTCAGTTCCCGCAACGGATACGCGTCGGCGCGCAGCAGTCGTGCCGAAAGCCCGGCGCTCTCGATCTGGCGCGCGAGTTTTTCGGCCAGCCGCTTGGCGTTGCCGGTCTGGCTGCCATACAGCACGGTGACATGTGTGGCCGCTTCGGCGCCCGGCGCGGCGATCGGCTCGGGTTCGGCATTCGCCGGCTGCGCCGCCAGCCCGGCCGCGTAGCCGGAGAGCCAATGCAGGTTCGCGCGGTCCAGCCCTTCGACCAGGCGCGCGAGCATCGCCGCTTTGTCGTCGGGGAAGGGAATCAGGGTGTGGATGGGTTCGGCTGACATGATATGGACGTCTAAACGTCCCAGCATGCTACGCCTCGCGCTTCCGCATCAGAACAAACGGATTCGTATACGGCTATGCGGTTAGGTTATGCAGGCGAGGCCTTGAATCAAGCCGTAAGCCACGCCGCGAATCGATCCCAGGCGGCGGTGTGCGCCAGCAAAATGCGCGCCGGCTGCGATATCAGAATGAAAAGCGTACCCCAGCCGAAAGCCGGATGCAGACGGCGATTTTTCACCGTGTCGTAGGCGACGAAGGCGAAGATGCACACGTCGGTCAGCCCGAGGAACAGCAACGGCCCGCCCGCTCGAAACGCTTCCCAAGGCACGCGCGCGATAGCGGGCGTGAGAATGCTCAACGTCGCCAACAGCATCAGCCGTTTGTGAATATCCGTGCGGCGGCGAAAAGCGATTCCGAACGTGACCAGGACCGCGAACACCAGCGCCGTGGCGAGCGGCACGACCAGGAACGTCAACGGCGGCATTCCCGGTGTAGTAATGCCGCGTCGCGCGGCTTCGATCGATGTCGGGACGCCGACCGCAACGATCGCCGCCGCCAGCGCGGCACCGAGCAGACCGAGATTGCGATGCAGGTCTTTTCGGCGTGCGGCGATGAAGCGGATTTGCGTTACGAACAACACGACCCACGCCGTCATCAATGCCGCATGCAGATGGATCAGACCGGATAGCGGCGGTGTATCGAACGCGAATTTGAGGTAATACGTGCGCGCGAATCCGCCCACGGCGATGAAGATCGCGACGCCCGCGGCCCACGCATACAATTTTCGATCGGCGCCTGGTAGCGCAGCCGGATTGATGGACATGACCTACTCCCCAGTAGTCCATGCGCCAGGCCCCACGGCCGGACGGTGCGCATGATATTTCCCGAGTATTGCGCTTGCGCGAGCGACAGGCAAATCCCGCTGCTTCGCGCATTTCCGCGACGGCGACGGAAACACAGGATCACATCTTGAAATATACCTGCCTAGGACATAATATAGGCGTCACCTATGAACATGACAGACAAAGCCTCGTTCGGCTTCCTCATTAATGACGTGACCCGGCTGCTGCGCAAGCAGTTTGACCGCCGCGCGGTTCGGTTCAGTCTCACGCGCGCGCAGTGGCGAGCGCTGAAGCGTTTGTCGTACAGCGAAGGCATGCGGCAGGCCGAACTGGCCGATCAACTCGAAATGGAACCGATCGCCATCGGCCGCGTGCTCGACCGCCTGGAGAAAGCCGGTTTCGTCGAGCGTCGGGCCGATCCGTCCGATCGTCGCGCGTGGCGTCTTTATCTGACGGCCAAGGCCCACGCGGTGGTCGGCGACATGGAAAAGATTTCAAGCGAACTGTTCCGCGAAGCCCAGAAAGGCATCGCCGCGTCGCAAATGAAAGCAGTGCTCGCGACGCTGGGCTCGATGAAACACAACCTGATTGCAATGGACGACGTAGAGAAACGGCCATGACCGACGACATCAAACCCATCGCGCCGGCCAAGAAGCCGCGCAACAAGCGCAACCTGTTTTTATGGATTGCCGGTCCGGCGATCGTGCTCGTCGTCGGCGCGTATTTTTATGTGACGTCCGGCCGCTTCGTTTCGACCGACAATGCTTATGTGCAGGCCGATCAAGTCAACATCGCGCCGCAAGTCAGCGGCCGCGTGACGGAAGTGCTGGTGCGCGAAAACCAGGCGGTGAAGAAGGGTGATGTGTTGTTTCGCATCGATGCCGACCCGTTGGAAATCGCGGTCGCGCGTTCGCAGGCGCAACTCGATTCCGTGCACAGTCTGCTCGATGCGGCGCGCGCCGGATTTCGTTCGGCGCAGGCGACCGTGAAATCCGCCGACGAAGCGCTCCGCGTGAATGAAGCGCAATACAAACGCATGCAGGAATTGCGTGGGCGCGGTCTCATCGCGCAAAAAGATCTCGACGACGCGGCCAACAATTACGCCGATGCGCGCGGCAAGCGCGAGTCGGATGTCGCGGCCATCGCCAAGGCCGAAGGATTACTCGGCGGATTGCCGAGCACGCCGGACGAACAACTGGCCGGTTACAAACTGGCGCAGGTGCAACTGGCCCAGGCCAAGCTCGATCTGGATCACGCTACGGTGCGCGCGCCGATGGATGGCGTGGTCGGCAAACAGAATTTGCAACCTGGCGATTTCCTCACCATCGGTCAAGCCGCGATGCCGCTGATCGCGACGCAATCGATGTGGGTCAATGCGAATTTCAAGGAAACCGAACTGACCAACGTCGTCATCGATCAACCGGCGACGGTCGAAGTCGATACGTATCCGGGCAAAAAATGGAAAGCGCATGTCGCATCGATCAGTCCTGCGTCGGGTGCGGAGTTTTCGATTCTGCCGCCGCAGAACGCGACGGGTAACTGGGTGAAAATCGTGCAGCGCATTCCTGTGCATGTCGTCATCGACGATCAAAACAGCGGCCCGATTTTGCGCGCGGGCATGAGTGCGATCGTGGAGATCGATACCGGTCGCCAGAATTCGATCATCGGCCGCATTCAGGGCGACGACAAAAAGCCGACGCGCGTCGCGGAAACGCTGAAGTAATCGCGCGATGAGTGCTGTCCCCGCTACGCATCGTGAGGTAGCCAATCGCGGCCTGCTCGTGGTTTCGGTGATGCTCGCCACGCTGATGCAGGCGCTCGACACGACGATCGCGAACGTCGCGCTGCCGAACATGCAAGGTTCGTTGTCGGCGACGCAAGATCAGGTTTCGTGGGTGCTCACCTCGTACATCGTCGCCGCCGCCATCGCCACACCGGCGACGGGCTGGCTGTCGTCGGTCATGGGGCGGCGCCGTTTGCTGCTCATCGCGATCGGCGGGTTCACCGTCGCGTCGATTTTGTGCGGCATCGCCACTGACATCACGCAGATGGTCGTGTTCCGTTTGCTGCAGGGTTTGTTCGGTGCGGCGCTCGTGCCGATTTCACAATCGACATTGCTCGATGTTTTCCCGCGCGAAAAACACGGCGCGGCGATGGCGATGTGGGGCATGGGCGTCATGATCGGCCCCATTCTCGGACCGCCGCTCGGCGGCTGGCTTACCGACACCTATAGTTGGCATTGGGTATTCCTGAT
This sequence comes from Rudaea sp., assembly GCA_040002515.1. Lineage (GTDB taxonomy): Bacteria > Pseudomonadota > Gammaproteobacteria > Xanthomonadales > Rhodanobacteraceae > Rudaea. Next base: position 15,254 of record JBDUEI010000143.1, on the reverse strand, counting down.
CAACGTGCCGATCGGAATTCTCGGCTTGGTCGGCGTGGCCGCGAGCCTGCCGACCGACGACACCACGCCATCGCGATTCGACTGGCGCGGATTCACCTTCCTCGCCGCCGGCATCGGTGCGCTGCAGATGATGCTCGATCGCGGCGAACAGAAAGACTGGTTCGATTCCGTCGAAATCTGCATCGAAGGCGCGCTCGCCTTTCTCGGATTTTATTTGTACTTCGTACACTGGATGACGAGCGCGAAACCGTTCGTGAATCTCGGCTTGTTCAAGGATCGAAATTTCCTTGCGAGCAACGCGTTCATTTTCGTGCTCGGCGTCGTGCTGTTCGCGACGATGGCATTGCTGCCGCCGTACTTGCAGAACCTGATGAATTATCCGGTCGTCACGACCGGCATTCTGCTGGCGCCACGCGGCATCGGAACGTTGGTTGCGATGATGGTGGTCGGACGCCTGCTCGCGCGCGGCGCGGATGCACGCGCGCTCGCGGGAATCGGCATGGTGCTCACCGCGTATTCGCTGTGGCAGATGGTGCATTGGGGCGTCGAGGTGCCGCAGTGGCGCATCATTGAGTGCGGTGTGATACAAGGTCTCGGATTGGGCTTGGTGTTCGTGCCGATTTCGACGATCGCGTATTCGACATTGCCGACCTCCACACGCACCGAGGCGGCGGGAATTTTCAGCCTGATGCGCAACATCGGTTCGAGTGTGGGCATTTCGATCGTGATGACGTTATTGTCACGCGGCACGCAGATCAATCACGCCGAACTGGCCGAACGCATCACGCCGTATAGCGCGTCGTTATCGACGCTGAAGATGATGTCGACGCAGACCGGCATGGCGACGCTGAACGCCGAAGTGACGCGCCAGGCATCGGCGATCGCGTTCCTGAACGATTTTCAATTGATGATGTGGATGACCGTGATTTCTATTCCTTTGTTGCTGCTGCTCAAACCGGTCAAGAACGTGCGCGTCGCCGCGATCGTGGCGGATCACTGATGCGCGACGTCCGCACATCGATGAATGCTCCGGCGCCGGAAGCACCGCGCAAACGCAACACGGACGAGATGCGCGTGTACGGTTTGAACGCGTGTCTGGCGTTGTTCGCGAAACGTCCGCACGATGTGCGCAAGGTGTATCTGCTCGAATCGCGGCTGGGCGATCTGAAAACCGTGCTCGCGTATTGCGTGCAACGCAAGCTCGGTTATCGCGTCGTCGAATCGGCCGATCTGGACAAGCTTACGTCGACACAACATCACGAAGGTGTCTGTTTCGACGTGCGCCGGCGCGTGCCGGTATCATTATCCACTTTGCTGCAAATGATACCGAGGCCACCACAGCCTTGTTTGCTGTTGTGGCTCGATGGTGTGGGCAATCCGCATAACGTCGGCGCGGTGTTGCGCAGCGCGGCGAATTTCGGCGTGCACGGCGTTCTGCTGCAGGCCGAATCGGTGAGCGGATTGTCTGGAGCAGCTTATCGCGTCGCGGAAGGCGGCGCCGAAGCCGTCGCACTCGCGCAGATCGGGCAGGGCGAAGACGTGCTGAGCGCGTTGCGCAATTTCGAATTCAACGTCGCCGCCACCGTCGTGCGCGAAGGGCAGTCGCTATACGAATCGCGCGTGCCCAAGCGCACCGTGTTCGTGCTCGGTGCGGAAGGCGGCGGATTGAAGCGCAGTCTGATCGATCGCGCCGACATGCATCTCACCATCCCCGGCAGCGGCGCGGTGGAAAGCTTGAACGTCGCCGCGAGCGCGGCGGTTTTGCTCGGAGAATATTTCCGGCAGCGTGTCGTGGAATCGAATCGGCCCGCTCAGAAAAAGCGATAGCCCGTGGCGCGGAAAAAGGGACGGCGTGCTTTAACGCGCCGTCCCTTTTCTCATTGCTAGTCGACGCCGAACGATTGCAGGGTGACCGGCGTGGTCGTCTGATCGGTGGCCGTGTCGTTGGTCGTATCGGTTTCGCCGCCGCCGGAAACGGTCGCCGTATTCACCAGCGGATTCGGCGCATTCGCGGCAACGTCGACAACGAGCGAGATGTCGGGATAGCTGGTCTTGGCCGCCATCGCATCGCTGCGTGTGCAGTTCAGGCTGCCGGGTCCGGTGACGGGCGTGGCCGAACAGGTCCAGCCGGTTCCGATAATCGACGTGGCGGTCAGTCCGAGCGGCAAGGTGTCGGTCATCGTGACCAACCCGGTGGTCGCCGCCGTGCCGTTGTTGCGTGGCGTGATCGTGTATACCGCGCCGACCTGACCGGGTGTGAAATTCCCGGCGTGGCTCTTGCTCACGGTCAAGTCCGGAATGCCGATGATGTTGGTGACGTCGGTTGCGGTGTCGTTGCCGGCGTTGGTTTCGCCGCCGCCCGCTACGGTGGCGGTATTGGTCAGCGGCGAACCGGCGTTGGCGGCAACACTCACCGTCAGCGCGAGCGTCGGATAACTGGTCGCCGGCGCCAGCGCGTCATTGCGTGTGCAGCTCAATGCGGGCAGCGCGGCGCACACCCATCCCGAACCCGCGATGGCGGTCGCCGTCAATCCGGAGGGGAGCACGTCGGTTACGGTAACCGTGCCGTTCGTCGCGCCGTTGCCGGCATTGCTCACGGTGAGGGTGTAAACGTCGCCCGCCGATCCGAGCAGGAATGGATCGGTATGCGTTTTTGTAATGGTCAGGTCAGGTGTGACGGCGGTGATGTTGGTCGGATCGCTCGCCGTATCGTTGCCGGCACTCGTGTCGGTCCCGCCGCTCACGCTGGCGGTATTGGTGACGGACGTTGGCGCGTTGGCCGCCACACTCACGGTTAGTGTGATGTTTTCGTAGGCCGAACCGGCCGCCAGCGAATCGCTGCGTGCGCAACTGAGCGTTGGCGGTGCAACGCAAACCCAGCCCGTGCCAGCGATGGACGCAGCGGTCAAGCCGACCGGAAGCGTATCCGTCACCGTCACTGTCCCACTCGTCGCGCTGCTGCCGACGTTGCTCACCGTGATCGTGTACGTATCGCCCGGATCGCCTTGCACGAACGGATCGGTATGCGATTTGGCGATCGACAGATCGGCCGAGTTTCCGGATTCGAACGCGCCGACATCACAATTGGGTCCGCCATCGGGCCGCGCGTTGAGGGCCGCGTCGAGATCGAATATCGGCGACGCGGCGCAAATCGATTCCGTGCCCGTGTCGGACGCGCCGCTGCCGCTGTTGAGTTTCATCACGAACACCAGCGCATTGACCCCGCCGAACGGCGCGGCCGCAGCGAGTTTGGGATCGTTGGTGTTGGCGATACTGCCGCAGCCGGTGACGGGATTGAATTGCAGGTTGCCGGTGCCGTCGGTGAATGCGATGCCGGTGTTGCAGTTTTCGCCGGTGTTGTCGGAGAAAATCGTGTTGCTGATGCTCACGTCCGGTGCGAACGTGTTGGCGTTGAACAAGCCGCCACCGCCGCCGGCGGTGGCTGTCGAATTGCCGGCGATCGTGTCGTTGACGAGCGTGATTTTGCCGTTGCCCGTTGTGCTCGCGAAACTGTTGAGATTGGCGATCGCGCCGCCGCGCAGCGCGGCGCTGTTGTTGTTGAATGTGGTATTCGACACCGCAAGGGTGTGATTTTCACTCGGATCGATGAACGCGATGGCGCCGCCACTGGCGCTCGTACTCGTGTTGGAAAGCACGAAACTCGAATCGAGAATACTGACGTTGCCGCTATCGGCGAACACCGCGCCGCCCGAACCGGCGCGCGCATCGACGGGTGACGTCGCCCATGTTCCGCCCGCGACATTGCCGCTGAAATTGCTGGCGATGATGCCGCCCGGAACTTGCAACACGGGTCCCGACAAGTCGCCGACGGAGAGCGTGCCCCACGTAAGGTTGCTGCCGGTGAGCAGGATCGCGCCACCCGTTCCTTGCGGCGCGAGATTGCCGACGAACGACGAATTGAGGATGAGGAAATCGCTCGCGTTGATCAGCGGATCGCTGTCGTCGTTTCCGTGCGTGGCAACCGTGGCTGCGTAGATCGCGCCGCCGCCCAGTTCTGGATTCTGGCTGGTCATCGTGCCGGTATTGCCGTTGGCGATGTTGGCCTGAAAAGCCGACATGGAGATCGCGACGGCGTCGGTACCCGATAGGTAGATCGCGCCTCCGCGGTCACCGGCGATGTTGCCCTGGAATGTCACGCCGCCGATCAGCACTTTCGTCGAGTCACCGACGCCGCCTATATACAATGCGCCGCCGTTGCCGTGTCCGCCGCCGGGGATCGCGCCGCCATCGTCGGTCACGCAGCCGGTGAAACTGCCGCCGGTGATGGTCAGATTGCCGGTGCCGTGCGTGATGCAACCGCCATTGCCTTCATTGGTGGCGCGAATGCCCGTGAACGTCACGCCGGTAAGATTCAGATCGCCGCCGCCGTCGTTGGTGATCGCAACGCCGCTGCCGACTGGAGCCGTGCAACTGCTGAAGCTGACGCCGGAGAATGTCGCGTTCGAATTGCCGACGAATTTGAACATCACGACGCCGTCGATCGGCGGCGCGGCGTTCGAATCGCTGAAACAGGAAATGGCGCCGCCGGTTACCGTGAGGCTGCCGTACGAAGCGACATCGGCGATGTTCGGCAATGTCCCGTAATTGATCGTGCCGACGCCGTTGATATCGGAGGGATCTTTTTCCGTCGCGTTCACTTTGATGGCATGGGCCGCGAGCACGATCGTATTGCTCGTTCCTTTCGACGCCGTTCCGCATTCGGGAAACGGCTGCATCGCGCCCGGCGAGGATAGTGCCGCGATGACGATATCCTGCATCGCTTCGCGCAACGAACAGCCGGTGCTCAAAGGATATATGTCCGTGCCGACGTTCGACGTTCGGGCGTTGGCTTCGTCGTGATCGGTCGTTACGGTCAATGTCGCCGCGTACGAGTACGCCGACAGGCACGACAACAGTATCGCGCGGCCCAGATGGGTCAAAAATCTCATGTTCGGTCTCCCCGTTGATGCGCGTTTAGTTACTTTCGACCCGCTCGGTCGTCAGACCGTTGCTAGGGTTAAACGTAAAAGAGGGCACAAACAAACAATAATCAGGAAAACTCGGAGCTGGCTGTGCTTGCCGCTCCGCGCCATTCTTGCACGGCGCGGAGACGTTGTATCAGTTCTTATGTTCGGAGAACGCGCCGGGCGCTGAGCCGAAATCGCCGTCCGCTTCGGCGGCCATGTACGCGAACGCGGCGTAAACCGCGACGTTCTGCGCCAAGTCTTTCGGATCGATTTTATCGAGCGTGTCGTTGGCGGTGTGATGCCAGTCGAAATAGCGCGTGCCGTCCTGACCCAGATCGATGATGGCCATGCCGGCGTCGCCCATCGCGCCGAAATCGCCGCCGTGACCGTGACCGTCGGGACCGCGTTCCACGCCGAGCGGTGCGAGCACCTGCATCATCTGATCGATCGCGCCCAGCGATTCAGGTTTTACCTTGGTCGACAATTGCCAGACTTTGCCGGAACCGAAATCCGATTCCGCGCCGACGACGAATTTCGCGACGTCCGCTTTATGCGCAGCGCCGAACGCGTGGCCGCCGAACATGCCGGCTTCTTCGTTGGCGAACGCGACCACGCGCACGCTACGTTTCGGCCGCTGCGGCAACGTGCCGATCAGATGCGCGGCGCCCGCAGCGATGGCGACGCCGGCGCCGTCGTCGATCGCGCCGGTGCCGGGATCCCACGAGTCGAGATGTCCGCCGATGACGACGGCTTCGTCGGGTTTCTCCCGACCGGTGATTTCACCGATGACATTCGCGCCCGTGTATGTGCCTTCCATGCCGCAATCCAGCTCGAGTTTCACCGTCACGGTTTTGCCGCTGGCGAGAATGCGTTCGAGCAGATCCGCGTCCGGATTCGACATCGCCGCGGCGGGAATGGTCTTGCCGCCTTTCTCGAAGCTGGTCACGCCGGTGTGCGCCAGGCGATCGTTGTCGGTTCCGGCCGAGCGCAACAAAAACGCTTTCGCGCCGAGCTTCGCGGCAAGTGCCGGGCCGCCGGTGCGTCCTGAGGATGCCATGCCGTAATCGTGTCCATCGCGCTTCTGCTGCATGCGGAAGCCGATGTATACAATTTTATCTTTTACTTTTGCCGCATCGGCATTCTTGAAGTCGGTGAAGTCTTTGAATGCGACGATGTCGCCACTCAAGCCGCCCTTTGGCGTTCCGGGCGAATTGCCGAGCGCGAGGACGGCGAGCGTCTGCGCGTACGGCGCGACGATCGATGCGTGTTCACCGCGACGTACCCATTTCGGAAAGGTGACAGGTTCGGTCCACACTTTATCGAAACCCATGGCTTTGAAACGCGCCGCCGTCCAGTCACGCGCGCGCTGATCGTTCGCGCCGCCGGCCAGACGCGGTCCGATCTCTGTCGTCAACGCGGCGACGAAGTCGTAGGCGGTCGAATCGGTCAGCGCGTGGTCGCGCAATGTCTGCGCGGTGGCCAGCGCTGCCGGCGAAATTCGCGCGAATTCCGCGGCGAGACATTGTGTGCCGCAAATCACAGTTAGCATGCAGATCAGAAAGCGGTTCACTCAGAAGCTCCTCCGTAGAATCCATCGATTATGCCGGCCCAGCGCCGGAATGGTGGTGCCATTCGGCACGATCGCCATGTCTTTTTGTCATGTTTCCGACGAATTTTACGTGTTAATCCCTATGGGCACCGAAAATCCAGGAGAAAGCAATGCGTAACACCGCAACAGCCAGAACGATCGCGCGCGCGACGTTGGCATTGCTCGGATTCGCCGCCAGCGCGCACGCCGCTACCGGCGGGCCATTCGGAGGAAGCATTTTCGCGTTGCGCGCCGATCCTGCGAACGCGGCGCGTTTGTATGCGACGACATCGAACGGCTTCTATCGCAGCGACGACAACGGCGCGACCTGGGCATCGAAGGAAACCGGCATTCTCTCGCAACATCCGACCAACGGCGTTTTCTCCGTCTCATCGTCGGGCTTGTGGCTACTCGACGACGCCGGCAATCTGAATCGCAGCAACAGCGCGGGCGATAGCTGGGCGCCGACCGGCTATACGTCGCCGCCGGTCACGACGCTGTCCGGCTTGAACGTCGTGGCGCAGGGCAGTGGATCGCAAGTCTGGTTCGCGGCCAACGCAAACGGTTTGCTGGTGAGCAACGACAACGGAGCCACGTTTGCGCTCGCCGCGGGAACGGGATTGCCGGCGGGGCAATCGTTCGCCTCGGTCATCACCGATCCGAACAATCCCGCGCATGTGTTCGCTGGATCCACGACGAGCTGCGACGGTTTGGGCGTGTGTCCGATCTACGTCAGTTCCGATGGTGGCGCGACGTGGGGTACATCGACGCTCACCGGCACGATTTCCGGCGCAGGTTTCACGCAACATCTGATCGGCGCGGCGTTTACGTCGGGCGTCGTGTACGGACTTTATGGCGACGCCAATCTCGAAACGTGCAGCACGTCGTGCGTCTACCTCTCATCCGTATTGCGCAGCACCGACAACGGATTGTCGTGGACCGCACACACGTATACGAGTGCAGAAGCTGCGAAGATGATCGCCACGGCTCCGGCAGCGGCCAACACGGCGTGGGTCGATGCGCAGAAATCGATCGACGGCGGCGTCACGTTCAACCCGCTCGCCACAACCGGGCGCACCACCAACGGCGTGTTGATTCCGACGGCCAGCGCGGTGGCCGTCAGCATCAACTACGCGAGCACGCCCCGCCTGTGGATCGGCACGCAATACGCGGGCATCTACGCGAGCAGCGATGGCGGCGCGACGTGGGCGTCGTCCAGCACCGGTATGACGGCCAGCGATATCCGCAGTGTCGTCGTGCATCCAGCCGATAGCTCGGTGGTCTATGCCGGTTATGCCGACTCGATCAGCGACCCGTCGCAGGCGTTGTTGCGTGCGTCGTCGGGCGGGGTGTGGTCGGTCTCGAATTCTGGACTGAACGCGTATCAGGTCCGCACCGTGCTGATCGATCCGACCACCACAGCCACCGTCGCCGGCACCACGGTGTATGCGGTCGGCAGTGGCTTCGATAACTCCGGCGGTACGTCCCCTAATCCTGAGCAGTGCAACAGCGGCATTTACAAAAGTACGGATGGCGGCGCCACGTGGGTAACGGAAAATGGCGGCATACCCGTGTTCGGACCGGGCGGTGTCTATGCCGGCGGGCTGCGCACGATCATTGCCGATCCGCGCTCCTGCGTCGGCAATGCCGGACCGACCGGCGTGCTGTGCAGTTCGGGTCCCCTGCGAACGTTGTACGTAACCGGCGCGGGCCGCAGTCAAGGCAGCGGCGCGCATCTGTATCGCGTGATGAAAAGCATCGACGGCGGCGTGAACTGGGCCGACAGTTCAACCGGATTGCCGAACGATATCGTCGCGACCGATCCGAACCAGTGCGCCAGCCAGGCCGTCGGTGGCGTCACGCCGATCGTGATGGATGCGAGCGACTCGCGTGTCCTCTACATCGGCACGTTCGCGGAAGCCTACGACACCAATTGCCAGCCGATCTCGCCGAGCGTCGCCAGCGGCGTGTATAAAAGTATAGATTCCGGCGCGAACTGGACCTGGACCAGCGCAGGTTTGCGCACCTACGACGGCTCGACGGCCGGCGCGGCGCCGGGTGCGGTGTCGGTACTCGATACGTTGTCGCTCGCCATCGATCCGACCAATTCACAAACGCTGTGGGTGAGCACGAAAGACCTGAACCTCAATACGGGTGCTCCGGGCGAACTGTACAAATCGACCAACGGCGGCGCGAACTGGTCGCTGTCCAACAGCGGCGTGACCGGGCCGGGCGTGCGCGCGTTGCTGGTCGACCCAGCCAATCCCGGCACGATCTACGCGGCCGGCGGCGGCGTCGACGCGGCGGACCCGGGCGGCGTCTACAAAAGCACGAACGGCGGCGCGACGTGGAAATCGATCAGCGTCGGATTGCCGGCGTTTTCGGCGACGGCGCTCACGCTCGATCCGGCGGATTCCTCGACTCTGTATGCCGGCACCACGGGCGGCGTCTACTCGCTCGTACAACTGCTCGATTCCGATGGCGATGGCGTGCCCGATGTCGTCGAAGACGCCGGCGCCAATAATGGCGATGCGAATGCCGATGGAACCAAGGACAAAAATCAGGCGACGGTCGCGACGGTCCCGGCGGGCATGGCCGGAACCTACGGCTGGCAATCCGGCGTGGCCGCTGCGCATCGCGCTGCGCAACAGAACACGACTGCAGTCACTTCGGATTTCTATGTGAAGACTGTGCCATCCGGCAGCGGCAGCGATTGCAAGCAAACCGTCGACGTGGCGATGATCGATCCGGCGCTGCTCGGCACCGACAGCGTCGCGCATCATGGGACGTATACATATCCCAACGGCGTCGTCCATTTCGAGATTCCGAATTGCGCCGCGGCCAATGTCGACGTCGCATTCAGTTCCGCGAGCTTCGGCGCTGGCTGGAGCTGGCGTTATTACGGTCCGTCGACACCGGGCGACGCATCGACGCTGGGCTGGCACGATGCGACGTCGCTCGTGTTGAGCCGCATCGGCGGCGATTGGAAAGTGCATCTGGCCAATGGTCAGTTCGGCAGCTATCGCCCGGCCGTCGCCGATTCGATTTTGTTCGAAGGCGGGCCTGCCTACAACGAGACGATCTTCAACGATACGTTCCAGTAAACAAAAAGGGCGCCAACTTGGGCGCCCTTTTTGTGGTTGTTCCGAAGGGCGCAATTCATCGCGCCTTTTTTTTGTTGCGCAATTTACGGCAACGCTTTCTGCGTTTTCAGGATGTCGCGAATTTCCTGCAACAGCAGAACGTCCGCGGCGGGCGCAGGCGGCGCGTCGGCGCTTTTCTTGATCAACCTGTTCATCAATTTCACGACCAGGAAGATCGCGATGGCGACGATCACGAACTGAATGATCGTATTCAGGAACGCACCATATTTTACGATGGCGCCGCCGGTGATATTGCCTTTCGCATCCGCGACGGGCGCGCCGATCCGCCACATCAGATCGGAAAAATCGATACCGCCGATGGCGTAACCGATCGGCGGCATGATCACGTTGTCGACCAGCGACGTCACGATCTTGCCGAACGCCGCGCCGATCACCACGCCGACGGCCAGATCCACCACGTTGCCGCGCATTGCAAATGCTTTGAATTCGCTGACCAAGCTCATCGTCGTCTCCTCGCTCGAAATGACCCCTTCGCTAATGTAACGCAAACGCCGGGTCCGATCGTCAGACGATGGCGCCTTTCAGTTCGCCGATGTTTTCCATGCGCGCGCGAAACCGATCGCCGGATTTCAGCGGCGCGACGCCGGCCGGCGTGCCGGTAAAAATCAGATCGCCCGCTTTCAGTTCGAACAGTTTCGATAATTCGTGAATGATCTGCGGCACGCCGAACAACATATCGGAGATGTCGCCTTGTTGCCGTACGGTATCGTTCACTTCCAGCGTGAGCGTGCCGCGCAACGGATGTCCGGATTTGCTGGCTGGCCGAATCGCCGAGATCGGCGCGGACTTGTCGAATGCCTTGGCCGTATCCCACGGCCAGCCTTTCGATTTCGACGCGGCCTGCAGATCGCGCCGCGTGAGATCGATGCCGACCGCATAACCGTACACGTGGCGCAATGCATCGGCCTTCACGATATTGATGCCGCCGGACTGCAGCGCGACCACGAGTTCGACCTCGTGATGAAAATCCTTCGTCGCGGACGGATAGGGAATGAAACTACCGTCGGGCACGATCGCATCGTTGGGCTTGCAGAAAAACATCGGTGACCCGCGATCCGCTACGCCGCCCATTTCTTTGGCGTGATCGGCGTAGTTGCGGCCGATGCAGTAGATGCGGTGTACGGGAAAGCGCGCCGTCGAATCCAGAACGGCGACTGACGGTATCGGCGGCGCGGGAAAAACGAAGTCCATCGGCTACTCCTGATCATGCCCAAGCAAAAAAGCATAGCAAATCGCGATTTCGTCGGCCGCATGCGCACGGCTGCGTCTGACAGTTGTCATAGCCGATTCGTGACCGCCGCCACTGCACACGCGGCGCGTTTGCAGCCACTCTATGGCAAACTTGATGGTCTTATAGGGCGGAAGCGATCGACGTGGAAAAAACGGACCTGCTCAATCAGTTGCGCCTGAACAGCAACGAGCGCGAAGAAGCCAGTACGAGCAAGCGTTGGATATGGATCACGTTGATCGTGGTCGTGATCCTGGCCGGGCTGGCGGCGGGCGCGTGGCTGTATTTCGGTCAGCAGCGGTTCGAAGTGCAGACCGCCACATCCGCCGCGCCTTCCGCCGGTGGCGGCAATACCGCCGTGCTGCAGGCGACCGGTTATGTGACGGCGCGTCGCCAGGCGACCGTTTCGGCGCAAATCACCGGGACGCTGATCCAGGTCTTGATCGAAGAAGGCGACCGCGTCGCCGACGGGCAAGTGCTCGCCAAACTCGAAGACACCGCGCAGCGCGCCGGCCTTGCACAAGCCGAAGCGCAACTGCATTCGGCGCAATCGCTGCTCGTGCAATATCAGACGCAGCTCGCGCAGAATCGACGCGATCTAAAACGCAACGAAGATCTGGTCGACCGCAAACTGGTATCGACACAGGCCGTCGAACTGACGCGCACGCAGGTCGATTCTCAAATCGCCCAGGTCACGACACAACGACGCCAGATCGAACTGGCGCAGGCATCGGTGCGCGCAGCACAGGTGCAGCTCGATTACTGCACCGTGCACGCGCCGTTCGCCGGCGTCGTGATCGCGAAAGCCGCGCAGGTCGGCGAAATCGTCTCGCCGCTGTCTGCGGGCGGCGGTTTCACGCGCACCGGTGTCGGCACGATTGTCGACATGGATTCGCTGGAAATCGAAGTCGACGTCAACGAAGCGTACATCAACCGCGTCGTTCCGAATCAACCCGCACAGACGGTGCTCGATGCTTATCCGGAATGGAAAATCCCGTCGCATGTCATCGCCGTGATCCCGACTGCCGACAAGGGCAAGGCCACGGTGAAGGTGCGCGTGGCGATCGAGGCCAAGGATTCGCGCGTGCTGCCCGACATGGGCGCGCGGGTATCGTTCCTCGAAGATAAGAAAGCGCAGGCCAACGCGCCGGCGCCGAAAGGTGTGCTCGTGCCGGCATCGAGTATCACCCAGCGAGACGGTCATACCGTCATATTCGCGGTGGAAGCTGATCGCGCCCACGCCAAACCGGTGACGGCGCAACAAACGTACGGCGATCTGCGGCTGGTGGATGGTATCGGCACCGGCGTGCAAGTCGTCAAACAGCCGCCGGCGGAAATGAACGACAACGCGAAAGTCACTATTGTCGGCGACAAGAAATAAGCGGCGAAAACGATGAGTGCTATTGGACAGGAGATCGGTATGAGCACATTGGTAAAAATCAGCAATGTCAGCAAAGTATACGAGCGCGGAAAACAGAAGGTCGAGGTTCTGCATCACATCAATCTCGATATCGCGCAGGGCGATTTCCTCGCGCTGATGGGACCTTCGGGTTCCGGCAAAACGACATTGCTGAATCTCATCGGCGGACTCGATTCCCCTACCGACGGCAGCCTTCAGGTCGGCGACCAGCGCATCGACAAGCTCGGCCAAGGCGCGCTGGCGCGTTGGCGCGCGGCGAACGTCGGTTTCGTATTCCAGTTCTACAACCTGTTGCCGATGTTGTCGGCGCAGAAGAACGTCGAGCTGCCGTTGCTGCTGACCAAACTTTCCGCCGCACAACGCAAGAAAAATGCCTCGATCGCGTTGGAGCTCGTCGGCCTTTCCGATCGCGCATCGCACAAACCGACCGAACTGTCCGGCGGACAACAGCAACGCGTCGCCATCGCGCGTGCCATCGTTTCCGATCCGATGTTGCTGGTTTGCGATGAGCCGACCGGCGATCTGGATCGTCAATCCGCCGAAGACGTGCTCGGTTTGCTGCAAACGCTGAACCGCAGTCACGGCAAGACCATCGTAATGGTCACGCACGATCCGAAAGCCGCCGAGCACGCCAGTCATACCTTGCATCTGGATAAGGGCACATTGGTCGAGCAGGGCGCACACGCGTAACGGACGGAGAGATACCCATGAAATATTTCCATCTCATCTGGGCCGCGCTGTTTCGCCGCAAAGCGCGCACCATCCTGACACTGATCTCGATCATTGCAGCGTTCCTGTTGTTCGGCTTGCTCGATGCGGTGCGCGTGTCGTTCGCGCAGATCGGCCAATCGGCAAACGGTGCAGAACGTTTGCAAACCGGCGCCAAGCTATCGTTTATCCAGCCGCTGCCGCAAAGCCTCGGCGCGCAGATCGCGGCCGTCGATGGCGTCAAGGACGTCGCTTACGCCAACTGGTTCGGCGGTGCGTATCAGGATCCGCATAATCAGATCTTCACGTTCGCGGTGAGCCCGAATTATCTGGACGTGTATCCGGAAGTCGAGGTCGATCCGGCGCAGCACAAGGCGTTCGATGCGGATCTCAACGGCGTGCTGGTAGGCGATCTGCTGATCAAGAAATACGGTTGGAAGATCGGCGACAAACTGCCGTTGCAATCGCAGATATTTCCCAACAAGGACGGTACCAAGAACTGGAACTTCGACATAACGGGTGTGATGCATTCGAAAGACGGCAAGGCGTTCCAGAGCCAGATGATCATCATGCACTGGAAGAATTTCGACGACAGCACGCCGTATAACCGCGGCATGGCCGGCTGGTACATCAGCCGCGTTGCGGACGTGAATCAGGCGGATCACGTCGCCAAATCCATCGATGCGATCTCGACGAATTCCGATCACGAAACGAAAACGCAAACAGAACAGGCCGCAACCGCGAACTGGCTCAAGCAGACCGTGAACATCAGCCTCATCGTCACCTCGATCATGAGCGCGGTGTTCTTCACGCTGCTTCTGCTCACCGGCAACACGATGATGCAAGCGGTGCGTGAGCGCACGTCGGAATTGGCCGTGCTGAAGACAATCGGTTTCTCGAGTAACAGCGTGCTCGGCATGGTGCTCGCCGAATCCGTGTTGCTGCTCGTGCTCGGCGGCGTCATCGGGCTGGCGTTCGTCAGCATTCTCACGCCGATCGTTTCGGCGGGCAGTGGCGGCGTGCTGAATCTGCCGCATGTGGGCGGACGCAGTTGGGGTCTCGGACTCGCGCTGGCGTTGACAATCGGGCTGGTGATCGGCGCGCTGCCCGCGATGCGCGCGATGCGCCTCAACATCGTCGACGCGCTGGCCGGACGCTAAGGAGAACACAATGAATTTTCTGATCGGACTTGCGACGCTCATCGTCGTTATCATCGGCGTCATCGTCTTCCTGAGCCTGCCTTGGCAAGGCTTGATCGTTATCGCCGTGCTGTTGCTGTTGTGGATGACGGCGACGCGGCGTGGCCGTCAAGCCGCGTCCGTGACCGCGGTCGGCATCAGTACCATCTCGCACCGGCTCGGTTCGTCGCTGGTGATCGTGATCGGCATCGCCGGCGTGGTCGGTGTGCTCGTCGCGATGCTCGCGATGGCGCAAGGCTACGCCGACACACTGCGCCGCACCGGCAGTGACGATACCGCGATCGTTTTGCGCGGTGCATCCGCATCGGAAGTGTCGTCCGTTCTGTCGCACGACAATGCCACCACGATCGGCGATGCGCCCGGTGTGGCCAAAGATGCCGAGGGAAAACCGATCGTGTCGGCGGAACTCGTCGTCGCGGCAAATCTGCCGATCAAAGGTTCGGACGCAGAAGATTTCGGCAGCGTGCAGCTTCGCGGCGTAAACGAAGAAGCGTGGAAGCTGCGCACCAACGCGAAAATCATTTCCGGACGGAAATTCGAACCCGGCAAATACGAACTCGTCGCCGGAAAAGGTGCGCAGTCGAACTTCGCCGGCCTGGAACCGGGCAAGGAAATCAAACTCGGCAGCCAGACCTGGACCGTCGTCGGGATTTTCTCGTCCGGCGATGCGCTCGAATCGGAAATCTGGGGCGACGTACAAGTCGTCGGCAGTGCGTATCGTCGCGGCAGTAGCGTCACGACGGTATTCGCGCGGCTCGCCGACGCGGCGTCGTTCGATCAGTTCAAAGCGAAACTGACCACCGATCCGAGTCTGCAAGTCGATGTCGACACGACCGTGAATTACTACAGCAAACAATCCGAAGGCACGACCAAGATCATCACGGTGATCGGCATCGTCGTCGGCTCGATCATGGCGATCGGCGCTGTGTTCGGTGCGCTCAACACGATGTTCGCGGCGGTCGCGACGCGTGCGCGCGAAA
>JBDUEI010000142.1:0-26065 GCA_040002515.1 Rudaea sp. | reverse complement strand
GATACGGCCGTGCAGGGTGCCGCCGCGCAACTGGCGCAAACGCCGATCGACAGCGCGCAACCGGACATGCGATCGCCGGCCACGAGCACGCCGCCGACAGCGCCGATCAGTGTGGTCAGTTTCTACAATCCGGAGCGGCGCTCAGCTGTCGACATCGTGCCCGGTCTCATCGGCGTGATCCTGACCATGACGATGGTGTTGTTCACCGGCATCGCGATCGTGCGCGAACGCGAGCGCGGCAACATGGAACTGCTCATCGCCACACCGTTGACAAGTGCGGAACTGATGATCGGAAAAGTGCTGCCGTACGTCGCCATCGGACTGGTGCAGACGTGCGTGATACTCGCGCTCGGCACGTGGCTGTTCGATGTACCTGTGCGTGGCAGTCTGGCCGAGGTTTTCGTCGCCGCGATTTTGCTGATCCTCGCCAACCTCACGCTCGGACTGCTGATTTCCACACGCGCTCAATCGCAGTTTCAGGCGATGCAGATGACGTTTTTCATTTTCCTGCCGTCGATCCTGTTGTCCGGATTCATGTTTCCGTTCGCCGGTATGCCGAAGTTCGCGCAATGGATCGCGGAGGTGTTGCCGCTGACGCATTTTCTGCGCCTGATCCGCGGTGTGATGTTGCGCGGCGCCGGCCTGATGGAATTGTGGATCGACGTGCTCGCGCTGATATTTTTTGTCGTCGTGATGATGACGGCGGCGATATCGCGGTTCCGCAAAAGACTCGACTAATCGTCGCCGGGAAATGCGTTACGTCTTTTTGGTTTTGCCGACTTTTGCGCGTTTGGTCGGCGGCGATTTCTTCTGCTTGGCCTTGACCAGGTTGTAATCGACCGCGGTTTTGATCAGCTTCTTGAGTGCGCGTGTATCGACCTTGTCGCCTTCGAGCCAATCGATCGCGCGCCAGACTTTACCGTCGAGGCCGGCATTGAAAAGTTTGTCGGGATCGGCGAGCGCCGCGCCGTGTTGAAAGGTCAGTTTCACCTTTTCCTTATGCGCATTGCCGACGACGATGATGCCGTCACGCGACCACACCGGGCTGCCCATCCATTTCCATTCTTCGATGATGTCCGCATCGGCCGCGAGAATAGTCGCGCGTACATTGGCCAATGTCTTGCCTCGCCAGTCGGTGAGTTTTGCGATCAGACGATCGATATGTTGAGTTGGATTCATGGCCGTATTTGCCTCGACGATTGAATGGGCAGACGCCGGGTTCACGACGCCTGCCCGTGAACGAACGCGCCGACGTCAGTCCGCGCGCGCCAACACCTGTTCCAGGTTCGCGAAGAATTTCTGCCAGCCGAACTTGGCACCTTGATAGGCGTGTTCCTGATCTGCGCGGAAGCCTGATTGTTCCATCCGCAAACGCGTGCCCTTGCTGGTGGCGGAGAGCGTCCAGACCACAACGCTCTCAAGACCCATCGCGTCCCACGTGTACGAAAGCGTCTTGTTCGGTTCGACTTCAACGACACGACAATCCACCGAGCCCCAACCCGCGGTAAATC
The DNA here is from genome assembly GCA_040002515.1 of Rudaea sp. Classification (GTDB taxonomy): domain Bacteria; phylum Pseudomonadota; class Gammaproteobacteria; order Xanthomonadales; family Rhodanobacteraceae; genus Rudaea. The sequence continues at coordinate 24,554 of JBDUEI010000142.1, read as the reverse complement.
GGAAACGATGATCCACGGTCGGACTGAAATCGCTCTTCATCAACCACTCTTCGATGAGATGCGGCTGCGTGAGCGCGCGCCAGATTTTTTCCGGAGGGAAAGGAATTTCCCGTTCGACGACGACGGAGCGTACTTCGGAATCGGTGGTGTTCATTGGTCCATCCTTTTGAGGAGATCTTCGAGTTGGTCGAACCGGTTCTGCCAGAAACCCGCCATCTGGCTTGTCCAGTCGATCAGGGGAGCCAGGGCGCCGAGTTGTCCGCTGTAGTGGGTCTGACGACCTGCGTGGCGATCCCGCACCAGCCCGGCTTTTTTCAGAACGCCGAGATGTTTCGAGACGGCCGGTTGCGAGATGCCGGCCTGAGCCGTCAGGGCGCCGACCGTCTGTTCTCCTTCCCGGCACAGGCGCTCGAAGATGGCCCGGCGGCTCGGATCGGCGAGCGTTCGGAACAGGGTGTCATGGATGTCGGACATGTGATCGATAACCTTATGGCTATAGATTAAATATAGCCATGCGGTTATGTGTAAGTCAAGAGCATTTCGTAGAAGGCGTACAGCGCAGACCGAAGCGTCTATATGATCATGCGTGGGTTATGCGATTGAATTGATCGTGCGATCGCGAAAATGTTCCGATCCGCCGGTTTCTGGACCGCGACGGAACGCCTCAGGCGATCTCGGCCTGCGCCGTCGCTACACGCCCGCGCAACGAGTTGGTCATCGCGTCCGTGATCACGACATCGACGAACTGGCCGATCATGCGCACATCGCCGGCGAAATTGACGTAACGCATATTTTCAGTGCGGCCGCTCAACTCGTTCGGATCTCTCCGACTCGGCTTTTCGACCAGCACGTTCTGCACCGTGCCGATCATCGACTCGTTGATGCGCTTGGCATTCACGTTGAGCACGTTCTGCAAACGCGCGAGCCGCGCGCGCTTCGTCGCCTCGGTGGTCTCGTCCGGAAGAGTGGCGGCGGGCGTGCCGGGACGCTTCGAAAAAATGAACGAGAAACTCTGATCGAAACCGATTTCGTCGATGAGCTTCATCGTCTGCTCGAAATCGACGTCCGTTTCGCCGGGAAAACCGACGATGAAATCCGACGAGATCGAAATATCCGGCCGCACTTTGCGCAGCTTGCGGATTTTTTGCTTGAACTCGATCGCCGTGTAGCCGCGCTTCATCGCGCTCAGGATGCGATCCGAACCGGCTTGCACGGGCAGATGCAGATAATTCGCGAGCTTCGGCACATTCGCATATGCCTCGATCAGCGAATCGGAAAATTCGAGCGGATGCGAGGTCGTGAACCGGATGCGGCCGATCGTATCGATGCTCGCGATCGCATGAATCAGCACGGCCAGATCCGCGACGCTGCCATCATGCATCGTGCCGCGATAGGCGTTGACGTTCTGCCCGAGCAAGTTGATTTCGCGCACGCCCTGATCCGCGAGCGATGCGATTTCGGCGATCACATCGTCGAACGGACGATTGATTTCCTCACCGCGCGTGTACGGCACGACGCAGTACGAACAATATTTCGAACAGCCTTCCATGATCGATACGAACGCAGTCGGTCCGTCTTTGCGCGGCTCGGGCAGATGATCGAATTTTTCGATTTCGGGAAACGAAATGTCGACCTGCGGTTTGTGCGTCGCACGTCGCGCGTCGATCATCTGGGGAAGGCGATGCAACGTTTGCGGGCCGAACACCAGATCGACATACGGTGCGCGTTTGACGATCGCTTCGCCTTCCTGACTGGCCACGCAACCGCCGACGCCGATCACCAGTTCCGGATTGGCGAGCTTCAATTCGCGCCAGCGACCGAGTTGCGAAAATACTTTTTCCTGCGCCTTCTCGCGAATCGAACAGGTGTTGATCAGGATGACATCGGCTTCGGCTTCGTTCGCGGTCAAAACCAGTCCGTGCGACGCGGCGAGCACATCGGCCATCTTGGCCGAGTCGTACTCGTTCATCTGACAACCGTGGGTTTTGACGAAAAGCCTGCCGGACATGGCGTGAAGTCGATCGGGGGAACTTCGCATTTTACGGCTATGTCGTAGTCCGGGCTAGGTTTTTCGACGCAAGGCGCGCTGAACTGGCGAGCCGAGGCTCGGCGGCGCGTGCGGTGGGCTTCAGGGCCGCCTTAACGTCCAGGCACTTGGCAAAACTCATTTACTGTCAGAAACTTGGCCCGTCCTGTTGTCCTGTCTTATGAAGTCTACTTTTTCCACAATGCGAATTTTGCGCATTCTGCTGCCGCTCGGGCTGCTGTGCGCGCTTGCGCCATGGCCGGCGTTCGCCGGCGGCGTGTTCAAATGCGTCGGCCCGGACGGGCAGATCGCGTTCACCAATCAGGTCGGAACGTTCAAGCATTGCGAGAAGGTGTCGTCGTACGTCGATCAACCCGCGTCATCCGCGACGACACCCAAGAACACGTCGGCACATACCGATTACCGCACGGCACCCGCTGCGCCGAACGCCGCCGTGGATTCGACGGCGGCAGCGGATACCACGACGAAAACCGATGCATCGTATCCGTCCAGCGAAGTGCGCCGCGGCGCGGTATACAAAGTCGCCAAGTCGAACGGCATCACCGAGTACACCAACGTGCGTCCGGCGCACGGCGGCTATCAAATGTTGTTCACGTACATCGCGACGTGTTTCGCGTGCAACGTGCATTCGACCATCGATTTCGCGCACACGCCGTTGAACGTGAACGCGTTCAACACCGAGATCGCGGCGGCAGCGGGGGAATTCGGCGTCGATCCCGCGTTCGTGCGCGCCATCGTGCACGCCGAATCCGCGTTCAATCCGAACGCCGTATCGCTCAAGGGCGCGCAAGGTCTGATGCAGCTCATGCCCGGCACCGCCTCGGATCTCGGCGTCAACAATCCATTCGATGCCGTGCAGAATATTCGCGGCGGCACGTTGTACCTGTCGCAATTGCTAAAACAGTTCAACGGCGACGAAAAGCTCGCGGCGGCCGCGTACGATGCCGGTGCGCAAAATGTGCAGAAGTATAAAGGTGTACCGCCGTTCGACGAGACGCAAGTCTACGTGCAGCGCGTGGCGCAACTGCGTCAACGTTATGGAACATCGGCGGCTCCCACGACGGTCGCCGCCGCTGGGGCTCCGCCGCGCTCGTAACCGATCAGCTGCTCGATCGGCGCTGCGGACGCTCGGCCAGCGTGATCGACAACGAAAAATCCTGTCCGTTGCGCGTACCGCCCAGCTTCACCACTGTGCCTGGCGCAAGGCCTGCCTCGCGATTGCGCAGGTCCAGTTCATTCGTGATCGGTTCGCCGTCGAGCGTCGCCAGAATGTCGCCCGCGTGCAGCCCGGCTTGCGCGGCGGGTCCTTTTTCGTAGACGCCGATGACCGCCACGCCGTGGCCGACGCTCGGCGCCTGGATCGAGGTCACATCCGAATATTCCGCACCGATCCAGCCGCGAATCACTTTTCCGTGCGCCACGATTTGTTCGAGTACGCTTTTCGCCGTCGCTACTGGAATCGCGAAGCCGATGCCGACGTTACCGCCGGTCGGCGTATAGACATCGGAATTGATGCCGATCAGTTCGCCGTAGGCGTTCACGAGCGCGCCGCCGGAATTGCCCTGATTGATCGCCGCATCGGTCTGGATGAAATCTTCGTATACGGATTTCTTGAGCTGGCGTCCGAGCGCGCTGACGATGCCCATCGTCACCGTACGCCCGATGCCGAACGGATTGCCGATCGCGAGCACGACGTCGCCCACGTTTAGCGGATTCTTATCGGCGATGGTGATGCTCGGCAGATTCGACGCATCGATCTTGAGCACGGCCAGATCCGTTTCCGCATCCGAACCAATCACGCGCGCGTTGGTGACGCGGCCGTCGTACAGCGCGACATTGATTTCCTCGGCGCCCTGAATCACGTGATTGTTGGTCAGCACATAACCGTCGGCGCTGACGATGACGCCGGAACCGAGCCCCTGTTGCGGACGTTTCATCGGCGGGCCGACCGCGATGCTCGGGAACAACCGCTGCATCGCCGGATTGGTCGGCACCAGATATTGCTGTTGCGTTACGACTTTGTTCGCGTAGATGTTGACGACCGCCGGCGCCGCGCGGCTCACCGCCGGTGCGTAGGAGGGCGTCATCGCGTCCGGCGTTTCGCGGACAGACTCGGGTACCGGCGTCGCGGTGTGATCGGGCGCGCTCTGCGTGACGGCGGCCGGCGCGGCGGTCGACGGCACGAGCGTGTGCCGAATCCGATCGACAAGCGACGGTGAAATGATGGTCGCAATGAACGCGGCCGCCAACCCGAGCGTCACGCATTGGGCGACAAAAAAGCTGATGCGATAAAAATTTCTCATGCGCAGACGTCGTGCAAGCTGGAATAGTGGGAAAGAATTGCGGCTCTCGTCGAACTCGATCACATCAAGTTCATTGTCTGCCGCCGGGGGCTTCGTTAAACTACCACGATTTTTGGGGGTGCTTCATTGCCCCCACCTGAACTGATCGGCGGAGTGCCAGATGGCGAATGATGTTGTGGACGGTGTGGCGGATCAAGGTGCAGTAGATCACGGGCGCCGTCGATTTTTGACGGCGACCACGGCCGTTGTCGGCGGGGCAGGCGCCCTGACGGCGATCGTGCCCTTCATCAAATCGTGGGAACCGAGCGAGCGCGCGAAAAACGCCGGTGCACCGGTTCTCGCCGACATCAGCAAGATCGAGCCGGGACAACGTCTGGCCGTGGCTTGGCGCGGTCAGCCGGTATGGGTCATCAATCGCACGCCCGCGCTGCTGGCGACGTTGCCGCAAGTCGCGAATCGATTGAAAGATCCGAAGTCCGCGAATGCCGATCAGCAACCGAACTATGCGCAGAACGACACGCGTTCGCTGAAACCGGAATGGCTGGTCGTGGTCGGCATCTGCACGCATTTGGGCTGCTCGCCCGAATTCGTGCCGGACATCAAGCCCGAACCGTTCGATCCCGACTGGAAAGGCGGCTTTTTCTGCCCCTGTCATAAATCACGTTACGACATCGCAGGCCGCGTGTTCCAGGGCGTGCCGGCACCCGCGAATCTGGTCATCCCGCCGTACAAGTTCGTCAGCGACAAACAGATCATGATCGGCGTGAATCCGGAAGGAGCGGCGTAATGGCGAACGTATTCTCATCGATCGGCAACTGGGTCAACGAGCGTGCCCCGGGCATGATGCCCATGTATCGCAAGCACATGACCGATTACTACGCGCCGAAGAATTTCAATTTCTTCTACTACTTCGGTTCGCTCGCGATGCTCGTGCTGGTCAACCAGATATTGACCGGTATTTTCCTCACCATGTTCTACAAACCCGGCGCGCTGACGGCGTTCGATTCCGTCGAATACATCATGCGCGACGTGCAGTGGGGCTGGCTGATCCGCTACATGCATTCGACCGGCGCGTCGATGTTCTTCATCGTCGTCTACCTGCACATGTTCCGCGGCCTGATGTACGGCTCGTTCAAGAAACCGCGCGAACTGGTCTGGCTGCTCGGCATGACGATTTTCCTCGTGCTGATGGCCGAGGCATTCATGGGCTATGTGCTGCCGTGGGGCAACATGTCGTTCTGGGGTGCCAAGGTGATCATCTCGCTGTTTGGCGCGGTGCCGTTCATCGGCGATGCGCTGGTGCAGTGGATCATGGGCGATTTCAATCCGGCCGATGCGACGCTGAACCGCTTTTTCGCGCTGCACGTGATCGCGCTGCCGCTCGTGCTGTTGCTGCTCGTTGTATTGCACATCGCGGCGCTGCACGAAGTAGGCTCGAACAATCCGGACGGCGTGGAGATCAAAAAGAAAAAAGACGCGAACGGCATCCCGCTCGACGGGATTCGTTTCCATCCTTATTACACTGTCAAAGATTTGTTCGGCGTCGGCTTCTTCCTGTTGATCTGCGCGTTCATCATCTTCTTCCAGCCGACGCTTGGTGGCTGGTTTTTGGAAAATGATAATTTTATACCCGCCAACAATCTGGTGACGCCGGCCGAAATCAAACCGGTGTGGTACTTCACGCCGTTCTACGCGATTCTTCGCGTGATTCCCGACAAGGGTCTCGGCGTGCTCGCGATGTTCGCGTCGATCATCGTGCTGTTCCTGGTGCCGTGGATCGATCGCGGTGTCGTGAAATCGATTCGCTATCGCGGTCTGGGTTACAAAATCGCGCTGTCGGTCTTTGTCGTGACGTTCCTGTTGTTCGGCGCTATCGGTGAAGGTAAATCGTCGGAGTGGATCCAGAAAATTTTCGGATCGAGCGCCGATGTGTCCGGAATCGAAATGCACTTCGGGTGGTTTCTCCTGGTGTGCTACTTCGGTTTCTTTTTGTTCCTCTGGGCGTACACGCGTTTTGGGTACGAGAAAACCAAGCCGGTGCCGGAACGGGTGACTACGCATGCTTAAGTCAATGATCAAACGTCGTGGTCTCGGATTGCTGTTGACCGCGCTCGCGGCGCTGGCCGGTTCGGGCCAATTGTTCGCGGAAGAAAGCGAGGGCATGGCCGCGGCCAATGTGCGCGTGGACAACATCGCGTCGGTCCAGCGCGGCGCGCGCCTGTTTTTCAATTACTGTTCGGGCTGCCATTCGCTCAAGTACATGAGCTATTCGCGCCTGAGTCAGGACCTGAAGCTGTCGCCCGAAGATGTGCTCGCGAGTTTCGCGTTCACCGGTGCGCGCATCGGCGATCAGGTCATTTCGAACATGCCCGAAGCGTCGTCGGCGCAATGGTTCGGCAAAACGCCGCCCGATCTGTCGCTGGAAGCGCGAGCCAAGGGTCCGGACTGGATTTACAACTATTTGAAATCGTTCTATGTCGATCCGAGTCGTCCGGTCGGCTGGAACAATACGGTATTTCCGAACGCCTCGATGCCCAACGTGCTGTGGGAACTGCAAGGTGTGCAGCATGCCGTGTTGGCGCCGGCCAAACCGGGCGAAGATGCGCGCGTCGAAAAGCTGGAACTGGCGATGCCGGGCAAGCAATCCGTCGCGGCCTATGACGATACCGCGCGCGACATCACCACGTTCCTGACCTATGCCGGCGAACCGGCCGCCCTAGTGCGCGAATCGACCGGCGTCTGGGTACTGTTGTATCTGGCGCTGTTCACGTTCCTCGCGTGGTTGCTCAAGCACGAGTTCTGGAAAGACGTTCACTGATGTGTGCGATCGTTCCGATCGCGCCAGCAGATCGAGCAGCGCCGGTCGGGCGCTTGATCCCCGGGGGCTAGGCGCTTTCCACGCACCGGTGTACATTCGGTGACAGGGAAGGGTGGACCCGCAGCGCCGGGTTCAACCTCGCAGGGGCGTGAGGAGTCGACATGGCTTTGAGTCAACGATCGCGCACGGTACTTACACTCTATTCGGCCAACAACGACGTGCAGTGTCATCGCGTGCGTCTGGTGCTGGCCGCGAAGGGTGTCGTCTACGATCTCGTCCATGTCAGCGCCGGATCGCCGCCGGAAGATCTGCTCGATCTCAATCCGTACAACACGATTCCGACGCTGGTCGATCGCGATCTGGTTTTGTATGACACCAGCGTCATCTGCGAATATCTCGACGAACGTTATCCGCATCCGCCGCTGATGCCGGTCGATCCGCTGTCGCGTGCGCGCTTGCGTCTGGCGATCGTGCGCATCGAGCGTGACTGGCTGCCGTTCGTGAATCAGATCGAAGCCGGCGGTCGTCCGGCCGAAGCGGCACGCAAGCGCCTTCGCGATGCGTTGCTGTCGAGCCTGCCGCTATTCAAAGCCGCGAAATTTTTCCTCAATGCGGAATTGAGCCTGGCCGATTGCGCGCTGGTGCCGATCATCTGGCGTTTGCAGGCGCTCGGCGTGGTCTTGCCGCGCGAGGCGCATGTGATCAACGATTACGGCGACCGCATTTTCCGCAATCCCGGTTTCACGCGCAGCCTGACGCCCGAAGAGAAGGCGCTGCGCGAATTATGAGTACGAGCACGGTGACGATGACGTCGAATCGCTCGTATCTGCTGCGCGCCATGTACGACTGGATCAGCGACAACGGATTGACACCTTACATTCTCGTCGACGCCGCCGCAGCGGGAGTGCAGGTGCCGAAGAGTGCCATCAAGGATGGTCGTGTCGTACTCAACGTCGCCGCGCGTGCGGTGTCGCAACTCGAACTCGGACAAGAGCGCGTGAGTTTCGTCGCGCGGTTTTCAGGCGTCAGCCAGTCCGTCGAAGTACCGATGGCCAGTCTGCTGGCGATTTACGCGCACGAAAACGGACAGGGCATGATGTTTCCCGCCGAGAACCAGCCGCCGCCAACGGCCGGGCCCGGACCCGGACCGAACGCCGACGATGCCTCGTCCAAAAAAGGCTCGCATCTGCGCGTCATCAAATAACGCCGAATCAGTGCAGCGTGCGGCGCGGCGGAAATGCGACGACATTCGAACGGGCAGCCGCATCATCATCGGTCTGCAAAACCGGAATTTGCGACGCGCCGAGCATCGGCAGGAAATGGCCGAGCAGTCGATCCTGCATGATGTCGAGCGTGCCCTGATGCCGATCGACGCCGTCGGTACTCAGTTCGAAACGGTAGCGGCGCCGCCAGTGCAGCCGGCCATCGCTGCCGCGTTCGATGCGCAAACGTTGCAGCGACACCGTCTGATCCAGAAGCTGGACATGCGCCTGGGCACATAGCTCATGGCCGAGCTGGCGCGCCCGCTCGCGCGCTTTCAGGCTGGCCTGCCATAGATAAATCGCCAGCATCACCAAAATCAGCGGGAGCAAGGTATCGTACATTCAGCCAGTGTGCGGGCACCGGCAGGGCAACACAATGGCCCGTTGCATTCGCCTTCACTGTTCAGCAAGCCGAATTCGTTACAATGGTCCGGGAGACCATGGCAAAACAGGGCGGCGGGCAGGTGATCGACATCCCCGGCTACGTAATCAAGCGTGAAATCGGTTCCGGCGGCATGGCTAGCGTGCATTTGGCCACGCAGACGTCACTGGAACGCGAAGTCGCGCTCAAAGTAATGTCGCCGGCACTCGCCGCGGATCCGACATTCTCCAAACGCTTCCTGCAGGAAGCGCGCATGCTCGCGTCGCTGGCGCATCCGAACATCGTCGCCGTGTACGACGTGGGTGTGACCGCTGCGCAGCTTCATTATTTTTCGATGCAATATCTGCCCGGCGGAGATCTGGCCGCGCGCGTTCGCCACGGCATCGAAGAACGCGATCTGGTCATCGCGATCGCCGGTGTCGCCAAGGCGCTCGGTTACGCGCATCAGCGCGGTTATATCCATCGCGATGTCGCGCCCGGAAATATTCTTTACGACGCCAACAACAATCCGGTGCTCACCGATTTCGGCATCGCGCTCGCTGCCGCATCCGGATCGCGCATCACCAGCGCCGGATTTTCGGTCGGCACCAGTCATTACATGAGTCCGGAGCAGGCGCGTGGCGGCGACGTCGATGCGCGTTCCGACATTTATAGTCTCGGCGTGCTCACGTACTACGGCCTGACCGGCAAACCGCCGTACGATGGCGCCGATGGATTCGCCGTTGCCTACGCGCATGTGTTCGAAACCATTCCGCGCCTGCCGCCCGCCAACGCGCACTGGCAACCGCTGATCGATCGTGCGCTGGCCAAAGATCCGAAAGACCGTTTCGACAATACCGACCAATTTCTGGAAGGACTCGCCGCCGCCATTCCGCAATATGCCGGCGTGTTCCGCGACGACATTCAATCGCAGACACCCGCCGTGCTGTCGACGTCCGTGATGTCCGTGCCCGCCGCACGTGCCGCCGCGCCGGTCAGCGACATCCCGACCAAAGTGCCGCGCTCAACGCCCGTGTCGAGTGCCGCGACCGTCCCCGGCGGCATCCCCGCCGTGCGCGTGACGCCGGCCACGCCCGTTCGCAAAGCTTCGCCCGGATTGATGCGATGGTGGCCGGTATTCATCGTCGTGATTGGCGTGGCGTTGATTGCGTTCGCGATGTTCGCGCGTAACCAGAAACCCGCGCCGCGCACGACGACCGTCGCGCAGACTGCGCCTGCGCCCGCGGATACTGCGCCGACGCCGCCAACGCCTTCAGCCGCGCCACCGACATCCACCGCGCCCGTCGAAACGCCGCCGGTCGCGACGACGGCCCCGGAATCAGCACCGCCCCCGCCCGCCACGAATGACGCCGTTCCGGGCGAACTCACCGCCGCCGACGTAACCGATGCAACCGCCGTCGGTGAATTTCCGACGGTCGTCGATCCGTCGATCGACGCCGTGCGGCTGGGCCGCATCGATTTCGCCGCGCAACGCCTGACCACGCCGGCGGGCGCCAACGCGCTCGAACGTTTTCAGCTCGCGCTCAAGCTCGACCCGAAGAGCAAAGGTGCGCGACAGGGCATTGTGGACATTGCTAAAAAGTATATCGAGTACGCCGAGAAGAATCGCACCGGTGGCGATGTCGCGCAGTTCGAACAATTTTTGAAGCGCGCCTCCGAGGTCGGCAAAAGTCTGCCGGACGATCCGGAGATTCCGAAAACCATCGCGCAGGTCCGTCAATCCGCCGCTGCGCCGTTCGTCGCGCAAGGCAAGACCGCCGCTGCCGCACTCGATAAGTCGGCCGCAAAAACCGCGTATGAAAAAGCGCAACAGTTCGATCCGGACAACGAAGCGGCGCGCGAAGGCCTGAAGTTCGTGGCCACGATCGGCGAACCCGGTTTTGTCATCCACGACAAAATCGGCGACAGTCAGGGACCGGACCTGGTGATCCTCGACAAACGCGTTGCGATGGCCAAACGCGATGTGACGCGCGGCGAATTTCGACGGTTCTGGAACGCCGGCGGGAAAAGCCAGTTTGCCGACGCCAGTATTTCCTGTCGCGATCGCGAATCGGTGTTCCGCTCATCGAAGAAACGCACCTGGGAAAACCCCGATATCGAACAGGACGACAGTCATCCTGTCGTCTGCGTAAGCTGGGCGGAAGGCGCCGCCTATGCGCAATGGCTGAGCAAGCAGACCGGCAAACACTATCGGCTCATGACCGCCGCGGAATTCGACGAAGCCGTGCGCAAAGCGCCCGGCGGCGCGTGCAAATCCAATCTGGCCGACGCGGCGTTCAACAAGAAATTCGAAAGCCGCGACGGCAGCGAATGCGATGATGGCTACGCCGGAACCTCGCCGGTCGGCCACTTCGGCGCAGCCGGCGGGATTTTCGATCTCGACGGCAACGTGCGGACCTGGGTCGGCGCCTGCGGCAACGGTGCGGCAGCCGATGTCGGCAGCCGCTGCCGCGATTTCCTCGTGAAAGGCCGCGGCTGGCTTTCCGTCGCGACCAAGGAAACGCCGACGTTCAGCGATACGTACGGAGCTGATGTGGCGCTGAACACCCTAGGCTTCCGCGTCGTTCGCGATCTGGAAAAGTAGTACATACACGGTTAGGCTGAACGGAACACGCTGCGACTGTAACCAGGAAGGTGAACGCGATGAAGCTGCTTTTTCCCAACGGCGAACACGGACCGGTCGAACTCAAGGATGGCGACACCCTGGTCGGCAGCGCGGCCGAGTGCCAGGTGATGCTCGCCGCGCCCGGCATCGGCGTGCGTCATTGCGTATTGCGATCGCGCGGTGAACAGACCATGGTGCGGCCGCTGGACGAGCAAGCGGTAACCGTGTTGAACGGCAAGCAGATCACCACCGAAACGCCGCTCAAGCCCGGCGATCTGGTCCTCTTCGCGAAAATCGGCTGTCGCATCGTCACGCTCGAAAAGCCAGCCGCTCCGGCTCCCCGCAAACCCGTCGTGCCAATTCCGGCGGGCGACGATGATGGCCGCACACGTGTGCGCATGGCGCTGCCGAAATTCATGATTCGCGGCGTATCGGGGCCGACGTTCGGAAAAACCTACGCAGCCATCGGTTCGATGACGATCGGACGCAACAGCGATTGCGACATCTCGATTCCCACCGACGAGATTTCCCGTCAACACGCCAAACTGCAAGTCGTGCCGGGCGGCGTGATGGTCGAAGACCTCGGTTCGGCCAACGGCACCTTCGTCAACAATCAGCGCGTCCACGGCAGCGTGTTGATGAAGGCCAACGACGAATTGCGTCTGGATACGATCCGATTTCTGCTGGTCTCGCCGAGCGCCGAAGTTCACGCGCCCGCCGCCGTGCCGGCCGCAAAACCCAGCGCACCGTCCGGCGGAAGTTCGGGTAGTTTGATGTGGATCATTGCCGCCGCCGTCGTCATCGGCGTGATCGTGCTCGGTGTGTTGCGTTACCTCGGCAAGATTTAATTCTCGCGCCCGCATCGCGCCGCGATGGTTCACTCTCTATCGATCACGATTCGCATCGACAGATCGATCGCCCGCACATGCTTGGTGAGCGCGCCCACCGAAATAAAATCGACGCCCGTCGCCGCCAGCTCGGGTAATTTCTCCAGACTCACCCCGCCGGACACTTCGATTTTCGTGCGTCCGCCGATTTCCGCGACAGCGCGCTGGATATCGGCGATGGAAAATTCATCGAGCATCACGCGGTCCACGCCGACCGCCAATGCTTCACGCAATTCATCGAAATTTTCGACCTCGACTTCGAGCAGCAACTCGGGATGACGTTCACGCGCGACACGCACCGCGCGCGTCAGCGAACCCGCCGCGGCGATGTGGTTTTCCTTGATGAGCATTGCATCGAATAAACCGATGCGATGATTGTCGCCGCCGCCGCAACGCACCGCGTACTTTTGCGCGATGCGCAAACCCGGCAAGGTTTTGCGCGTATCGAGGATGACAGCGCGCGAACCTTTGACGGCGTCGGCATAGCGCGCCGTCGTGGTAGCCGTTCCCGATAGCGATTGCAGAAAGTTGAGCGCCGTGCGCTCGCCGGTGACCAACGCGCGCGCCGCGCCTTGCAGGGTGCACAGCACATCGTTGGCCTTGGCGCGATCGCCGTCGTCGACATTCCAGGTGATCGACACGGCCGAATCGATCGACTCAAAACAGCGATCGAACCACGCACGTCCGGCGATCACCGCGTCCTCGCGCGTAATGACCGTCGCACGGGCGACCGCATCGACGGGCAGCAAATCCGCGGTCGCATCGCCGTTGCCGACATCCTCTTCGAGCGCGCGCTGCACATCGCGGCGGACGAGATCCAGATCGGGAGGATTCAAATGCATGGCGAGCGGACCGGTTGCGCGATGAGCGCGCAAGTATAACTTTCGCGCCGGTGAATCTCAGGCCGGATCGGGTTCCGCGGTCGGCGCGTGCGCGGCTTTGAGGCGTTCGACGATGGCATCGAGCGCGCGATCGAACAACGGCACTTCCTCGAGCACCACGGCCTGTCCGCGTCGGATTTCCGCGGCGAGCGCGAAAACGGTCTTGTCCGACACCTTCAAGCCTTTTCGATTGACGAACAGATACTTCGAACTGATCGGACTGATCCACGACAGTTTCGCGCGTTCCTTGTTGCCCGTGGTCGCGTCGGTGAATTCGACCCAGGTGCCGACCTTCATGCCTTTGGCCTGCGCCAGGCATTCGTCGTCGTCGGCATACGCATTGTCGGGCGATTCTTCTTCGGCGCCCATGACGATTTCTTCGATCGGACTTTCCACCGCCGTCGCCGTCGCCACCGCCTTGCCCACGATTTCGAATCCGGCATGTTCCTCGTTCGCCGCTTTTCCGCTCGGCGTTTTGACGGTGTCGCCGTGAAGCAGATTGCGATAGAACGCGTTCAATTCGACCATCAACTGTTTGACGTCGTTTTCGTGATACGCGACCGTCGCCAAGCCGTGGCGCAGGCCTTTTTCGAGCGCCGGCAGCAAGCCTTTCAGACGCGTGCGATCGGCATCCGTGTTTTTCGGCTCGGCGCTCCACGCGAATTCGTCGGCGAAGCGCAGCGCATGACGCCATTCGTTGGACTCTTCGCCCTGGCGCAGCAAGGTCAGGACCAGGTAGTTCGCCCACGGACGGGTCAGCACGCTGTGCACGATGTCGGGAAGTTCTCGGCCGTCGACGCGTTTGAGGATTTCCTTCGCGGCCGTTCTGCGCGCCGCATGAAGTTTCTCGCGCCCGCGCGTGGCTTCCGCGGCGCGTTGTTCGGCGAGATCGGCGCGCTTCTTGTTGCCTTCGAGGAAATTCTCGAAATCATTCCGCGTGCGTTCGAAGACGGTGAGATCGTCGTCGAAATCCTTGAGCAGTGCTTCAACCGTGCTCTTCACCTTGTCGTACAGGCGATGATCGCGATCGGATTCTTCCGACCATCCGATGCACGCCTGCGCCATCGCATCGAGAAGCTGCCGCGCCGGATGCGCTTTTTGCGCGAACAGGTGTTTGTCGAGAATCGCGACTTTCAGAAACGGAATCTGCAACCGTCCGAGCAACGCCTGCATCTGTGGCGGAAGGTTGCGATCCTGCAGGATGAATTCGAACAGCATGCCGACCAGATCGATCGTGTCTTCGTCGGCGCCTGCGACGTGCGCTTTTTCCGAACCGTGAAATTTGGTGGCCTGGTCGAGCAGTTCCTGCTTGATCTGCTGCACGGTCTGCGCGGCATCGGCGGCGGTGGACGCGTGCGATTGCGCCATCATTGCCTGGTTCTGCAGCAGCGTCAGCGCAGACAGCAATTCGGTCGGCGCGAGCACCGGCGGCATCTGTCCGGGCATTCCACCGGTGCCGGGCATGCCGCCGCTCTGATGTGCGCCGGAATAATCCTGGCCTTCGCCGCTCGGGCGGCGGCTGGCGAGCAGGTTGCGTACGGTGTTGTAGATTTCCGCCTGCAATTGCGCGGCGGCCTGATCGTATTGCTGACCGTAGCCTTGTCCGTAACTGCCGTAATTCTGATCCGGATTTTGCGCGCCGTCCTGCTGCATGTGCGGAGGCGGCGCGCCGCTCGGCGGCGGCATCGGACGGTTGGGTCGATTGCCCATTCCCGCCACGGTGTGACGAATCTGCGGCAACACGCCGGCCTGGATGAGCAGTTCGTTCACTTCTTCGTAAAGCGCGTCCAGACCGCTCATCACATAGCGGTCGAACAATTTATAAATGATGAGCTGCGTCTGCAGGTTCAGCTCCATCTCGCGCATCGAAAAACGAAACGCCTGACACAGCGGCGCCGGCGCGATCGGATTGGTCGCATCTTCGACTTTCGCACCGCCCAGCATCACCGATAGCCGCTGATTTACCGCGTACAGCGGCCGCGCCAGTCGATTCTCCGCCTTCGCTACCGTGCTTGCGATGGCGAGCGATTCTTCCAGTTCCTTGTCATCGACCAGCGACAGATCGCCGTTGCCGCCGGCGATGTTGTCCGCGCGCGTGGGCTGCATCTTGCCCGCGGCGAATTCGTTGAACACTTTGCTCAATTGTTCCTGGAACAGACGTTCCACGAGCTGACGTTTTTTGCGCACTTCGCGCATGCCGTCGAAATACTGCGTCTGTATCGAATTGTTTTCGGCGCGCTCGGCCAGATCGAACAACGCGTCGTCGATATTTTCAAACAACGTCGCAACCAGTCCTTGCACGCGCTTCAACGCGGTGCCGCGGACGATTTTGAGCAAGTCGCCGACGCGATCCTGGCTCGCCAGCTGATTCGCCTGACGCTGCTGCAGATCGACAATGTTGTTGTTGTCGCTTGGCGTGCTCATGTCGCCCGGTCAGACCCTTGAAATCGATGTGTTACGAACTGCGCATGCAGACTCTCTGCCAATCGAAGCATAATTCGATGCGTGTGGCAAAGTGTGAAGGATTTCACAACGTCGAAACTTCGCCGATCAAGCGTCCCTTGCGGGAGACGAACGGTGGTAGTCGTCGTGAGCCGTGCGGATCAGCGCGAGGCGGGAAACTCTTTCAATTGCACGGTGCCGATCGCTTCGTTCGACAGCATGACGGGAATATCGTCCTCGATGCGGTAGATGAGCTTGCCGTCGGTGGTGATCAGGCCCGCCTGTAACGGCGCGGCAACGGCGATGTGCTCGACCGTTTGCACACCGCCCGCGGCGATGGCGCGGTTCAGTGATTCCAGTTCCGGCTTGGCCAGCGGGCGCACCGGCACCTTGGTCGCAGGGCAGCACAGGATATCGAGCAGACGTTTGTCCATGAGATGGGATTGGCGGCGAGTTGCGCCTAGAATAATCGTTTTCGGGGATCCAGGCCATGAAGAGTGACAGCGCGTCGGCAGCGCAGATCGGCGTCGTGATGGGATCGCGGTCGGATTGGGAGACGCTGCAGCACACGTCCGAAACGCTGGATCGTCTCGGCATCGTGCACGAAGTGCGCGTGGTGTCGGCGCATCGCACGCCCGATCTGCTGTTCGATTACGCGTCGCAGGCCGAGTCACGCGGTTTGCGCGCGATCATCGCCGGCGCCGGCGGCGCGGCGCATCTGCCGGGCATGCTCGCAGCCAAGACGGCCGTTCCCGTGCTCGGCGTTCCCGTGCAATCGCAGGCGTTGAACGGAATGGATTCGCTGCTTTCCATCGTGCAGATGCCGGCGGGAATTCCGGTGGCGACGTTCGCGATCGGCAAGGCCGGCGCGATCAACGCCGCGTTGTTCGCCGCAGCCATCCTGGCTGCGCACGACAATAAAGTATCCGAACGTCTCAGCCATTTCCGATCCGAACAAACCGATCAGGTTCTGGCCAAACCCGACCCGCGCTTAGGCTGATTCCGTGACGAGCACGACACGATGAGCACGATCGGTATTCTCGGCGGCGGTCAACTGGCGCGCATGCTCGCGCTGGCCGGCGCGCCGCTCGGCGTGCGTTTTCTGGTTGTCGACAACGTCGGCGATGCGTGCGCCGGACAAGTCGCACCGCTCATCACCGCCGACTGGCGCGATTTCGATGCGCTCGAAAAATTCGCCGCGAGCATTGATGTCGCGACGTTCGATTTCGAAAACGTGCCGGCCGAAACCGCCGACTGGTTGACCGAGCACACGCAGGTGTCGCCGAATCCGCGCGCGCTGGCGCTCGCGCAGGATCGGCTCACCGAAAAAACCATGTTCCGCGAACTCGGGCTGGATACGCCGGCGTTCGCGACGGTCGACAGCGTGGATGATCTGCGTGCCGCGACCGCCACCATCGGTTTTCCGTGCGTGCTCAAGACGCGCCGGCTCGGCTACGACGGCAAAGGACAATATCGACTTCGCAACGACGGCGACATCGCCGCGGCGTGGCAGGCCATCGGCGGTGCGCCGTCGATCCTCGAAGCCTGGGTGCCATTCGATCGGGAAGTATCGATCATTGCGGTGCGCGGTCGCGATGGTGAATTTTCCACTTATCCACTTGTACAGAATTGGCATTCCGACGGAATCCTGTCGGCGAGCCTGGCGCCTGCGCCGGATTCGATGGCGCTGTCGGAAATCGCCACGCATCACGCGCGGCGTATCGCCGAACATCTGGATTACGTCGGCGTGTTCGCGCTCGAACTGTTCGTGCGCGACGGCAAACTGCTCGGCAACGAAATGGCACCGCGCGTACACAATTCCGGTCACTGGACCATCGAAGGCGCGGTGTGCAGCCAGTTCGAAAACCATGTGCGCGCGGTGCTCGGATTGCCGCTCGGCGACACATCCGCGCGCGGTGTCAGCGTGATGTTGAACTGGATCGGCCGATTGCCGGAAGCCGCGGCCGTCCTGCGCGAGCCGCGCGCGCACTGGCACGACTACGGGAAATCGCCGCGCGAAGGTCGCAAAGTCGGACATGCCACGATCTGCGCGGACGACGCGGCCGAACTCCGCTCGCGGCTTGCGCGCATTGGCATTGCGCTAGGTCGTGAAAAACAAACGGCGCCCGTTCTGGACGCCGTTTCGGCAATACGATAAAGGTAACGATTACTTCATCTGATTTGCAGCGAACTCGTAGTTGGCGAGATTCCAGAACGCTTCGATGTATTTCGGACGCGCATTGCGATAATCGATGTAATACGCGTGTTCCCACACATCGCAGGTCAGCAGCGGAATGTCCGTGCCGGTGATCGGCGTGGCCGCATTGCTCGTGCTGACCAGACCGAGATTGCCGTCGGCGCGCTGCACCAGCCAGGCCCAGCCCGAACCGAACGTACCGATCGCGGTCTTGGTGAATTCTTCCTTGAATTGGGCAAATCCGCCGAACGCTTTCTTGATGCCGTCGGCAAGTTTGCCGCTCGGCTCGCCGCCGCCCTTGGGCGACAGGCAGTTCCAGTAGAACGTGTGATTCCAGACTTGCGCGGCGTTGTTGAACAGGCCGCCCTGCGCTTTCTTGATGATGCTGACCAGATCGGCGTTTTCGAATTCCGTACCCTTGATCTGGTTGTTGGTATTCGTCACATAGGTCTGATGATGCTTGCCGTAGTGATAATCGATCGTTTCGGCAGAAATGTGCGGTGCGAGCGACTCGCGCGCCCACGGCAGCGGAGGAAGTTCGATGGCCATGTGTTTCTCCTTTTTGGTTGACCGGCTAACCTGGCGAACGCACAGTATAAACGCGAATCGCGTGCATGCGCCTGCTACAATTCGACCCCTCGCGCTTCGTCATCGCACATTCATTCAAGAACTTCGTTATGGACACTTTGGACCGCATCAAACAAACCGTACAAGGACATCCGATCGTGCTGTTCATGAAAGGCACGCCACAGTTTCCGATGTGCGGATTTTCCAGCCGCACGGCGCAGGCGCTGAAATCCGTCGGCGCGGATTTCTCGTCGGTGAATGTCCTTGAAGATCCTGAAATCCGTTCCAATCTGCCGCGTTACTCGAATTGGCCGACGTTCCCGCAACTGTTCATCAACGGCGAATTGATCGGCGGCTGCGACATCGCGCTGGAACTCTTCGAAAGCGGCGAACTCGGCCGCATGGTGCAAGAAGCGCATAAAGCCTGATGGGCGCGCATCGCACGACGCGCCTGCCACCGGATTGGCAGGCGACGCCCGATGCGTTGCGCGACCGCGTCGTGCTCGTCACCGGCGCGGGCGGCGGACTGGGTCGCGCGACGGCGCTCGCCGCCGCCAATTCCGGCGCGCAAGTGATCCTGCTCGGCAGAAAAGTTCCACAATTGGAAAAAGTATACGATTCGGTCGCAGCACTCGGCCGAATGCAGCCGGCGATCTATCCGATGGATCTTTCCGGCGCCACGCCGAAGGATTATTTCGATCTCGCCGAAACGATCGCGCGCGAATTCGGTAGGCTCGATGGCATCGTGCACGCTGCGGCGCACTTCGAAAGCCTGCGCGCGGCGTCCGGCATCGCGGCGGACGAATGGGAGCGCTCGCTGCACGTCAACGTGTCGGCGCCGTTCCTGCTCACGCAAGCGAGCAGTGCGTTGCTCGCGCAAGCCGCCGACGCGAGCGTCGTGTTCGTCCTCGACGATCTGGATCGGGTAAGCCGTGCGCATTGGGGCGGTTACGGCGTGTCGAAGCACGCGCTCGGCGCGCTCGCGTCGATCCTGCATGACGAATGGGACAACACGTCGGTTCGCGTGCATACCGCGTTGCCGCCGCCGATGCGGACCGCATTGCGGCGCGCGGCGTACTATGGTGAAAATACGATGCAGTTGCCAACGCCGGAAGAATTCGCGCCGGCTATCGTTTATTTGCTGAGTTCTGCGGGCGCCACAGCGCGGGGAAGTGTCCTCGATCTGCGTGCGGAATGATCGCGGATTGACGAATCGGCGAACACGCCGATCACGCCGATCACGATGCAAAGGGAGGGGCGATGGAAAATTCGATGAGCACGTTGTCGGCAGGTCTGCTGCTGTTCCTCATCATGGATCCGCTCGGCAACATTCCGCTGTTCCTGAGCTTGCTGCGCAACGTCGCGCCGGAACGGCGGCGGCGCGTGATGATTCGCGAACTGGTTATCGCACTGGTCGTTCTGTTCGCGTTTTTATTCGGCGGGAGTTTCGTGCTCAAGGCGCTGCAGCTGCGTCCCGAATCGATCAGCATCGCCGGCGGCATCGTGCTTTTCCTGATCGGTGTGAAAATGATTTTCCCGCCGCGCGAAGGCGGGATTTTCGGTGGTGCGCACGGAATCGAACCGTTCATCGTGCCGCTGGCGATTCCGGGTGTGGCCGGTCCGTCGGCGATGGCGTCCGTCATGCTGATGACGAATTCCGCGCCTGGCCGAACGGCGGACTGGAGCATCGCGTTATTTTGCGCATGGCTCGCCACCGCGCTGATTCTGTTGTCGTCGACGTACCTGTTCCGATTGCTCGGTCCGAGCGTTCTGACCGCACTGGAACGATTGATGGGCATGTTGCTCGTCGCACTCTCCGTGCAGATGTTCCTCGACGGCGTGACCGCGTATCTGCATTAGGTATCCATTGAGCCGACGGTGCGACGCGTTTTGCTTGCGGGTTGCGCGAGCGCCAACGATTATCTGCGCCTCTGATTTGAGCATCTGTAACTTGGGTATCTGGGGAGATCGCCAGGCATGAGCGTCACTGAAATTTTCCTGATCGCGATGGTGATGATTTTCACGATTCCGTACGTGGTCTGGCGTGTCGGAAGAACCGAATACTATGCGCCGCTCGTGGTCGTGCAGATCGTCACCGGGATCCTGCTCGGCCCCGGTGTGATCGGTCGTGTGTTGCCAGACTACTACCACTTCGTTTTCAATCCCAACGTCGTGCAGGCGCTGAACGGCATCGCGTGGTGGGCGGTGATGATGTTCGTGTGGATCGCCGGCATCGAGCTCGACGTCAAACAGGTTTGGCAGCATCGACGCGAAACCGGCATCACCGCGGGACTCGCGTTGAGCATCCCGCTGGTGTTCGGAAGCATTGCCGCCGTCCTCATGCTGCAAATGGACGGCTGGATCGGGCCGAACGCCTCGCAGTGGCAATTCGTGCTAGGCATCGGCATGGCGTGCGCGGTCACGGCGTTGCCGATACTCGTGCTGTTCATGGAAAAACTCGAGATTTTGCGCAAGCCCCTCGGCCAGCGCATTTTGCGTTACGCGAGCATGGACGACGTCGCCATCTGGGGAGTGCTCGCGATCATCCTTCTGGACTGGACGCGCGTCGGCAAGCAAGCCGGATTTCTCGTCGTATTCGCCGTCGCCAGTTTGCTGTTTCGCCGATTCATGCGCTGGATGCCGGAGCGCGATCGATGGTACGTGAGCCTGATCTGGCTGGCCGTGTGCGGATTCGGCGCGGACTGGTCCGGCTTGCATTTCATGGTCGGCGCGTTTCTCGCCGGCATGGTGATGGACGGCGAATGGTTCGATCGGGAAAAACTCGATGCGTTGCGCCACCACATTCTTCTCGTCGTGATGCCGGTTTTCTTTTTATCGACCGGATTGCGCACCAATTGGAACCTCGGCGGCGCGGCCGTGTTCGTCGCGGCCGCACTTCTGCTCGTGGCATCGGTCAGCGGCAAGCTCGCCGGAATCCACATCGCCGGCCGGCTATTGAAGTGGCCGCGCGGCGAAAGTTCGTTGATCGGATGGTTGCTGCAGACCAAGGCGCTGATCATGATCATCTTCGTCAACATCCTGCTCGACAAGGGCATGATCACGAGCGAGACATTCACGGCGCTGCTGATGATGGCCGTGGCGAGCACGATGCTCAGCGTGCCGATGGTCGCGCCGAAACTGCAACGGATGCAATCGGTCACTTCGCATTCCGCATCCGAGTGAGCGTGGATCGACTTCACCGATTCGCCGCATCTCCAAGCTAAGCATCGCCGATCGGGCAGGATACCCATTCGTTTTGCGCTGACCTTGTAACCCGCCCTGCGCATTGTCACCGCCGTGGCAGTCGTCGCCTTGCGTGACGCGCTGAAGCACGCGTGCCGTGAACATTTCGATGTCAACCCGCCCGGCATACCCTTTGCTGTGTCGGTATGCCATATGTGTCTTCTCAAATAAAACGCGATGCGTGGTGGCATGCGCAGGGAACGTTAGACGTCGCTCACTTTTGGCGCGCATCACCTAAGTCCGCGCTCACCGTTTCTTCTAAGTGCGTCGTTAAACGGCGCATCGTCTTTGTCTCCTTACCATCTTCAGGAATTAGTATGCCGACCAAGAAAAAAAGCGCGCCCGCACTCGATGGCGCAGGATCCGTTCTAAGCACCGTTTCCGGACCTTCGACCGATCGCATGCCGTCGGCGTTGGGAGGAAAACCGGCTGATTCGACTGCATTGCTCGAGAGGGCAACGTCCACGCAAAAACTCGCCGCCGAAATGCCGGTGAACACGACAAAGAAGAGCGAGTACGGAAAGGCGAGTTCCAAACCGCCGCAAGGCGATACCGCAGAACCAACCTCGGATTGGGCCGGCGCGAGCACGACGGCCGAGGTGATCGCTTCGGATAAAACCGGAAACGGTCAGCCGCCGATCGGTACCAACGCGGCGAACGAATCGCTCGATCGCGTTCGCGTCGACTCAACCGGCCAACGGCTGACGACAAACCAGGGCGTGCCTGTTGCGGACAATCAGAATTCGCTCAAGGCGGGAATTCGCGGACCGACCGCGCTGGAAGATTTCATTCTTCGCGAAAAGATCACGCACTTCGATCACGAACGCATTCCCGAACGCGTCGTGCATGCACGCGGATCGGCTGCGCACGGAATATTCGAGACGTACAAAAGTATGTCGATATTCACGCGCGCCTCGCTGTTTGCTGAAGCCGGCAAACAGACGCCGGTATTCGTGCGTTTTTCTACCGTTGCCGGCGAGCGCGGCTCCGCGGACACGGCTCGGGACGTGCGCGGATTTGCCGTCAAGTTTTATACCGATGAAGGCAATTGGGATCTGGTCGGAAACAATATTCCGGTTTTCTTCATCCAGGATGCGATGAAGTTTCCCGATCTCATCCATTCCGTGAAACCCGAACAGCATCACGCGATGCCGCAAGCGTCCAGCGCACACGACACGTTTTGGGATTTCGTTTCGCTGACGCCGGAATCGACACACATGTTGATGTGGCAAATGTCCGATCGCGCGATCCCGCGCAGTTATCGGATGATGCAGGGTTTTGGCGTCCACACGTTCCGTCTTGTCAATGCGAAAGGCGCGTCGGTATTCTGCAAATTCCATTGGAATCCCGTGGCAGGAACGCATTCTTTGGTGTGGGATGAAGCCGCGCATCTCAGCGGCGCGGATCCTGATTTCCATCGTCGCGATCTGTGGGAGGCCATCGAGGCCGGCGCGTATCCGGAATGGGAACTCGCGCTGCAGATTTTCTCGGAAGAACAGGCCGAGCAATTCGATTTCGATGTACTCGATCCGACCAAGCTCATTCCTGAAGAACTCGTTCCGCTCACGCCCGTCGGCAAGCTCACGCTGAATCGAAATCCGGATAATTTTTTCGCCGAAACCGAACAGGTCGCGTTCTGCACCGCGCACGTCGTGCCCGGAATCGATTTCAGCAACGATCCGCTGCTGCAAGGCCGGCTGTTCTCGTACCAAGATACGCAACTCACTCGATTGGGCGGACCGAATTTCCACGAGATTCCGATCAACGCGTCGATCGCGCCCGTGCACAACAACCAACGTGACGGTTTACACCGCCAGGCCATCCCTCGCGGCCGAGTCGCTTATGAGCCGAACTCGCTGGCGGGCGGATGTCCGTTCCAGGCAGGAACTGCCGGCTATACAAGTTTTCCGCAGCCGGTCGAAGGCGACAAGGTTCGCGGCAAACCCGAAAAATTCTCCGAGCATTTCGCACAAGCGCGATTGTTCTGGATCAGCCAGACGCCGATCGAGCAGGCGCACATCGCCAATGCCTTCCGTTTCGAACTCACGCGCGTGCAAACCGTCGCCGTACGCGAACGCGTCTTGTCAATGCTTGCCAACGTCGATACCGAATTGGTCGCGCGCGTCGCCGATGGCCTGGGATTGGACGTGCCCGATCCCATGCCGCGCGCCAATTCCACGCCGGTCGCCGAACCGAAACCATCGCCTGCGTTGTCGTTGACGCATCGACCCGGCGACATCGGCATCGCGACGCGGCGCGTTGCGATCTTGATCGACGAGAGTGCGAACGCGGATAGGGTGCGTGCGATCTACGCCTCGCTGCTCGCCGATGGCGCCGTGCCGCGACTGGTCGGCTCGAAACTCGGGCCGGTCTCGAACGATCTTCAAATCGAGATCACACTCGAAGCCGGACCGTCCGTGTTGTACGACGGCGTCATCGTTCTCGGCGGCGCCGAAAACACCACGCTGGCGAGAGACGCGAATGCGCTAGATTTCCTGCGGCTGCAGTACCGTCACTGCAAACCCGTGATGGTGCAAAAGGAAGCGATGGCATTGCTCCAGAGCGCAGGCATTCCCGTCGCGAAGGATTCGCTGGACGCAGGAATGATCGGACTCAACAACGAAAAACCGGATCAGGCGCTGGCTGCATTCAAGGCTGCGCTCGCTGCGCATCGCGTGTTCGAACGCGAGAACGACCCGCCGGTTGCTTGATTCGAGAAAAACGCTGCGTCCATGTATTCGATGCCGTTTGAGAACCGTCCGGGAGCTGAGGAGTCAGAGCCATCGCGTATCGGTCTTTTGGTGCGCGCGTAAGCGCGCAGTCATCCCCAGGCAACACTATCGAGCGCAGTAGGCAATTCCAGTCTAGAAGCCGGAAGCGCGGTGAACGCGGAGACCCGGTCGCGCAAATGTCGGAACGC
>JBDUEI010000141.1:0-4643 GCA_040002515.1 Rudaea sp. | reverse complement strand
TCGAGCAGAACGTGCAGGCCAGGCCGCAGCCGATCTGCGAGGAAACGCACAGCGTGCCGCGTCCGGACTCGGGAATGAATACGGTTTCGATCGCGCTGCCGCCGGTCATTCCGAGCAGCCATTTATGCGTGGCGTCGGCAGCCTGTTTCTCGAACATCGTGTTCGGCGGAACGATTTCCACGGATGCTTCGAGCTTGTCGCGAAGCGCTTTGCCGACGTCCGTCATCTGCGCGAAGTCGGTGACGTGGCGATGATAGATCCACTTCATCACCTGCTCGGCGCGATACGGTTTTTCGCCGAGCTGCGCGAACAGATCGCGCAGACCCTGGCGATCGTAATCGAGCAGATTGACTTTGCTAGTGCTTGTCATTTTTGCAACGTACGGCTAAAGACGGCCGCGTTTTAATTGTCGCGTTCATGGCCGAGCGCACATCTCGATGCCGGAGAAAAAGTACGCAATTTCCACTTGTGCAGTTTCGGGTGCGTCGGATCCGTGAACGGCATTCGCATCGATGGATTGTGCGAAGTCCGCGCGAATCGTTCCGGCGGCGGCTTTCTTCGGATCGGTCGCTCCCATCAGGTCGCGATGTTTCAAAACCGCGCCGTCGCCTTCGAGCACCTGGATCATCACCGGGCCGGAAATCATGAAGTCGACCAGCGCTTTGAAAAACGGACGCTCGCGATGCACCGCGTAAAAACCTTCGGCCTCGTTCTGAGACAGGTTTTTCATCTTCGACGCGACGACTTTGAGGCCCGCCTTTTCGAAACGCGTGTAGATCTCGCCGATGACGTTTTTCGCCACTGCGTCGGGTTTGATAATGGAAAGCGTGCGCTCCAGCGCCATGAACGAATTCTCCGGATAAGTGATCGAGCGTCGGGACTGCCCCGTCCCAAGGCGTGAATCGTAACACTAAATACGCGAGAATCCACGGGTTTAGCATGCAAAACGACGGAGGTTTCGAGTTCGGTTTCACGCAAGCTGCACGATGCTTTCGCTGCATTGCAGCGCGAACGCTCGCGTTGACCGATGCGGTCATGCGACCTATCATTTTAAACGGCCGTTCGGAAGTCGCGCGCCGATTGCGCCAAACTCAAAACTGCACCACATCGCGACGCTGAGGATCACGCTTGACCACACCTCACTTTTCCACGAAGCAACGCATCCTCGATTCGGCCGAAGCGCTGTTTGCGCTGCACGGATTCGTGGGCGCTTCTTTGCGTCAGGTGACGGCGGCGGCCAAGGTCAATCTCGCTGCGGTGAACTACCACTTCGGCTCGAAGGAAAATCTGATCAACGAGGTGTTCCGACGCCGGCTCGATGTGTTGAACAGCGAACGGCTGCGCGCGTTGTCGATCGTGCAGGCCAATCGCGGGCATTGCCTCGAAGACGTGCTCGAAGCCTTCGTGCAGCCGGCTCTGGCCGTGGCTCAGGACGATCACGCCGGCGGCGGATTCGTGCGCGTGCTGGCCCGCGCGTACGCAGAGCACAACGAACAACTGCGCAAGTTCCTGCACGACAATTACAGCCCGACGCTGAAGCAATTCGCCGCTGCATTCGCGCATTTGCTGCCGCATCTGGACAAGCAGGAACTGTACTGGCGTCTCGACATCGTCAGCGGGGCTCTCACCTACGCGATGGCCGATTTCGGCATGATCAAGCGCCGTGGCATCTCCGAACAGCAGCACCAGGAATTATCCGCTTCGCACCTGATCAAGTTCGCCGCCGCAGGCCTGCGCGCACCCTGACATTTCCGGTTTCCCATTCGACGCGGTCTCGCTGCCGCGTTCTCCACGACTCTGCACTGATGAGGTCTTAGATGAGCAACTCGCCACTTCGAATCCGCAAAGCCGCTGTACTCGGCGCAGGCGTGATGGGCGCGCAGATCGCCGCGCACCTGACCAACGCCGATGTCGAAACCGTTCTGTTCGATCTGCCGGCTAAAGAAGGCGATCCCAACGGCATCGTGCTGAAATCCATCGACAACCTGAAGAAGTTGTCGCCGGCGCCATTCGCGGATAAATCACGTGCCGCAGCACTGGTGCCAGCGAATTACGACAAGGATCTGGAACGGCTCAAAGATTGCGATCTGATCATCGAAGCCATCGCCGAACGACTGGACTGGAAGCGCGATTTGTACGCGAAGATTGCACCGTTCGTGGCCAAGAACGCCATCCTGGCCAGCAACACTTCCGGCTTGAGTATCAATGCGTTAGCGGATGTTCTTGATGAGACTTTGCATCATCGGTTCTGCGGTGTGCATTTCTTCAATCCGCCGCGCTACATGCATCTGGTCGAGATCATTCCGTGCGCCAAGACGGATGCGGCTGTGCTCGACGGCCTGGAGGCTTTTCTGACGACAACGCTCGGCAAAGGCGTCATCCGCGCCAAGGACACGCCGAACTTCATCGGCAACCGCATCGGCGTTTTCTCGATGTTGGCCACGATGTATCACACCGAACAATACAAACTGAGTTTCGATGTGGTCGACGCACTCACCGGTCCCGCGATCGGACATCCGAAGAGCGCGACCTACCGCACCGCCGACGTGGTCGGACTCGATACCATGGGCCACGTCATAAAGACCATGGACGACACGCTGCCGAACGATCCGTGGCACGAGTTCTTCAAGCCGCCGGCCGTCTTGCAGGCGCTCATCGCGAAAGGCGCGCTCGGTCAGAAATCCGGCGCCGGATTCTTCCGCAAGGTCGGCAAAGACATCCTCGTGCTCGATCCAACCAAAGCGGACTATGTGCCGCAGACTGGGAAAGTCAGCGAGGAAGTCGCAGCGATTCTCAAGCTGAAGTCGCCCGCCGATCAATTCGCCAAACTCCGCGCGAGCAGCGATCCGCAGGCGCAATTCTTGTGGGCGGTGCATCGCGATCTGTTCCACTACGCCGCCTATTTTCTTGCCGACATTGCGACCAGCGTGCGCGACATCGATTTCGCGATGCGTTGGGGTTACGGCTGGAAGCTCGGCCCGTTCGAAACGTGGCAGGCCGCGGGTTGGAGCGATGTCGCCAAATGGATCGCAGAAGATATCGCGGCCGGCAAAACGATGAGCAAGGCGCCATTACCCGATTGGGCGGCCGATCCCAAACGAACGGGTGTGCATAATGAAAAAGGATCGTACTCCGCCGCGACGAAGACCGATGTGCCGCCTTCGAACGCACCGGTTTACAAGCGGCAACTGTTTCCCGAGACGGTACTCGGCGTGAAAGTCGACAAAGGCAAAACAGTTTTCGAGACCGATGATGTTCGTTTGTGGAATTTAGGCGGCGACGACATTGCGATCCTTTCGTTCAAGACCAAGATGCATACCGTCGGCGCCGGCGTCATCGACGGTATTCACAAAGCGATCGACGAGGCGGAACGAAACTTCAAGGCTTTGGTGATCTGGCAAGACAGCGAGCCGTTCAGCGCCGGCGCGAACCTCAAGGAAGCCGGTGCGTCGTTGAAGTCCGGACAGATCAAAGAGTTCGAAGGATTTATCGATAACTTCCAGAAGACGAGCATGCGCATCAAACACTCGCTCGTGCCGGTTGTTGCGGCCGTGCGCGGCATGGCGTTCGGTGGTGGTTGCGAGTTCCAGATGCACTCGGCGCGCACCGTCGCGGCGCTGGAAAGTTACATCGGGCTCGTCGAAGCAGGCGTTGGATTGCTTCCGGCGGGCGGCGGTCTGAAAGAGCTGGCGTTGCGCGCCTCGCAATCCGCGGTCGGCGGCGATGTGTTCACACAGTTGAAGAGCGTGTTCGAAGTCGTAGCGATGGCGAAAGTTGCCGGCAGCGCGTTGGAAGCGAAAGAAATGGGTCTGCTGCGTCCGAGCGACATCGTCGTATTCCACGCGAACGAATTGCTCTATGTTGCGAAAACCGAAGCGAATGCGCTCGCCGAATCCGGTTGGCGGCCGCCTCTTCCGAATCGGCAGATCGTCGTGGCGGGCGATGTCGCCACCGCAACGTTCAAGGCGGGTCTCGTCAACATGCAAGAAGGTAATTTTATTTCGGCGCATGACGTCGACATCGCGACGCGCATCGCCGACACACTGTGCGGCGGGCAGATCGAACGCGGTTCGCTGGTCGATGAGCAATGGCTGCTCGATCTGGAACGCAAACATTTCATGGCGCTGGCGCAGACACAGAAAACCCAAGATCGCATCGCCCACACGATGACGACTGGCAAACCCTTGCGCAACTAATCGCGACGATCACGGAGAAATTCATGAGCAAGCAAATTCAAGATGCCTACATCGTCGCCGCGGTCCGCACGCCTGTGGGCAAAGCACCGCGCGGTGTGTTTCGCAATACCCGGCCGGACGACATGCTCGCCTTCGCGATCGATGCCGCGCTGGCGAAGTGTCCATCGATCGACAAATCGAAAATCGACGACGCCGTGATCGGCTGCGCGATGCCGGAAGCCGAGCAAGGCATGAACATCGCACGCATCGCGGTGCTTTTGGCCGGGTTGCCGAATGTCGTTTCCGCCGTCACCGTCAACCGTTTCTGTTCATCCGGATTGCAAGCTGTCGCGATGGCGGCCGATCGCATCCGGCTCGGCGAAGCTGACCTGATGATCGGCGGCGGCACCGAAAGCATGAGCATGGTGCCGATGATGGGTTATCACCCCGTCTTCAATCCGCGCATCT
>JBDUEI010000140.1:0-15236 GCA_040002515.1 Rudaea sp. | reverse complement strand
CTACAACCGCGATGCGGTTCTGATCAGCGACAAGTTCGCGCTCGGCGTCGACATCTTCAATGCGATCGCGGAAGCCGCGCCGAACTCGTGCACCACGAGTTATCCGGTCATGGAAACGATCGATCGCTTCGCGTGGCATATGCGCAATGTCGAGGGCGTCGCGCAGGTGATGAGCTTGCCGATCACCGCGAAGATCGTGAACTCCGGGTGGAACGAAGGCAATCTGCGCTGGCGTGTGCTGCCGCGCGACAACGATGCGCTGCGTCAGGACACGCAAGGTTTTGAGACCGATTCGGGTTTGCTCAATCAGGATTGCAGCGCGATTCCGATCATGATTTTCCTCACCGATCATCGTTCGACGACGATCGATCGCGTCGTTTCGGCCGCGAAGAAATTCCGCGACGACAACCACATCTTCGCCGGCGCCAACGTGAATTTCCGCGAACAGTTGTCGAAGGACGCGGCGGCCGCGGAAAGCGCCGGGAAATCCATCATCAGCGACAAGGTGAATCTGCGGCTGGCCACCGGCAACGTCGGCGTGATGGCCGCGATCAACGACGAAGTACGCGCGGTCGATCACACAATGTTATATCTGTTATACGCCGCCGTATTCCTGATGTGCCTGCTCAGTTTCCGCAATCCGCTCGCCGCATTGTGCATCGTGTTGCCGCTCGTTCTCGTCACCGAACTCGGCCATTCGCTGATGGTGTATCTGGACATCGGAAAAAAGGTGAACACGCTGACCGTGCTCGCGCTCGGCGTCGGCATCGGCGTGGACTATGCGATCTACATTTTCGCGCGCATGCGCGAATCGATGAACCAGGGCCGCTCGCTCACCGATTCGTACTTCATCGCGCTGAAAACCACCGGCATCGCCATTTTCTATACTGCGCTAACGCTCGCCGTGGGCGTGGGCATGTGGGTATTTTCCGAACTCAAGTTCCAGGCGGACATGGGTGTGTTGTTGACCTTCATGTTCGTCGTCAACATGGTCGCCGCTATCGTGTTTTTGCCCGCGCTGTGCCGCTGGCTGCTCAAACCACGCGAGAAGACGAGCGCCTGATTCGATGCAAGCGGTGTTGACGTACGTTGCCGTTTCGATCGTGGTATCGATCGTCGTGGGCGCGCTCATCCTGATGGCGGCGACGCGAATCGCCGTCGGATTTTTTCCGCGATTCGCACACGCGATATTTGCGACGAGCACGGTTGCGATTCTTGCGCTCGTCATTCTCTGGATGATCGCCGCGACGCTCGGGATGATGGCGTCGAGCGCGTTGTTGCTGACCGCCGCGACCTTCGCCGTCAACGCGGTCATGGTCGATCTGCTGATCCGGCGCAGCGACGGGTCGCGGATCGGTTTCGCGAAGGCGTGCGTCGTCACGACGATTCAGCTGGCGATCGACATCGTCATCGTATTCACCATCGCGCTGATGGCGGGTGCGACGATCCTGGAATTCGTCGGCAAACTGCACTGATCGTAGGCGCGCGAAGCGAGCCAAGTGGCTCTTTCTGGAGCGAAAGTTCCGGAGCGGACACCGACGGGTTGCGTACCTTCTCGTTTGTCGTCACCATGGCGCCGCTATCGTGTTCGCCGGCTTCGCCGCCGGCAACCAAAACCGCGCTAGAACGCGCAGGTGTGACGCGCCCGGGATGACCCGGCTGCGCCACGGGGGATCGTCATCCAACAACGCTTAGGGAGAGTAAGCTATGGGTACTGTATTGCTGACAGTTTTAGTCGTGCTCATCGTCGCCATCGGCGTCGGTGCGCTGATCATCATGCTCGCCACACGAATCGCTGCCGGATTCGTTCCGAAGTTCCTGCACGCATTTCTCGCCGCGCTGACGGTGACGATCCTTGCGGGCATCCTGAGCTGGATCCTGCAGATGGTGTTGGGCTCCGGCGGTCTTGCGAGTGTGATCAGCCTCGTGCTGGTGTTCCTGCTCAACGCCGCGGTGATCAATGCGCTGGTCAAGATGCCGACCGGCATGCAGATGGGCTTCGGCAAAGCGTGTCTGGTCAGCCTGATCCAGATCGTGATCGAAATCGTCATCTTCGTCGTGCTCGGCATCCTGTTCGGCACGGCGCTGTTCAGCATGATGGCCCCTGCCGTTCACTGACGCGTAATTCGCATCGACAGAAGAAAGAAAGGCGCCTCGATGGCGCCTTTCTTTTAACCCACGATTACTACGCGATTAGTACGCGATACCCGCGCGGCGCATGATTTTGGCGACAATCCACGCCGGACCAATCAGCAGATAGGCCAGATCGGTAAGGAACGACGGCTTCTTGCCCTCGATCTTATGGCCGACGAACTGCGCGATCCACGCCACGACGAATACGCCGATGGCAAGCCACAACAAATCGTGCGGGCCGATCGATCGATACAATCCTTCGGTGACGACGCCGAGCAATACGAACGCGGCGAGCATCGCGAACCCGAGCGGACGCGACAACCGCAGGTAAAACGACAACGCAAAGAACATCGCGACACCCGCCCAGAATCCGGGTCGGCCGATGAAGGCGGGCACCGGCAAAACCCAAAGCATCGCGATCGCGCTCCACAAGATCGCCGGAACACAAATCCAGTGCACGAGGATGTTGGTCGGATGCCGATGATCTTCGCTGTAATTGCCGAGCCAGCGATCGACGTCGCGGCGTGTGTCGAGATGGTCTGACGGCATCGCGTTCATGGATAGCTCCGGTCGAACGTCCTCAGTGTAGCGCGCCGCGCGAACGTCGGCTCGTCACGCGATTGCGATGCCAGCAATTCGCTTCAACGCCTCGGCATATTTGTCCGCGGTGCGTTGGATGATCGCTTCCGGCACTTTCGGGCCGGGCGCCTGTTTGTTCCAGTCCAGCGTTTCGAGATAGTCGCGAACGAATTGTTTGTCATAACTGGGCGGGCTGATACCGACGCGGTATTCGTCGGCGGGCCAGAAACGCGACGAATCCGGCGTCAGCATTTCGTCCATCACGTAGAGCTTGCCCTTTTCGTCCGTGCCGAATTCGAATTTCGTATCGGCGACGATGATGCCGCGCGCAGTCGCATATTCGGCGGCGAACGTGTAGATTTTCAGCGTGGCATCGCGCACCTGCTCGGCCAGATCGATGCCGATCAGCGACACGACGCGATCGAATCCGATGTTCTCGTCATGGCTGCCGGGCGCGGCTTTCGTCGACGGCGTGAAAATCGGCTGCGGCAGCTTTTCGGCCTGGCGAAGTCCGGATGGCAAACGTATTCCGCACAGCGCGCCATCGGCCTGGTAGTCCTTCCAGCCCGAGCCGATCAGGTAACCGCGTGCGATCGCCTCGACCGGCACGGCTTTCAGTCGTTTCGCGATGACGCTGCGTTTCTCGTACAGCGCGACGTCGGTTCCGGCCGGCAACACGTTCGCGACCGGTTTGCCGGTCAGATGATTCGAAATCAGATGCGCGGTTTTCTCGAACCAGAAATTCGAGATCTGGCACAGCATCTCGCCCTTGCCCGGAATCGGATCGGGCAACACCACATCGAAGGCGCTCAAACGATCGGTCGCCACGATCAGCAATTCGCGTTCCGACAACGCGTATACATCGCGCACTTTGCCGCGATGAACCAGATTCAGGCCAGGCAGATTCGACTCATGCAGGGTGGTGGGCACGAAAACACTCCTCGAATCGCGCATTTTAGCCGAATGCGCCCGAGAATCGCGGCAACGCAGCAACGCCTGATAAAATCGGCCGCTCTATGTCCACCTTTCCTTACAGGCAGCTCAGCGCCGCCTTGATCCTGCTTGCGCTCTGCGCTCACGCGGTGGCGCGAGCGCCGCAGCGGCTCGGGCTGTGCGCGGCGTGTCATGGCGAACGCGGCATCGCTACGGCGAAAAATATCCCGCATCTGGCCGGTCAGAATCTCGATTATTTGCGCGCGGCGATCGCGCAATACCGCGACGGTTCCCGCAACGTGGCAGCAATGCGCGCAGCGACCGGAATGGTCAGCGCCGCCGAGCTCGATCAGATCCTGCAATGGTATTCCACGCAGACACCACCCTCTCCCACGCCATGAACTTCACCGGCAAACTCATCGGCGCGCTGATCGGGATTTTCCTGTTTCACAATATGTTCGGCGCGATCATCGGCATCGCCATCGGGCATTTGTGGGACAGCGGCGTCATGCAGATGCATCGGGTCGCCGCAGGTTCGCCGCGATCGTTCATCGCACCTTTGTTCGGATTGGCCGGCGCCATTGCGAAATCCGACGGGCGCGTGTCCGAACAGGAAATCGTCGCGACCGAAAACCTGATGGACCGCATGCAGCTTTCATCGAGCCAGCGCGAGGAAGCCATCGCGCGCTTCAATGAAGGCAAGCAGTCCGACTTCCGCACGACGGCGGTGATCGCCGATCTGAAAGCGTGGGCCAGCGGCCGGCGCGATCTTGCATTCCTTCTGCTGGATATGTTGCTCGAAATCGTCTATGCCGAAGGCCCGCTGCCAGCGGAAAAACTACGCATCGTGCGTAAGCTGTGCTGGTCTCTGAATGTGCACGAGAGTGAACTATCGGCGCTGGCGGCGATGAAGGGCTACGGATTCGCTTACCAACAAGGCACGCAGCAAGACCGCACTCGCGACCGGCCACGTGACAATCCGATCGGACAGGATCCCTACGCGATCCTCGGCCTGACGCCGAGCGCGAACGAACGCGAGATCAAACGCGCCTATCGCAAATTGATCAGCCAGCATCATCCGGACAAGCTCGGTGATGTCCCCGACGCGCTCAAGCAACGCGCCGAAGAACGCGCGCGCGAGATCAATACGGCGTATGAGAAGATACAGGCGCAACGCGGATTCAAGTAGTCTTTCTCGTCAACGATAAATGCGACGGTAGATTCGACATGAAGCAATCAACGGTCATCGCCCCTTCGATTCTATCGGCCAACTTCGCCAAGCTCGGCGAGGAAGTCGACAACGTCCTCGCCGCCGGTGCGGACTGGGTGCATTTCGACGTGATGGACAACCATTACGTGCCGAATCTCACGATCGGACCGCTGGTCTGCGAAGCGCTGCGCAAACACGGTGTCACCGCGCCGATCGATGTGCATCTGATGGTGAAACCCGTCGATCGCATCGTGCCGGATTTCGCCGCAGCCGGCGCGAGCAGCATCAGCTTTCATCCCGAGGCGAGCGAGCATATTGATCGCACCATCCAGCTCATTCATGGTGCGGGCTGCACGGCCGGGCTCGTGTTCAATCCGGCGACGCCGCTCAGTTATCTCGATCACGTGCTCGACAAGATCGATCTGATCCTGATCATGTCGGTAAATCCCGGATTCGGCGGCCAGAGTTTCATCGCCTCGGCGCTCGACAAACTGCGCAAGGCACGCGAGATGATCGATCGCAGCGGACGCACTATTCGCCTCGAAGTCGACGGCGGCGTGAAAGCGGACAACATCGCCGAAATCGCGCGAGCCGGCGCAGATACGTTCGTGGCCGGCTCGGCGATTTTTGGGGCGAAGGACTATCGAGAAGTCATCGCCACGATGAAAAACAGAAGCGTCGCGGCTTGACTAGTGCTCGTTATTAAACGAGCACATGACAAAAAAATTGTCTCGCCAATTGGATATCTGCCGAATATCTTGCGTAGGAATTAAGCCGTGACTACTACTGCAGCATCGGCTTTTGAAAGCACACCGATTGATTGGTCGACCAAAGCTTGGTGCAATCGTTCGAGGCGTCGGTCGTTATCATCCTGCTTTGCATGCCGGTCTGTATCCAATCGTAATTCAGCGGAACCGGTCCGGCTCGCCAGGAGAACTGCAGATCAGCTCCCGGTGGATACGGTATCAAGCTTCGGATATCGCCCACGCCGATTGCCATGGACTGTGATTCTCCGACAAAGAAGCGTTCCGGGAGCCACATGAGGTTCCACGTGCCCCATTTTTGAGGTATAGAAATTCCGTTCGGATCGTTCGAGGCGAAAGCGCTGATGGTCAGCATGCAGCCGTATATCGGAAATCCGTACTCGTAAGTACAAGGCCACAATCCGATATTTCGCGAATTGGAATACGTGCCACGACCTTGATAGTAAATAGCTTGTTTCGCATTCGATAACAGGTTGCCCGGATCGCTACGAAAGACCGCCGTATAAATATTCGCGTCTCGGGTCATTCCGTCGTTCGACATGTAGGTAACGACATACATCCCGTCATTGCGAGGCTGATCGTCGCCCGCGGTTCCCGGCGCGGGCTTTGCGTCAATACCGATTTTGCTGGCAATCCAGTTCAGCACACCGGTGGGCGTGTTCCCGGAAAGATAGATCCCCGCCGTGAAGCCGCCCAGAACGCCGGAGCCTGCCGCCCACGCCGAAACGGATGCCTCGGTGGCTGCGGTAGTACCTGCTTCGATGACATAAGAAACATACGGCGGCGGCGCCCAACTCTCTAGCAGGCCGTCGCCATCGGCAATTTTGAAATTTTCCCACTCGTCGTCATTCGGTATGACGAACAGAAGTTTGCCGGCGTCGTTGTCGTAATGGCGGGTGTAGAAGTCCTCCGGCAAGCGCGGCGGAAGGGCGTATTTGGCGCCGCTGTTCTGATCGGTGAGGATAAGGCGATTGGCGGTGGGCACCGGATACATGAGGTTTTTACCCGTGGCACTGATGACATCGCCGGCCTGGAATGCGCCATCTTTGCCGGAGCCTCCACCGACAGTCGTGAATTGCGGCATGGACTGATGACAATCCCCGTTTCGAACAGTGCGCCAGCTCTGCTTACCGCCGGCCGCTGAAACGCCATTGGCTTGCACAACATCGCCCGCTTCGGAGTAGAAATACAAATCGAGCGGCACGTTCGGTGTCAGCTGCTCTGACAGGTCGCCGAAATTGACATGGATCTCGTTATCGCTAAGCACATCGACCGACTGGCTGAAGTAACGATGTCCACTCTGTTTCAGCGCGACCGATCGAATACGGTTTTGCGCAAAGCCGCTCCCGAAATACCGGAACGCGCCGTCGGCGTGATTCGGCCACACGGTGTAATCGACAGCTTTCAGGTAATAGTCATCGTTCGTGCACTGCGAATAGGCTTCCTCATTCTTGAAATCGACCTGCGCAGCGCACGCGTCGAGCGTGGCCGAATCACTGGCGACATTCCACGATCTCTGCACCTTGATCCACGTGTCGGCAGCCTTGATGAAAACGCGCCACGATCCATCGGAGAGTTTGCCCTGAGGGACCGTCAGCGTGATCGTCTTGGACGTTGCGTCGAATGTGGCGAAGCCGGTAGCAGACACCTCGACCGCGGCGCCATCGGTTTTGACCCAGCGCACGGCTTGCAACTCGGCGTCGGAAAACCCCGTCACGGAAACCGTGATCTGCTTGGGCCACAGACCGCCATCTTTCGTATTCGGCACCAAACCGCAGGTGCGACCGGCCAGCCAGTCGTAGTCGGTCGAGATGATGCCGCGCGGATTGCCCACCGAAATCGGCGTCCAGTCGGAAACCGCATTGGCGTTGTGAACTTGCACCTCGTATTTTCCCAGTGCGAGCGTGCTGAAACCCGGCACGACAACGCCGTCTTCGAGGATCGTGCCGCTCATGCCGATCTCTTTGACGACTTCGGGCGGATCGACGGGAAATATGCCCTGCATCGCGTGCGTTGCTGCGTCTCGCACCGTTACGTAACGGATCACGTCGGGTTGGTCAGTTCCGAACGCGGAACCGAGGAGGGTCAGGCTCTTCGTACCCTGCTGAAAACTGCCTACCTTTTCGACCATGTGATCGCTGATGTACTCGCCGATCGCAAACCCGTCGACGTGAGGCACCGGCGAACGATACGTTTTAGACGTATCGGGCCGATACAACACCAGATGATTCCACATCGGATCCGTCATCGCGCCATCGGAATGATCGAGTATCACCAACGCCGATTCACTCGGCGAGGCAAAATGTCCCGCCGCGATGAACGGTTTGTGATTGATCGATCCGCCCATGATCGAGAAGGCTTGGAACCTCGCGTCATCGGGCTGCTGGAAGAACGGTTCGAACTGCGTGCCGGAAGGCGTTGTCGTTTCGCGCGCGAAGTCGAGCATCACGAGCGTGTGCGCGCCACCCCAATGCATCGCCGGCGAAGGATCGCCGCTCAGCGGTTTGTGATACCAGCTCAATTGGCTCGCGCACGGATCCGGCGCACGGCAGTAATCCGACAACGAGAGTAACGCCGATCCGGAACCGAGTGATGCCCAGCCGAGCCAACCGCCGATCTGACCATCACGGCGCAAGTACTCGGGCACCAATTGATCGACCGCAGAGCCGGCATTGCTCGGATCGTAAACCACGCGCATGCCGCCGCCCGTGATGAGCGCGGTCGCGCCGCTACTCAATGCGCCGAACGTCGCGCCTGCGGATCGTTCTTTGACGCTGACCGTCGTGGAAATCGCAGTCGTGATGGCCGTATCGATCGCCGTTCTCTGGCGCATCAACGCGAGCGTATTGTCGGCAACGAACTCATGGACTTGTCCACCGCCTTGCAGCCAGACCGAGTCCGATCCGTTGGCGCCGTGGCCGGCGAGGACCTGCAAACCCGGCGAAGCATTCGGCCGATAGGTGCCGACCACATACGCCTGTTGCGGCGTGCCTTTGTCTTGCCAGCCGTCGATGCTCAGGATATCGCTCGCCGCGTCGGCGAAACCCAGATTGCTGCGACCGTTTTCATCGCTGATGCGAAAATTGTAAAGCGACGTATTCGGCGTCATGCCGTCCGCCCACCCGGCGCAGGCCGGTGCGGTCGAACCGAACGCCAAATCGCAATCGGGCCACGCGTCGCGCTGCTTGACGATATCGAAAGCACGTCCGCTGCCGAGCGGATAAATGATGGCCATCGATTCGTAGTTGCGGCGATTGAACGGCGCGTGCTCGGCGGTCGATGAATCCAGTTGAAGACCTCCGTGATACGCCACAATCGACTTGCGACCCGATCCATCCTTGAGGTCGGCGGCGGTCACGTAAATCGGTGTGCCGAGAACAGGACCGAAACTGCCGCGTGTCGCGAGCTGGCTGAAAAACGTCATCGACGGCGCGGTCGGGTCGGACGTGTCCGGTACGAATACGAAGGGCGCGGGTGCATTCGTGCCTTGATTCCACAGCACGAAAATTTCGCCGGAGGCCGCGTCGCTGGCGAGAATGTCGGGTTTGCCGTCGTTGTCGAGATCGACGACTTGCAGATCGAAACCGTTGCTGAACTTTACGTTGTCGATCGACGCGTCAGTATTCGTGTGTCCTTTGAGAATCAGTCGTTGCTTGATGAAGGTGACGTCTTGCGCGCTGCTGCGCGGCTTGCCTTCATTCAGATAAATATCGATGACGGGTCCGTCACTATCTAAACCGATGGCCACGATATCGTCGTAGTGATCGCCGTTAACGTCGGCAACGACGAGTTTGCTGAAGGTCATCGTGCCCGGCAGCGGAATCGTCTGCGGCGGGAGAAACGTTTCTTGCGGCGCGCTCGCGAACGCCGCCAGTGGCAAACTCAATAACGCACCGGCCAGACACCGGCGTAACTCGCATGAAAGTGAAGACAATCGAAACATAAGAGTCCATTCGTTATCGTTGGGAACGACCGCATCGAGCGATGCGGTGGAATGGCCGGATCGAGAATTTTTATTGGTCGCGTGTTATTCGAATCGGCGCGCGCGAATGATAGGCAAAGCGCGAGCGCGTCAGGCGGACAGGTCACGTCCCGTTGCAGGACATCCGATCATGTTTCAAAAAAAGGCCGCGCCGGGTATGTCGGGGAGGTTGGATGAAATCCCCGGCGCGGTCCTGACAAACTTTAAAATACTTTCCAGGATGGATCGGCGCACGCGTTGCGGTCGCCGCACCTATCAGCAGACTGTTCGGGCTCGGTTGAAGTTCCCACATCGCGCCAGTCGTTCAGGTCGGCGCGCAGGGCGTAGAAATCGGCGGGAAGATAAATGTCCATTTCAGCTCGATCCTAGAAGCGCACGCTCACGGCCAGGCCGAGCACCAGCGCGCCGATGGCGAAGACGAAGCGCAACGGTTCGAAGGAACGTGAAAGTTCTGCATTCGGTTCGGGGCGATCGGTTTTCATTGTTTTACTTTTCGATGAGCGCAGGTTTTCGCGCCAGCCCAGATTCGGCTCGATTGCGGCGCGCGCGCGGCGGCGATTCGGCCCGTATCGCGATGGTTTATGGCGAAGTTCTGACGTCTGCGCTGCGCCCGTTGTCGTCGCCGTGGTGCGGCCCTATGCTGATCTCGATGCATTCACAACCGAATGCGAGAATCGAAGGCCGGGCGACCGGCGCGCACCTCACTTGTTCAACCTCGGGATATTTATGGGCCGCAGCATCGCCATCGTCGAAGACGAACCTTCCATCCGCGCCAATTACGTCGAAGCGCTGACGCGGTTCGGCTATCAGGTCGCCGGATACGGTTCGCGGCCGGAAGCCAGCCGCGCGTTCGGCACGCGTTTTCCGGAACTGGTCATTATCGATGTCGGCCTCGGCGACGAACCCGACGGCGGCTTCGAACTATGCCGCGAATTGCGCGCGAAATCGCCAGCGCTGCCGATCATTTTCTTGACCGCACGCGATTCGGATTTCGACGTGATTTCCGGCCTGCGTCTGGGCGCCGACGATTACCTCACCAAAGACGTGAGCCTGCATCATCTGGCCGCGCGCATCAGCGCATTGTTCCGCCGTCTCGACGCGCTCAGCAAACCGACATCGAAAGAAACCGTCGTGGAACACGGCCCGCTCAAACTCGAAGCCGAACGCATGCGCGTCACCTGGAACGGCGAAGAAGTGCCGCTCACCGTCACAGAATTCTGGATGGTGCACACGCTCGTGCGTTTTCCCGGCCACGTCAAGAATCGCGATCAGCTGATGCGTGAAGCACAAGTCGTCGTCGATGACGCGACGATCACCTCGCACATCAAACGCATCCGCAAGAAATTCATCGCGATCGACGCCGCTTTCGACGCGATCGAAACCGTACACGGCGTGGGGTATCGATGGACGACGTGAAGATTCGGATTTTACTGTTCGAGATTCGGGCGCTGTAGAACCCCATACTTTCGAATCCCAATCCCGAATTCCTACTCTCTCCTCGCATGTCCCTTCGCTTCAAACTCCTCCTCATCGCACTGTCCACGCTCGCGCTGCCGCTGGCGGGCTGGCTTTTCGTGCGGCAAATGGAGGAGTTGTTGCGCCAAGGCCAGGAACAAACGCTGATTGCGTCGGCGCGCGCGCTGGCGCGCAGCCTGAATGCACTCAATGCCGAACTGCCGCCTGCGGGCGCCGCACTTTACGTGCATCCCGCGCCGGGAAAAATCACCATCGACGGTTATGCGGACGACTGGAAACGAATCATCTCCTACGCGCAAAAACTCGGACCACCGAACGATCCTGAAAAACTCTCCGCGCTGCTGTGCAGCGATGATGATTGGATTTATTTGCTCGCGAATGTGCGCGACGCAACGCGCAATCGCGTCGACGCGCGCGATCCGCGCGCCGCGGTCAGCGATCATCTGACACTCACGCTGCAGCGTGAAGCACTCGTGCGCCGCTATCTCATCGCCAGCGGCGCGCCGGGACATTTCGATGCGCTCACGCTCAACGACGCCACCGATAACGCGCTGCCGACCGTCCTCGAAGGTGCATGGCAGGAAGACGGTTCGAGCTATCGCATCGAACTGCGATTGCCGCGCGCGCAGATGCCGGACAAAATTTCGATCGCCGCCTACGATTCCGACGCGCCGAGCGGCGACACGGCGGATATGTTGCCGCTGCTGTCGCTTTCCTCACAATTGTCCGATGAACTCGCGCAGTTCGCGCCCGAAGGCATGCGCGTGCGGATTTTGAGCGGCGATGGATGGGTCGTGGCGACCGCCGGTGCGCTGATCAGCCCGACCGGCGCACCGATGGCGCGGCGGCGGTGGCTCGAGAATGTTGTCTACCGCCAGCTTCTCGCACCGGGATTGACCGAAGCCGCCGATTTTTCCGTCGCGCTGCCACGCTTGAACGCAACGGAGGTGTGGCAGGCGTTGTCCGGCGTCACGTCGACGGCGTGGCATCGTTCCGCCGCCGATTCCGGCGTGGTGCTCGCCGCGGCTGTGCCGCTCAAATCATCCGGCGAAGTGCGCGGCGCGCTGTTGCTCGAACAGGCCAGCGAAACGTTGCCGCTGCTGACCAATCGCGCCTTGCTCAGCGTCGCCATCGCCAGCCTGCTCGCGCTGATCGTCGCCGGCGGGGTGCTGTTCGCGTTCTCGAGCGTGCTGAGTCTGCGCATCCGTCGTCTGCGCGATGCCGCCGATCGCGCATTGCGCATTAGTGGAAAAGTGGACAATGCCGCATTGCCGCTGATCGACGCGCGCGACGAACTCGGCGATCTCGCGCGCAGCTTCGCGGGGCTGCTCGACGAAGTGAATGCCTACACGGATTACCTGCGCACGCTCGCCAGCAAACTCTCGCACGAATTGCAGACGCCGCTGGCGATCGTCAAATCCTCGCTCGACAACCTCGATCATCAGTCACTGCCCGCCGCCGCCTTGCCTTACATCGAACGCGCACGCGGCGGCGCGGAACGACTCGGCGCAATCGTCCGCGCGATGAGCCAGGCCAACGGCATGGAGCGCGCCATCGGCGGCGCCGAAGCCGAGGATTTCGATCTGACCGCTGTCGTGCGCGGGTGCGTGGAAAGTTATCGACCGATCATCGCGCCGCGCCGTCTCGAATTCGATTTGCCATCGACACCGATCTTCATGCACGGCGCGCCGGAACTGATCGCGCAGGCGCTCGACAAACTGGTCGACAACGCGCGCAGTTTCACGCCGGACGACGGATGGATTCACATCGCGCTGCGCGCGCGGGACGACGGCATGGAACTGAGCGTCGCCAACAGCGGCCCGCCGCTGCCGCCGACGATGCAGGATCGTCTGTTCGATTCGCTAGTGAGCTTGCGGCCGTCTGCCGCGACGAAACCATCGGAAACGCCGCATCTGGGCCTCGGCCTGTACGTCGTGCGCCTGATCACGGCCGCGCATCGCGGCGCGGCCAGCGCGCGCAATCTCGAGGACGGACATGGCGTCGAATTCCGTTTGCTGCTAAAGGGAATGCCGCGCAAACCGATGGCGCCGACCTGACCGTGCGCCGTATCGGTCGTCTCGACGAAAAATATGCGACGCTCCGACTCAGTCGTCCGTCGTGATCAAAAATTCGGGAGAAGCGTATGCGATTCATGACAAAAACGGTGTTCTGCGCCGTCGCGATGGCCGTCGTGCAGATGGCCTCGGCCGAAGAAATCGGCCGCGCATTTCCAGGCAATTACTTCGCGCAAGTCGGCGCGTTTTATCTTGCGAAAAAGGATTATCGCCAGGCCATCGATATGTTCGAGCTGTCGGGTTTTTGGGCGAATAAAGTCGCGCAATACAACGTCGGCGTTCTCTATTTCAATGGCATCGGCAACATTGCGCCGGACCGGATTCGCGGAACCGCATGGCTCGGCATCGCCGCGGAACAACACGGCGATCTGGCCAGCGGCGCGCTCCAATCGGCGTATGAGAAGCTGACGCCGGAAGAGCGCGTCGCGGCGGGCCAGCTGTTTTCGGAACTCGACAAAAAATACGGCGATGCGGTGGCACTGCGTCGCGCCACGAGACAGTTCGAGGAGGAGCGGCGAAACGTGACAGGTTCACGGCTCGGCATGGTCGGCCACATTCTGATCACGCACGCGGATGGAACGCGCGAAGTGGGCGAGACGTTTTACAAACGCCAGGATCAGGAATTTTCGAATTTTCTGCAGACGCAGTTCGGTCATGTCGATATCGGCTCCGTCGTTCCACTGCCGATGCCGAGCGAAGTCCGTGAAAAACCAAAGCCCTCACCGCCGACGAGACAGGATACGAACTAGCGTCAGCCATTTGCCATTGCGACGGTCCTGTCCCGGCGCGCCGGGTCTTGCTATCGTGCGCAGCTCCGCAACGGTGGACGGCTGAATGATTTCGCTGCAAGAATTCGATGCGCTCGCCGCGCAAGGCTATAACCGAATCCCGGTCGCGCGCGAGGTGTTTTCCGATCTCGACACGCCGCTGTCGGTGTATCTGAAACTCGCCGACGGGCCATACACCTATCTGCTCGAATCGGTGGAAGGCGGCGAGAACTGGGGCCGCTATTCGATCATCGGCCTGCCGTGCAAACGCGTTTTCAAACTGCACGGGCATCGTTTGACGATCGAGGATTTCGGTCACGTCTCCGAACAGCGCGATCTCGCCGATCCGCTGGTCGAGATCGACGCCATCCGCAAACAGTACAACGTGCCGCACCTCGCGCACATGCCGGAATTCAGCGGCGGGCTGGTCGGCTATTTCGGATTCGAAACGATCGCGTACATCGAACCGAAACTGAAGAAAGAACGGCCCGATCGATTGGGGTTGCCGGATGTTCTGTTGATGCTGAGCGAAGAAGTCGCCGTATTCGACAATCGGAAAGGCCGTCTTTATCTCATCGTGCACGCCGATCCTGTGCAACCGCAGGCCTATGCGCGCGCGCAGCGACGTCTGGACGAACTCACATTCCGATTGCGCCGTGCCGGCCCGAGTTATCCGGAGGTAATCGATCCGAAATCGCTGGCCGAAGCGGATTTCAAATCCACCTTCACGCAAGATGAATATTGTGCACTTGTGGAAAAAGCGAAAGAGTATATTCGCGCCGGCGACATCTTCCAGGTCGTGCCGTCACAACGCCTTTCGGTTCCGTTCCGCGCGCGACCGGTCGACGTGTATCGCGCGTTGCGCGCATTGAATCCGTCGCCGTACATGTATTTTCTTGATCTTGGTACGACCCAGATCGTAGGCTCCTCACCGGAAATTCTGGTGCGGCTCAAGAAAGGAAAGGTCGTGCTTCGCCCGATCGCTGGCACTCGACCGCGCGGCAAATCGCGCGATGAGGATCTCGCGCTCGAAGCCGAACTCCTCGCCGATCCGAAAGAGCGCGCCGAACACCTCATGCTCATCGACCTCGGCCGCAATGACGTCGGCCGAGTCAGCAAAACGGGTAGCGTGAAACTCACCGAAAGTTTCGTCATCGAACGCTATTCGCATGTGATGCACATCGTCAGCCAGGTCGAAGGCGATCTGCGTGAAGGACTGAGCTACATCGACGTGCTCAAAGCCACCTTCCCCGCCGGCACCGTTTCCGGCGCACCGAAAATCCGCG
The DNA here is from genome assembly GCA_040002515.1 of Rudaea sp. Classification (GTDB taxonomy): domain Bacteria; phylum Pseudomonadota; class Gammaproteobacteria; order Xanthomonadales; family Rhodanobacteraceae; genus Rudaea. The sequence goes on along the minus strand of JBDUEI010000140.1, from coordinate 31 downwards.
CGCTCGAAATCATCCAGGAACTCGAACCGCA
>JBDUEI010000139.1:0-14852 GCA_040002515.1 Rudaea sp. | reverse complement strand
GCGCGCTGGCGCAGGCGATCGCGCGCGCGATCGCTCAACAGATGTCGCATCGCGCGCGCCGCGTACGCGAAAAATTGCGCCGGATGTGAGAAAACCAGTTCGCCGTTGGCGCTGACACGCAAGTACAACTCGTGCACCAACGCCGTGGTGTTCAAACTGCCGCGTTCGCGCCCGGCAAGCTGGCCGCCGGCGATGGCTTTCAGCCGCGCATACACCGCCTCGAACATGGCGTCCGAACTTTGACCGTCGGCATCGTTGGCCGGCATGTCGGCGGGTGTCGAATTCACGGCAGCAACCTCTGTGTCCTCAAGTCTAGCTGCGTAGGGCCAGGAATGCCGCCGGGGACCGCACGTTTTTCCGTTCAGCCGTTTAACAAATCGCGCCGTATTGCTGCGCCGCGACGTGGCAAATCGCGCGCGCTGAGCTATGTATGCGCGCAGCGCTGCCAAGTGTGCTGCGCAATAAGAATGTGGGGGAGGTGGGCCCGCCGTGAGAAATCGCGGCGGGTTTTTTATTTTTGCTCGTGCCCGGTTAAGAACGTCGGCTTTGGGATTGTTTCGAGCAATCTGCTTAAATCACAAAATGTCGCGTCTCCCGCTGTCCCACCGCCTGAGCGAATTCGTCGAAACGCGGTACGCGCTCGTGCTCGCGCGATGTCGCGAAGCCAACGTTCCGTATCACGACGACGCCGGCGTTGCCGAGCACGTGCAGCGCCTCGTCCTGGCGAGCGATTTCGCGCACGCCAGCCTTTTGCGCGAGCCGGAGTTGCTGAGCGCCGACGGCTTGGCCGTGATGTCCGACCCGCGTCTGGCCGACGCGCGGCCGCTCACGCTGACCGATGCGATCGATGAAGCCTGGGCGATGCGCACGTTGCGCCGTTATCGTCGGCGCGAAGCGATTCGCTTGATCTGGCGCGACGTCAACGGTCTGGATAGCGTCGAAGACACCATCGCAGGATCGAGCGCGCTGGCCCAATCGTGCCTCGCGGCGGCGTACGAGTTCGCCGAAGCCGCGCTCGCCCGACGTCACGGATTTCCCCGCAGCGACAGCGGCGAACGGCAACGTCTGGTCGTGTTCGGTCTCGGCAAACTGGGCGGCGACGAACTGAATTTTTCGTCGGATATCGATCTGATTCTCGCGTTTCCCGACAACGGCATGAGCGACGGCGCGCATGCGATCCCGAACGAAACCTGGTTCGCGCGCGCCGGCCAAATGCTCGCGAAACTGCTCGGCGAAATAACGTCCGACGGCTACGTTTTCCGCGTCGATTTGCGACTGCGCCCGTTCGGCAGCGCCGGCCGCGTCGCGCTGAGTTTCTCGGCGATGGAACAGTACTATCAACGCGAAGGTCGCGATTGGGAACGCTACGCGTGGATTAAGGCGCGGCCGGTCGCGGGCGATCTCGTCGCCGGCAAGCGCCTGATCGAAACGTTGCGCCCGTTCGTGTATCGCCGTTATCTCGACTACACCGCGTTCGCCGGCCTGCGTGAAATGAAAGTGCTGATCGACGGCGAAGTCGCGCGCAAGGATTTATCGCAACATTTGAAACTCGGGCCCGGCGGCATCCGCGAAATCGAATTCATCGTGCAATTGTTGCAGCTCATCCGCGGCGGCCGCGAACCGTCGTTGCGCGAAACCGGTCTGCTGCCGGCGTTAGCGGCGTGCGAGCGTATCGGCGCGCTATCGTCGGCCAGCGCAAAGACGCTGCGCGATGCGTACCGTTATTTGCGACGCATCGAAAATCGCGTGCAGATGTTGCGCGACGAGCAAACCCACGATCTGCCCACCGACTCGCTCGATCGCGAGCGCATGGCCGCCGCGCTCGACTGCGCCGACTGGACCGCGCTGGAATCCGACATCGCTCGCGTTCGCGCGCGCGTCAGCGACGAGTTCGCCGCCGTCCTCGCGCCGACGGCGGTGCGCCCCGAAGATGCCGCGAACGGCGGCATCACGACATCCATTTTCTGGAACCGGCTCGGATCAGGCGAAGCAACGGAAAACGAACTTCGCGCGCTCGGATTCGACAACGCCCACGCGTTGTACGCGCAGCTTTCAGCGCTGATCACGAATCCCGCCGCGCGTTCGCTGGCCGGCAAGACGCGCACGCGATTCGACCGATTGATGCCGCGTCTGCTCACCGCCGCCGCCGAGAGCGTGGCGCCGGTCGCCTGTCTGGAGCGCTTGTTGCGTCTGGTCCAGACCGTGCTGCGCCGCCCGGCGTATCTGGTTCTGCTCGAAGAACAGCCGGCCGCGCGCGCGCGCGTCGTCGAACTGTTCGCCGACAGCGCGCTGCTCGCCGAACGCGTCATCGCGCATCCGTTATTGCTGGACGATTTGCTGGTATCGACATTGAATCGTTCGGCACGCGATCAGGTCGAACTGTCGTCCGGCATCGAACGTCGTGTCGCGCATGTGGCGGTGGAAGACGACGAACGCGAAATTGAAATCCTGCAGGAAGAAAAACAGAGCGCCGCGTTCCGGCTCGGTCTGGATTATCGCGAAGGGCGTGCCGCCGCATCGACGGCGCGCGCGCTGAGCGAAGCGGCCGAAGTGGTGATCGATCGCGTCGTCGCGCTGGCCGAGCGCGATGTCGCCAGCCGCCACGGCCGCCTGCCGGGCGGCGGTATCGCGGTGATCGGTTACGGCAGTCTCGGCGGTTCGGAGCTGGGATTCGCGTCCGATCTGGATCTGGTATTTGTATACGATGGTACTTTGTCGCACGTCGAAAGCGATGGCGAACGTCCGCTGGAAGGATCGCGCTACTGCGCGCGCATCGCGCAACGCGTGGTGCACTGGCTGACCACACAGACGCACGCCGGCAAACTCTACGACGTCGATATCCGTTTGCGGCCGGACGGCGGAAAAGGCCTGCTCGTGGTCAGCCTGGATGCGTTCGAGGAATATCAGCGCGATCGGGCGTGGGTCTGGGAAACGCAGGCATTGGTGCGCGCCCGCGCGATCTGCGGCGAAGATCACGTGAGCCGCCGGTTCGGGACGATTCGCGACGCGCTGTTGGCGCGTGAGCGCGATGCCGTCGAGGTGCCCAAACAGATCGCCGCGATGCGCCAACGCTGGCGCGGCGAGCGCGATCGATCGACGGCGTCCGCGCTCGATTTGAAGCAGGGCGCCGGCGCGCTGCTCGATATCGAATTCATTTTGCAGTTGCTCGTGCTGCTGCATTCGCACCGCAAACCGGAGTTGTTGATGAGCGGCAACAGCACGCAACTGATCGGCCTGGCGCGCGACACGGCCGTTCTGCCGGCGCACGACGCCGATGCGTTGGCACGCGCGCACGCGAACCTGCTCAAACGCGCGCTGGATTGCACGCTCGATATGCGTCCACGCATCGTGCCGCGCGACGACGAGTTGAACAGGCATGCCGCCGATGTCATCGGCGTGGCGGCATCGCTCGGCCTGGATTTCTCCGGCTCAGTCGCGGGCTAGCGCGACGGCGACATCCGGTCGTGTCGATTCGATGACGTGCCACACTTTTCCCGCCGTGACCGCCAGTTCACGCAACGGAGCGGTTTGCCGCAAAGTGGAAAAATCCACATTGTCGCCAAGCTCGCGGAGCCAGCCTTGCTCAGTCAGCTCGGCGTGAAACGCACCGATCTTGGCTGGCGCGTTCGGCGGTAGCGACGTGAACACGGGTTTTCCCGTCGCGCACGCTTCGGAAATCATGTTGACCGAATCCGGCGTGACCACGATGCGATCGGCCGCGGCCAGATAGGCCGGATACGGATTGACACCATCGGCAGGCCCGGTCCAGATGTGTGCGCAACCGCTCGTGATCAGGCCACGCAACCGCGTGCGCCACGCATCGGGCGTGCGCCGGGAACAGGCGATCAACACACTTCCTCCGTCGCGCGCGGAAAGTCTTGCGACACGCGCGAGCAGGGTGTCGAACCACGCATCGGTCATGTCCATTCCGCGCCGTGGACCGCCGATCAGTAATGTCGTGCGCGGATGCGGCAGCTGATCGACCAGCGGATAGTTGGCAAGACCGTCGGCGAGCCACGTTTCGTCCACCGGATTGAGCGCGCCCAAAGTGCGGATGACGTTGGGTCCGTCGAGCCCGTCGTGACGCGGTACCACGACGACATCGAACCGTGCCGGATCGATGCGCGGATCGAGAATCTGCACCGTAAACGTTTTTCCATCGCCCAGTTGATGCAGCGCGCGCGTGACGCTGGCGGCTTGCCGTCCGCATCCGATCGCCATCACCGGCAACGATTGGGCTTTCAGGTGCGAACGCAATTCACCGGAAATGCCGAGCGGCAACGCGGTCGTGAAACGCGGCGCGAACCATCGCCAAGGTCCGCGCAACTTGACTTCGTGTTCGATGACATCGACATGCATGGCTTGCGCGAGCGCGCGGGCCTGACGCAGATTGCCGGCCGCGCCGTCGGTGACGATCCAGCAGACGGCTCGATCGGTACGGTCGTTTGAGGGCGGCTGCATGGCCGCATTGTACGGTTCCGCACGCGCCGCCGCTGAGCGGCAAACCGGGCGTGCGATAATCGCTTCGATGAATGACGCGCATTCCCACGACGCCGCACACGCGTCCCACGATCACGCGGCGCACGATCACGGCTACGCGCGCGCGCCGGAGAAATCGCTGCGCATCGTGCTCGCGCTCACGGCGACATTGACGGTCGCAGAGGCCGTCGGCGGCTGGTTCACGCACAGTCTCGCGCTGATTTCCGACGCGGCGCACATGCTCACGGATACCGCCGCGCTGATCATCGCGCTGGTTGCGCTGCGCCTGGGCAAGCGCTCGGCCGACGCCAAGCGCACGTTCGGCTACGCGCGTTTCGAAATCCTGGCCGCGGCGCTGAACGCGGCGATCCTGATCCTGGCCGCGGTATACATTTTCATTTCTGCGATCGGCCGGCTGCGCGATCCGGACCCGATCCACGCGGTACCAATGATGGTGCTGGCGGCGCTGGGGCTCATGATCAACCTGGCCGCGATGCGTCTGTTGCATCACGGCAGCCAGCACAGCCTCAACATGAAAAGCGCGTATCTCGAAGTGTGGAGCGACATGCTCGGCTCGATCGGGGTCCTGATCGCGGGTGCGGTGATCGCGTGGTCGGGCTGGACGCCGATCGATCCGATCGTCGCCATCGCCATCAGCGTGTGGATCCTGCCGCGCACGTGGACCCTGCTGAAAGACAGTGTCAACATCCTGCTCGAAGGCGTACCCAGCGGATTCGACGTGGCCGCGATCGAGCAGACGCTGCGCGAGATGCCCGGCGTCGCCGGCGTGCACGATCTGCATGTATGGTCGGTCAGCAGCGGACATGTCCTGCTGACCGCGCACATCGAACGCGATGTCGCCGCATTGCAATCCGATAGCGCCACGCTGAGCGCCGTGCGCGCCTTGATCGCGCAGCGTTTCGGGATCAGTCACGCGACATTGCAGCTCGAACACGTAGTATGCGCATCGACCGATTGCGCGTTGTCCAAATCCGCCGCGCACGGGCACTGAAATGGAATGCGGAACACATCGTTCTATTGCTGAGGCTTGAATCGGATTTCGCGCGGCCTTATTCAGCACGACTAGCTTCAAGGAGTTCCGGCACGTGGCACACCCGATGTCAGACAATGCGCTCGATCAGATTTTCCGCAACGCGCGGACGTATCGACGTTCCGCCGATGCGTGGCTGGATCGGCCGGTGGACGACGCGCAACTGCGCGAGGCCTACGCGCTCGCCGCGCTCGGGCCGACCAGCGCGAACGCCTCGCCTGCGCGTTTCGTTTTCGTGCGTTCGGCCGAGGCCAAGGAAAAACTCGCGCGTGCGCTGAGTCCTGACAACGTCGCGCAAACCATGGCCGCGCCGGTGACGGCGATCGTCGGCAGCGATCAGTCGTTTCATGAAGCGCTGCCGCGCTTGTACAAGGAAGATTCGAGCGCCATCACCTGGTTTGCCGGCAAGCCTGATGCGATCGCGGCAACCGCGTTTCGCAATTCCTCGTTGCAGGGTGCGTATCTCATCATCGCGTTGCGCGCGCTCGGTCTGGATTGTGGGCCGATGTCGGGTTTCAACAATGCGCTCGTCGACGAATTGTTTTTCGCCGGTACCGACACCCAATCGAATTTTCTCATCAACATCGGCTATGGAAATCCAGCCGTCATCCGTCCACGCGAAGAGCGCTACGCCTTCGACGAGGTTTGTCGCGTCATCTGATCCATCAAAAAGAAAGGAGAACAACTATGGTATTTCGTCGCATTTTGCTGACTTCGCTGTTGACCGCCGCCGCACTGCCCGCAGTCGCCGCGGAAAAATACGATATCGATGCCACTCACACGCAGGTGATCTTCACCTGGAATCATCTTGGGTTCTCGAATCCGAGTGCATCGCTGGAAAAAATCACCGGCGATTTCGAACTGGATACCAAGGATCTGACCAAATCCAGCATCAATATCACATTGCCGCTCGACGGCCTGCACACGGGTGTGCCGAAGCTCGACGAGCATCTTAAATCGCCGGATTTCTTCGACGCCGCAAAATTCCCGAACATCACGTTCAAGAGCACCAAGATCGCAAAGTCCGGTGAAAACGCGCTGAAGATCACCGGCGATCTGACCATTCACGGCGTCACCAAACCAGTCACGCTCGATGCCAAGGTCAACAAGATCGGCGATAACGCGATGATGAAGAAACCCTCGGCCGGTTTCGACGCGACGACCACGATCAAGCGTTCGGATTTCGGTGTCACCAAGTACGTGCCGGACGTGAGCGACGAAATCCCCGTTCGCATCACCTTCGATTCGCACGCCGCGAAGTAATCGCGCAAAAAAACGGCGCGAGCGGTTCGACCGCTCGCGCCGTTTTCGTAACATCAACCGCGCTTGACGCCTTGGCCTTTCAGCGCTTCGAGCCCAGCCAGATTCACGCTCGCCGCCGCCGCTTTCAGTGCATTGATATCGGCCACGCCGGAACCGTGCACCTCGACCACGAAACGATCGGCGAGAATCACCGTATATTCGCCGCTGCCGCTGCTATTCCATTCTTCGTGAACCAGCCGGCCACCTTCGTGATAGCTTTTTTCGTAACCGTGATCGGTCTGCTTGTCTTCTTCCATGCCGGCAAATCCGGCGATGGCCATGAAGCCTTTCGCGCCGCCGCTATCGGTGATTTCGACAGTAATTTCCGGGCCGCCCTGTGCGTTGCGATAGGTTGCCTTGGCGTTGGAAACCTGGATGCCCATCGCCGCGTTACGCGCAGCTTCGAAACTCGTGCGCGGCAAGCCCGATAGTGTCGCGGGCAGGAACGGTTTCAGCGTATCCGGCGCCAGCGCTTCGACTTGATCGCCGCCGCCCATCATCGCACCGAGCATCGCGCCGGCCGCCGCACCCGCGGCTTGCGCCTGTGCGTTCGGATCCTTCGACAGTTTGGCCGCTTCCATTTTGCGGTTGGCTTCGTCGGCGCGCGCACCCATCGCCGCGAGCGCACCGAGCGCGTTGTTGTTCGGCTCGAAATGCGTGTCGCCGATCGCACCGTTGGTGTAGCCGCCGCGATAAATGTTCGACATGCCCGTCACGCTGCCGACGATGAAGCTCAGGATGAATCCGATCACGACGCCGATGACGATCACCACGGCGGTGTAGCCTGCCGAACGCGTCGATGGCGTCTGCATCGTGTGCTGCAAACCAAGATTGAGCAGATAGATCGTGTAGACCAGCGCGACGAGTGTAAGCAAGCCGACGATCACGCCGAGCCCGGGCAAAATGTTCAGCACACCGACGACGCACACCGGCGTCCACGCGTACGCGGCGGCTTTCAACGCCTGCGTTTGATTCTTCACTCCGCCGAACGAGGGCGCCAGCGCGTCGATGATCAACGCGACGATATACGTCATCGCCAAGGCCACCGCGTAGCCGAAGATGAGTTGCGCGAGCGCCGGACCGATGCCGACGTGGATCGTGCCCACGAACGGAATGCTGATGCCGAACAGAACCAGCCCGATGAACGTCGCCACCGGCGTCAGCGACGCGATGTAGATGATGTAATTCTTGTACAGACCCGCGACCGTATCCGGTTCGGCGGCGATGACCGGCCACTCCGTCTTCGGCGTGAGCAGGATGTTTTTCACGCGAGAAAAATACTTGTTGAAATCCACGACTGACTCCCTCGACCAGAATGGGCGTGGCGGCATCTTACCCGCTTCGCTGCGGCGGCGGATGCGCGACGCCGCAAGGCCCTACTGTGATTTAGCCAACACTTCGCACATCGTGGCGTGCAACTTGCTAGACTTCTAGGTCGTCTGCAACGACCGATCCGTACTCCCGCAAGGCCAGCCGATGTCCCCGATCAACCCTTCCGTCGCCACCGCGGCCAGCACGCTGATTCCCGCTAACGCGGAGAATCGCTACACGGTGACGCGCGCAGACGTGCCGCTGTCGTGTCCGATGCCGGGCATGACGTTGTGGAATTCGCATCCCAAAGTGTATTTGCCGATCGAAGCCAGCGGCGCGGCGAAGTGCCCGTATTGCGGGGCGCAATACACGTTGGCCGGCTGATTCCGCGCATGCAGGGACAGCGCCTCACCGTTGTGCAACTGCTTCCCGCGCTGAATGCGGGCGGCGTGGAACGCAGCACGCTTGAAATCGGTCGCGCACTGGTCGCGGCGGGACATCGATCGATCGTGATTTCGGCCGGCGGCGGACTCGTCGACGCCTTGACGGCGCAGGGCAGCGAACACGTCGTCGTCGATATCGGCGCCAAACGCTTAGCGACGCTGCGTCACATCTGGACGCTTAAACGTCTATTCGAGCAATGGCGCCCGGACATCGTCCACGCGCGCTCGCGCTTGCCCGGCTGGATCGGGAAACTTGCCATCAACGAAACGTCGCGGCCAAAACCGCACTTCATCACGACCGTGCACGGACTGAATTCGAAGAGTTACTACAGTTCCATCATGACGCGCGGCGAACGTGTGATCTGCGTTTCCAACACCGTGCGCGACTACGTCCTGCGCAACTATCCGCGCACCGATCCGGCACGATTGACGGTGATTCCACGCGGCGTCGATCCGGACGAATTTCCATTCGGCTATCAACCCGACGATGCGTGGCGGCGGGGCTTCTTCATGGATTTCCCGAAACTCGAAGGCGGCTTTCTGCTCACGCTGCCCGGCCGCGGCACGCGCCTGAAAGGGCACGCCGACGCGATCGAATTGTTGGCCGGCCTCACCGCGCGCGGACTGGATTGCAAACTGCTGCTGCTCGGCGCGCGCATGCCGGGCCGCGAAACGTATGTCGCCGAACTCGAAGCGCTCGCACAAGCGCGCGGCGTGGCCGAACGCGTCGCGATCAGCGTGCCGCGCAACGACGTGCGCGAGATATTCGCTGTGTCGAGCCTCATCCTGCAATTGTCGGTGCAGCCCGAAGCGTTCGGGCGCACCGTCATCGAAGCCCTCGCGCTGTGCCGACCGGTGCTCGGCTATGCGCACGGCGGCGTCGGCGAAGTGCTCGCGGAGTTGTATCCGGAAGGACGCGTGCCATTGGCCGACGGCACGCGGCTGGTCGAGCGCGCCGCGGAACTGCTGCGCCTGGCGCCGTCGATCGCACCGCTGACCCGTTTCCGCCTCGCCGACATGCAGGCCGCCACACTCGACGTGTACGACGAACTGGCCCACGTAAATCCGGTTGTCGCGCGCGCCGGCGCACGCTAGTTTAGAGCGCTCAGCCGTAACCGCCGCGTCGCCTCGCGATGTCCACGACTCCTGATTCTCGTTTGAAAACGATGTGGCCCGCACTGGTCGTTCTCGCCGTGCTCGCGCTGTTGCCGCTCGGACGCGGCGCGGAGCTTCCGCTGATGATCGGATCGGTGGGTGGCCTCTTCTTCGTATGGCGCCAACGAAATAATATCCGCATCGAGCGCGGCGCGATTCTGGTCTGCGTCCTTTTCGCCTGCTACTGGCTCGCCGCCCTGATCTCCGCACCCGCGTCTGTCGCGCCGGAAAAGACCTGGAGCACGGTGGGTATACTTATTCGCTTTTTACCGTTTGCGCTGTTCGCCGCGTTCGGTTTGCGCGACCCCGCGCTATGGCCGCGCATCGTGGCCGGGTGCGCCGCGATCACCGTACTCTGGCTGCTCGACGCCTGGGTGCAGATATTCACCGGATACAGTCTGGCTGGCGCCATGTCGAGCGAGCGGCTTTCCGGAATTTTCGGCGCGGGAAATCTCAAGCTCGGTCCCGTGCTGGCGGTCCTGTCGCCGTTCGTGTTCGTGGCCGCGCGCGACCGATTCGGTTGGCGCGGTCTCGCGCTCGCGTTCGCCTTTCAGTTGATGCCGATCCTGCTCGCCGGTTCGCGCGCGGCTTGGCTGATGTTTGCCCTGGTCGTGCTCGTGTTCGTGTGGCGCGAGGCGAGATCGACAAAACACTTCGCCGCATTCGCCGCCACCGCGATCGTAATGGCCGGCGCGGCGACCGCCGTCGCATGGCAGGCGTCGCCGGCGTTCGATGCGCGCGTGCAGCGCAGTCTGCTGGTTCTCGACGGATCGCAACACGCCGTCGACGAAGCCGCCGCCGGGCGATTGCGGATCTGGGGCACGGCGTTGCGCATGATCCAGGCCCATCCATTGAACGGCGTCGGCGTGCGTGGATTTCGTTACGCGTATCCGCAATTCGCCGAACACGGCGATGCCTTCATCGATCTCGCCGGCGACGAGGGAGCCAGTCACGCGCATCAGATCGTGCTCGAAATCCTAAGCGAAACCGGTATCGCCGGATTTGTGTTGTGGCTGATCGGCGCATTCGCCGCCGTGCGTGCGTGGTGGCGCGCGGATGCCTCGGCGCGTGTCCGCGCCTTCGCACCCGGCCTGGCGTTGGCCGTGATGTGTTTTCCGCTGAATACGCATCTGGCGTTTTATTCGGCATGGTGGGGATTGCTGTTCTGGTGGCTGCTCGCGCTGTATTGCGCGGCGCTGGGCGCGAGAACCGATCGTGCCGCGTGAGCGTCTTTCCGCCGTCGTTACGACGTTTAACAATGCCGAAATGCTCGAGCGTTGCCTGTCCAGCGTCGCGTTCGCGGACGATCTCGTCGTACTCGATTCCGGCAGCAGCGATGCGACGGTAGATATCGCGAAAAAATACCGGGCGCGCATTTTCGTCGAACCGTTTCGTGACTACTCATCGCAAAAACAATCGGCGATCGACAAGGCGCTTCATGCGTGGGTGTTGTTGCTCGATGCCGACGAAGCGCTGCTGGCGTCGGCGCGCGAACCGATCGAACGCGCGTTGACCGCGCCGACGGACGCCGGTTTCCGACTGCCGCGGCGCGAACAAATGTTCTGGACGTTCCAGCACGACGATTCGAAAGTGAACGAACATCTGCGCCTGTTCGATCGACGGCGCGGTGCGATGAATCGCGTACCGGTGCATGCCGCACCGCAAGTGAACGGTTCGGTGCGCACGTTGCGCGACGCCATCCTGCTGCACTTCGGCGAGCCGGATATTCAGACCAAAGTAGAAAAGATCAACGCCTATTCGACCGGGCTGGTGGAAGACAAAATCCGCCGCAACGTGCGGTTCGTCGGATTGCGCATGGTGTTTTACCCACCACTTTTTTTCCTGCGGCAGTTTTTCATCAAGCGCTATTTTCTGAGCGGACGCGCCGGATTCATCAGCGCGGTCACCGGTGCGTTTTACGTTTTTCTCAAATACGCAAAAGTATACGAAGCGCGCCAGCGCAAACGCCGATGACGTTCACGCCTTGCGCAACAGGCTCAGCGCAAGACCGCCGACGATAGCCGCCGCCGCCACGAGCACACCCCACAGCAGCCAGGTTTTCCACGTATCGGGTTTCGCCGCCGGCGTGACGATGAGCGCTTGCTCGCCGCGCAATTCCGAACGCGCGCCGAGCTGGGCCAGCGGCGGTTGCCAGTCCGCACCCGCCGCCGAACGGAGCTGGCGCAGTGCGATATCGACGGGCGCGTCGTTGTGGTGGGTCGTCGCGCTGCCGGCAACGAGGCGATAAGGCCCGGCACCTTGCGCGAGGAAAACGAATCGGTCCGGCGTGTAGGCCAGTTCCAGCGTCGGCGCGTGGGTGATCGGCGCGGCCAGATCCACCCGCCAATCGCGGCTGCGTTGCGAAGCACCACTTTGCAGCGGATCGTTGACGAGCAGCGCGTCGCCCGTGCGCAGGCGGAACGCGACGAACGATCCGAAACTCGCCGTCCACGCATCGCTCGGCGCGAACATCGACAGGTTCCAGACCTGCGTATGTGCGACGGAATTGTCGTCGGCCAGTTTCACGTTGACGGCCGTAATCGCCAGCGGCGCGACCAAGTGATAGCGGAAAAACGTGTGATCGGCGCGGCCCGGGATCGTGGTCTGCTCAACGCCATCCGACTGCGCCGTTATCCAGCGCTGTGCGGGCTGTTGCGCGCTGGCCGGCGTGAAGACATGGACGGTCAGGCCGGGCAGCGCCGAACCGCCGTCGAGACGCGTCAGCATGAGATACACGTGCGAGGCGCGATCCAGCGCAATCTCGTGACGTTCGAGCGTGTTGCCGTCTTGCGTGAGCCGCAGTACCGCGGCGTCGGTCACGAGCGTGCGCCACGACTGCAGATCCTCGCTCGTGCTGACGCTGAAGCGCGGCGTCGCATCCGTACCGCGATTCCAGTCGATGAGCATGCGCAGCATGGGTTCGCGCACGTTGCTCGCGTCGAGAACGATCTTGGTCGCGTCGTCGATTGAGGGCGATGGCGCGGACGCAACGACGCTTTCGTTTTGTACCGCGCCGGCGCGCGGCGCGGGCGCGATTTGCGCATCGAGGCTACGCAGTCTGCCGTCCGCTCCGCGCTCGATGTGGAGATGAATCGAATCGTCCGTGTTCGCCGGCGCAGTCGCTTTGGCCGGCATGGGAATGACGAACATCGGTAGCGCGTGGACCTGATCACGCGCGGCGGCGGCGACCGGTTGATAGCGCGCCGTCGGAACGCTCTCGCCGGCGGCGTTGACGACATCGAGATCGCGCAGGTCCGCCGTCGTCAGCGCGGCATAGACTTCCGGTGTGAGTTCGATCTGATGCGCGGCGCTGTCGCTTTGCGTCGTGATCGGCCAGGTGTAGGCGTAGTTGTGCGCATCGTCGGCATGCGCGAGGGTGGCGGCCAGTATACAAAGCGCAAAAATGGAATAACGTCGATTTTTCATGCTGTTTCTTCCTTGAGTTTCGGCGGCACCGGCGCGAAATAGCCGACGCCGACCAGAAGGATGCCGACGACCAGAACCCCGACGATGGCGGTGAGATCGTGCAGATGCTGTCGATCGATCGCGATCAGCTTGAGGATGACGACACCCATCAACGTTCCGCCGCCGATCCATACCGCGCGCGAGCCGCGTTGTTTGCCGAGCAACATCGCGGCGATCCCGGCGACGGTCCAGACGATCGACAGCGCGGCCTGCGCGAGAGCGGACGTCCACAACGCGTCGTTCCACGGCACGCCGCCGAGGAAGTGCGCGCTGCGCAGCGTGATCGCCGTCAACAACAGAAATGCGGCGATCGACAATCCGCGTGCACGCAACTCAGCGCTCACCAGCGCGCGGCCGTCGCTTTCCGCGCGCCGATACCAGGCCAGAAGCAGCAACAGGAATCCGACTTGCGACAATTCCATCGGATTGAGCAGCGGCAGATACGGCAGCGGCGCCGGCTGGCCTTCGGTGAACAGCGCGGCGATCCAGGCCAGCCCGAGAACGGCGGCGATCACGCACAAAAGTTGAGTTCGCGTGCGCTCGGCGGTGTCGCCATCCGGCCAGCGCACCAGTCCGTTGCGTGAGAGCACGAGCCAGAACAGTATGGCCACGGGTGCGAGTGCGGCCAGTCCGATCCACACTTCGGTCAGCGCCAGATGCGCGAACGCGACATGCCACAGTTCCGCGCCGAGCAACAGCGTGACGATGCAAAGAAACGCAAAGTGCACAATGTGTAAATAGGGATTCGCGCGCACGAACAGGGATTTCAGGCTGAAAAGACTCGACGCGAGCCACAGCAGCCACGCCGCGCTGGCCCATCGTTCCAGCGGACCATGATTATCGGCTGACGTGCGCAGAATCAATGGAACGGCGAGCGCGAACGAAACGAATACGGGCCAGGATGCGGCGCGCCAATCCCAACGTCGATAGGCCAGCGCGCCGAGCGCGGCGGTCACCGCGATGAGTGCCAGACTCCAGTCCGACACTGCTTTCGGCGGCGCGAAACGATCGATGTCGTGAGCGCACGCGATCCACCACCAGCCCCAGCCCCAGATCAATAAAACGGTGGCGAGCGGTGCTTTGCGGTCGGCGCGGAACACGAGCCACGCGCTGATCGCGCCGCCGATCGCGATGAGTAGCGCGCTCAGGAACGTGCCGTTGAGTATCGGCGTTGGATCGGTCGGAATTTCGAATCCGTCGACGAAAGCCAGGCCCGCGGCGAGTTGCAGGCCGTAACCGATCCAGCGCGGCAATTTGCGTTGTTGGCGCAATCCGAGCCAGACCAATGCGGCGCCTTCGATCGCCCACGCGCACGCCGTGGCGCGCGCGGACAGGGCGAGCGGAACGGCGAGCGTGGCGAAACCGAGAGCGAGTAGCGCGTGCGATTGACCGAGCAGGCGCAGACCGAGGCGTTTCAGTTCCAGCGCGGCCAACGCGGTATAGACGGCGGCGGCGGCCATCGCGCTCCACGCCAGCGGCATTTTGTCGCCGTGAAGCAATGCGGCTTGCAGCGGAAACGACGCCAGCGGCAGGCCGAAAACGAGCGTCGAATCGATGAGATCGCGGCGATCCGGTGCGAGTCGTCTCGCATAGAAAACGGGTATAAAAAGATAAAAAGCAAAAAATAGCAAAAGAAACGGTTCGGT
>JBDUEI010000138.1:0-16371 GCA_040002515.1 Rudaea sp. | reverse complement strand
TGAGCCACCGAGCTTCCCGGCGAGTCGGATCACTCGAGCGAGATTTCATTGGTGCCGGCAACAGGAGTCGAACCCGTGACCTACTGATTACAAATCAGTTGCTCTACCAACTGAGCTATGCCGGCGTGGGCGGCATTTTCGCATGAAGTGGCCAAGTCGCCTAGAAGCAGGTGACGGGCTGTTGGCGCAGATCGCCTTGGCCGCTCACGTGCGATCGCCAGTTCACCGGGGTGCGCGTGTCTTGCGCGAAATCGATCCAGTACACCGGCAGCTCTTCGGTGCGTGCGATGAGTTCGGGGCGGAATCCGAGACCGGCGATTTCGTTGCGGCGTTTTTCGGCATTGCCCTGATCGCGAAACAGGCCGAGAGAAATCGTGTTCTGCTGATCGCCGGCGGTGACGACGTAATAATCGCGCACGCCTTTCGACGACAACAGCCGCGCTTGCGCCAGCGCCTGCTCGCGGCTGGTTTGCGCCGGCAAGAAGACCCAGTAACCGCGTGTTTCGGTGGCGTGCGCTTCTCGATATTGAATGCGCGAGACCAGCGGCGTGATCGAGTTGAGCGCGTTGCGCATGTCGGCTTGCGTGGCAAACGGCCCGACGCTGACACAGGTGTCGTTTTTCAGATCGGCGGGCGATTCCGGCGCGCTGGCGAGTTCGGCCGCGTTGGCTTCGCCGCTGTGATCGCGTTCGGACAGCAAGACGAGTTTGCTCACGCCTGGATCCGTCGCGGCGAACGCCTGCGCCTTCTGATGCGGCGCGAAGTACAGCCACGCGCCGACGCCGATATTCAGCGCCAACATCAACAGAAACAGGATACGCGTGACCATCTCAACGAGTGCTTGCGAACGGCATGAACGCCATTCTATCCGACGGTCGTGTCACGCGAATAAAAATCAGAGCGCGACATCCGAACGGATGGCCAGACCTTCGAGCACCAGATCGTTGCAGACGACGTGCGGAATGGCGATCAGCGCGGCGAGCGCGTCCGCACCGCCGCCGGTCAGGATGAGCGTCGGCATTTTTTCGTCGTGCGGGACGCGTTCGACAAACCGTTCGACGAGCGCCACCGCCGCCAGCCATGTGCCGGACATGACGGCGGCATCGGTGCTGTCGGCTATCTCGACGACGGCGGTCGCCGCGACATCGCGCAATTTCGCGGTGCGTTCACGCAGCGATGCCTGCATGAGATCGGGACTTGGCGCTATCAACCCGCCGAGATGGCGGCCGGTGCCGTCGATGGCGTCAAGCGTCAGCGCTGTTCCGCAACTGGCGATGACGACGGTCCTCGGAATCCTCGCGCGTGCGGCAATCAGCGCGAGGAAGCGGTCGACCCCGAGCCGCTCGGGCGCGGCGTAGGCGTTGCGCACGCCGCACGCGTGGGCGACGCTGTGCACGAAGGTCGCCACGCGGCTGGTTCGCTCGGCGATCAGATCGTTGACCTGTCGATTCACGGATTCGCCGGCGACGGACGCAATCCAGACCGAATCGTCGATTTGTATATTTTTCCACAACTCCGCATCGGCCATCCGATCGTTGGCTGCTGCGCGCACGTCGGTGATCCGGGTGCCGTCGGAGCGAGCCCACTTGATCCGCGAGTTGCCGATATCGATCAGCCATTTCATGTTCGGCGCACGCTCACCTCGGCGCTGTCGTAAACGGCGACGCGTTCGCCGTGGCGCACGCGCAGCGCGCCGCGCGCATCGACGCCGTCGGCCACACCTTCCAGAACGGCACCGGCGGCGTGGACGAGCACGCGTCGTTGCGCCAGCAGATCGTGCTCGGCAAATCGCTGTTCGAATGCGGCGAAACCATGCGCGACGAATTCGTCGGTCGATTCGGCCAGACGCTGGATCAGCCGTCCGATCAAGCGGTTTCGGCCCGGTGGCCGGTCGCCGGCGAGGCTCGCGATATCGACATACGGCTGATCGATATCGATCTCGTTCGGCAAACGCACATTGATGCCGATGCCGATCACCGCAAAGCACGGACCCAGGAATTCGCCGCCGAGTTCGACCAGAATGCCGGCGAGCTTGCGATCGTCAACCAGAACATCATTGGGCCATTTCAGGCCGACGCGATCGATGCCGCAATCGTGCAATGCGTGCACGAGCGCGATCCCCGCCACGATGCTCAATCCGGCGAGTGACGCCATGCCCGAGGGGAATCGGCGCAAAAGGGAAAAATATACATTTCCACCGAGCGGCGATTGCCAGCGCCGTC
This sequence comes from Rudaea sp., assembly GCA_040002515.1. GTDB lineage: Bacteria > Pseudomonadota > Gammaproteobacteria > Xanthomonadales > Rhodanobacteraceae > Rudaea. The sequence continues at coordinate 14,149 of JBDUEI010000138.1, read as the reverse complement.
CGCGACGGCCGCGGCCGTCGCTTTGAATTTCCGCGACGATGACGGAAAGATCGGGCGCCGCGGCGGCCGCATCGCGCAGCAGCGCGGTGTTGGTGGAGTCGATCTGCCATGCCACGGTCAGATTTTCGACGCGGCGTTTCAGATCGGCGGTCAATTCGCGCGCGATCGCCGCCTGATCGAGCGGCTCGAACGGCCAGGCCAACCGATATCCCGATCCGGCCGCCCCTTCGACGGGCGCGCCCAGCGCGCGCAAGGCTTCGATCTGTTTCCAGACCGCCGCGCGCGTCACGCCCAGGCGCCGCGCCAGGTCGCTGCCGGACACGAATCCATCGCACGGCAACGCGCTCAACAGCGCGAATGGCTGGATGCTCATCCCTGTCGAAAACCCGTGGAGCCGAGGGCGGGTGGATGCAAAGCCAAGGTCGTGGTCAACATGCGGCAAGTGTAAAGCGTGCGCGAACGAGTGTCCGCGTCTTGCTAAAAAGTGTCCGCGGACACTTTTTCTGCCCGCTGTCGCGCGATCGTGCGCGGCATCCCGAATGGCACGGATACTGCTGCCCTGGCGGGTTCACTGGCTCATCGCGTGTGGGCGTGCGACCATTGCGCCGGGCCGCGCATCCAGACATGTTCCGCCTTACGGGGAATTTAATGCCCAAGACATTCGCCATTGTTGCATTCGCATTTGCGGCCACGCTGGGCGCCGAATGCGTCATGGCTGCCCCCTCGATGTCGACGCCGGAGGGCGGATTTTCATTGGCCGCCAACAGCGGCGGCGGGGTCGACAGCATTGCGACCCCGATGTCGAGCGATCTCGGCGGCGGAACCTCGCACGAGCGCCTTCGCCCGGACGCCGACGTGTCGACCGAGACACCGGTCAGCGAACCAGTCGCCCCAGAGAACACCGATAAGCCGGGCACGCGAGTCGAGCATCCGCGAAAAGCCACGGGCAGTGCGCAGGCCGGCGCGGCGGCCTCGGTCGGACACAAATCGCGAGCCAACGCGCATTGGCAATCGTTGCTGCCGGGTTTGATGAACTGACGCGTTGCTGCGCTGAATCGATCGGCGAAAACGTGCGCATGTGATCGAACGTCCTAGCCGATCGGCGCGATCTTGAGCACGTCACTCAGATAATTCTTCCAAGCCTGGCGAAAGGCGCCGTACGCATAGTGCGTCGCCGTCATGCGGCCGCGCTCGGCCATCGCAGCGCTGCGTTCAGGCGATTGCACGGCGTCGATCAGCAACTCGGCGACGCGCTCGATGTTCGGGTAGGAAGCTACGGCGCAGTTGTCGCCGTTGCGCATGTAGTGTCGGCCGCCGAATCCGTCATATCCGACGACCGCCGTGCCGAGCGCCATCGCTTCCAGCGGAACGAGGCCGAATCCCTCGGCGGCCGACAGGGTCAGCAGATAGCGAAAACTCGCGATGCGCGAAAACAGATCGCGCTGCGCCACACCATGCGACGACAGCGGTTCGGCGAGTTCGATATGCGGCGCGCGTTCGGCGAGGAGCTGCCGGATTTTCGCGAACGACACGTCCCACACCTCAGGAATTCCTTTTCGGTACGGAAGTACGATGTTGGCGGGCCGTGTCAACCACGCCGGTATCGCCGGCATCGCATCGAGATTGATGAACGGCGGAATGACCGGCGTGTCGAGCGCGTAGACGTTGCGCAGAAAATCGCGAACGAAATCGCTGACCGAAACATAGTGATCGAATTTCAGATCGAGCAAAGCGAACGTCTTGAAATCCTGCACGTAACTGATCTTCGTGCCGGGCAGACGCCAGCCGAACTGGTGAGGCGAAAAACTCGGATTGACGATCAGGATGTCGCGCGGCGTGATTTGCCGTTCCATCTCGGCGACCGAAACCGTCGGCATGTGCACGTCGTAATTTTGGGTTCCGCTCGTGGCGTTCTCATCGCTAAGAGTCACGGCGATGGCGGGAATGCCGAAATCGAGCTGCATGATGCGGCCGATGTGATACGCCATGACCGTGCCGCCGTTGGGCAGGTACGCGCCGATGACGAAAACACGATCGAATTTTTTGTCGGACATCGCCACCGTCAATGGGCGGGATGCGCCGCCGCTGCGTCCGCGGCGGGAGGATGCGCGGTATCGAAGTCTAACTCGACGATGTCGTCGGCGGGGTTGCGCACGCGCGGCGGTCTTTTCACGAGCGGCGTCGCGGGAAGGGCGGCGACTTTCACCGGCACGGCGGGCGCCGCAAGGCTCGCGGTACCGAATGCCGAAAAACCGGTCCGCGTATCAGTGGCGTAGACCCGCGCCTGCGCCGCTTTGTCGATGATCGGCAGGAAAAATTGCCGGTCGCGCGATTCGAAATTGCGGGAGGAAATCGTCTTGCCCGCGGCGTCCAGCCAATCGACGGCGACGTTGCCACCGAAACTTGGCGCCGGGATGCGGACGAGCAATTGCGGTTTCCAGCGATCCTGCGTGCGCATGAAGGCGAGCGAGGCTTGAGGCTGGATGAGTACGATTGCCGGATCGCCCAACAGGTTATACATTTCCACTAATACAGGATCTTGCGTTTTATCTTTTACCGCAACGATCGAATCGCCGATGGGCACACCGGGCCTGAGCAGTGCCGTGACCAGCGCCTTCGAATTCTCGGGGTTGGGCCAGTTCGACCACGATGCGGCGAAGACGGCGACAGCGCCTTTGTCGGCTTCGCGCAGGAAGCGTTCGCCGATGGAATCTTCAGTCGGATGATCGAACGGGGCCGAGAAACACGTCATGGCCAGGACCATCGGATAACGTCCGACGTTTTTCAACGCGCTCACGTCATCGAGTGAAAACAGATCGCCGATCGGTCCAACGCGCCAGATGTACTGGCCGCCGTGGCCGAGAAAATGCACGAGCAGATTACCGTCGTCCAGATCGCGCTTGAGCGTTTCGCGCGCGTTCTGATAGCGCGACGCATCTTTCTCCTGCGAATCGGTGTAGACGTTGTTGACGACGAAACCTCGTCCGACCAGATCGGTCGCGATCTGGTCCGACGTGCCCTTGAACGACGCCACTTCGCTGGTGCTGACGAAGGTCACATCGCGTCGCCAGTCGCCGGCGGGCGGCGAGGTCAGATAGCCGATCGTCTTGTTGACGATCGCCGTCACTTCTTCGGGCAGCACAACCGGGAACCGTCCAACCGCGAGGCGTGGATGAAAATCGTTCGGCCCGATCGACACGAATTCGTTGTCGCTGGCGGATTGGCCTTCGCCGGTCGGGTATTGCCAGGTCGGAATCAAATTCCGGTTCGGCAATTTTTTGCTGACTTGCGCGTACGAGGTCGAACCGAGCGCCCAAAATCCATCGGCTTGCGTCATTTCCGCCGTCGGCGGATTCACGCGTGCGGCGTACATGTGTTTGTCCGGCCGGTTCGTGCGCTGATCGTGATGGATATCGAAACTCGCATCGCCGACCAGGAGCAGATAGCGCGGCTTGGTTTGCCAGTGCGCCAGGGCGTAATCGACCAGCCCGCGAATCGCACGCGGATGCACGATGCCGTCGTTGAATTGATCGTAAAGATCATCGACGTTGTACACGGCCACTTTCATTCCGTGCGCCCGATGAAAAGCGGCGAGCGGTTCGATCGCGTCCAGCAAGGTTGAATGCGCGACGATCAGATAGTCGTAGCCTTCCGTCACCGAGCGCGCGTCGTTTTTCTCGCTCACCGCGCGCAGGGATGGCGGTTTGCGGAAATCGTCTGGGCCGGCAGCGAAATAATCGACGCCGCTCTTCAACTCCGCGCGTGCGTTGGCACGCGCATCGAGAACGGTACCGTCAGCGCCGAAAATTTCGATGTCTTTCGCGATATCGATGGAGCCGTCTCGCACTGCTCGGAACGCCGTGGTGCGATCGCCCACATCGGCTCGTATCGGAAATGACGCTTCCATCCAGTTGAACATCACCACGTCGATGATGAAATCGGTCGCCTGGCCGGCGTTGTCGCGTTTGGGTACGCGAATCACGATCGTGTTCGATTTTTCCTTCAGCGACGACAGAGGCACGGCGATGGTCTGCCGGAATTCGCTGCGACCGTCCCACTTCAACGGCGGCAATGTCTTGCCGTTGATCGACACGTCGACGACATGATCGATGGGTTTGGTTTGCTCCGGTTTCGGCAACACATTAGACATGCCGCGAAAATTCACGACGAATTCCGCAACGGCTTTCGCATGCGTGTCGATGTCGGGCAGATCGAAATCGTAGCTGAAAGGTTTCGGATCGATGGGCGTGAGTTTCGCCCACTGCCAGACGTCTGGTTCTTCGCCGGGTTTCATCTCCGCGTCGCTCACGCGCAGCATGAAATTTTCCTGCTCGATGTGCAGCATCCGCTGCAACGTGGTCGCCGCGCCGGCAGCGCCAGCACTATCGATTGCGCGCACGCGGGCATGCGCGCCCGGGCTGGCGCCGATCTGATAAACATTCACCGCGGAATACTGGTCGTACCAGCTTGCAGGCCCGTGCCGCGCCTGGGCGAGCCATTCGATACGGCTCGACGGATTCAATGATCCATCCGCCGATGCGACGATGCGAATCGGCACTTCCCCGCCACCGTTTCGCACGTAGAGATCGTCGGCCTTGCAGTCGTTCAGCGCCGGCTGCGCGGCGGTGATGGCCGAATAGTCGAGCGCGTAGACGCCCGCTTCCTTGATGTCGACATGCACCTGCCCCGAGCACGCGGCCGCACCGCACGACATGAGCACAAGGCAAACCGCTGCGACGGAACGCGCGGCGCGAAGATTACGACAACGGATCACGACAGATTGAGTGCTCGGGGACAACGCGCGCAGATCATAGGACAAAGCGGCCGAATGCTACGAAAGGCTCGCAGCAAAGGCAACCAACCAATCGCGCAAGATCAATCAGACCGAAATGCGGCAATCGAGTTCCACGCATGGCGACAGCGTAGCGCAATGTCCGTCGCCGCAGGCGGACACCTGACGAACGGAACAGCGACTTTCTCGGCAGCACGATGCCAGGCGGATACCGCTCCCGCGTTTTCGTCCGCGCAAACGCATTCGATGGACGACTCGATCAGCCAATCGGCGTACGCACCCGGATCATCGAGATGCGCTATTTTCTGCCAGCGACCATCGTGACCGTAAACCTCGGCGGCGTTTTCGCCGCCCGTCACGAACGTTTCGAAATCACCCGAGACATTGATTTCGGATCGTTGTTCGGCGTGCGCGAGGACGCGAAGGCAGCGCGCACGAGGCGGAAATTCCGCATACACCCCATCGCTATCGGCGTAGATGCGGCGCACGCGATAGTCGAGTACGCGCCGCGCAAATCCGAACAGCGTCGCGCCGACTTTCGCTTCGTAATCCGGATAGCGCTGCCGAAGCACAGCCATGCCGCGCGCGCCCAGTTCGGCGCGACGTTCATCGCCAAAGCTCGCGCTGCGTGCGTGCGCGACGAACACGTCGCCCGCGATCACATGGCGATAACCTGCGCGTTCGGCGCGTTGGCACAAGTCGTTTTCTTCGCCGTAACCGAACGGGAATGCTTCGGCATCGAGTACGCCGACTGTGTCGAGCATGGCGCGCTTCATGAACATGCAAAATCCATTTCCGGTCGGCAACGCGGGATCCGGACACAACACGCGCTGCAACAGCGCGCGTTGCGTCTGTTCGAGCGTCCATCGTTCGGGAATCGGACAGAATCGTTCGAGTTCGGGCACGCTGAACGCGCCGGCATTGTCGGAAACCGCCGTGACGGTGCCGATCGACGCATCCGAATATGCCGTTTCGCTCAATCGATCGAGCCAGCGCGGTCCGACGTGCGTATCGCTGTTGAGCAGCACGACATCTGCCCCGTCTGCGCGTGCGATCCCGAGATTCGATGATTTCGTGTACCCGAGATTTTCGGCGTTACGCAAAATCGAAACGTGGGAATGTCCGGCGTATCGCCGAAGCAATACATCGATCGCCGGATCGGTGCTCGCGTCATCGATCAAAACCAGATGCGCGGGCGCCGACGTCCAGCGAATCACAGATTCGATGCAGCGTTCGACGAGAGCCGCCGCGTTGAATATCGGCACGACGACGGCGACCGGGCGGCGTGAGTGCGTGGCGCGCATCGTCGGTATCGCGCCCATCGGCGGCGTCGCGCCGTGCCACTGCGACACGTTCGCCAGCGCCGGACGTCCGTGCGTGACGCGCCATGGCGTCGTCAGCTCAGCGCCCTCTCCATCGCACAACGAAAATTCGAGATCAGGATGGCCGGTCGGCGAATAGTCGAATTCTCGCGACGCGATGTCTGACGTCATCGCCATGCGCTCGAACACGATGCCGTCGATGCGCAATTCGACCGACGCATGAGTATCAGCGTCGATTCGCCAACGCAGACATCGACCGTCCCAGCCCAGCCACGTCGCCGTCGAGATCACTGCGCGGCGACGGCGGATGGCGTGGCGTGGTAGGCGCGAAGTACATCGTCGGCGGCGCCTTCCATCATGCTACGGCCGTGTTCGATCCACAGCACGCGATCGCAAATCTGTTTGACCTGCGCGTCGCCGTGCGAAACGAATACGACGGTCGTGCCTCCATGAATGCGTTCGCGCAATGCCGCGCTGGATTTTTCCTGGAATTCCGAATCGCCGACGGCGAGCACTTCGTCGATCAGCAACACATCCGGCTCGACTTGCATGGCAACCGAAAAACCCAGGCGCATCAACATGCCGGTCGAATAGCTCGATATCGGCTGATTGAAGAAATCGCCGAGTTCGGAAAATTCCAGGATTTTCGGCAGGCGGCTGATGATCTCGCGCCGACGCAAACCGAGCATGAGGCCGGACAGGATCGCGTTGTCGCGGCCGGAAAGATGCTGCATGAAACCGAGCGAGAGCGACAGGAGCTGACACGAAACCCGGCTGCGCGTGATGCGTCCGCGATCGGGCGTGATGATGCCGGCCAGCGTGCGCAAAAGTGTACTTTTTCCCGCGCCGTTGCGGCCGACCACGCCGAGTCGCTGGCCGCGGCGCAAGGTGAAACTCACGTCTTCGAGCGCCCAGAATTTCGGGCTGCCCATGCGCAGTTGTGCGTTGAAAGCGACGCCGACATTTTCGAGCGTGATGAGTGCGTCGCTCATGTCAGGCCGGCAGCTTGACGTAGCGCGGCGTGAGCCGCGAGATCATGAACGATCCGAGTGCGAACAGCGCGAGCGATACGAGCCCGACGCGGCCGAGCGCGATCCAGTCCGGCCACTGTCCGTATATCAGGATGCCGCGACCGGCCATCACCAGCTGCGCCACGGGATTCAGCGCGAGCCAGAAGCGCATCGCTTCGGGCATGTTGTCGAACGCGACGACGACGCCGGACAGCCACATCAACACTGTCAGCACCTGTTCGATGATGAACCGAAGGTCCGGCGCGAGCGGCAGCACGGCGGCAAAGATGTAGCCGGCGCCGGTCGCGAAGACGAATTCGATGATCAAGACCGGGATCAGTGCGAAATAGGTGATGTTCGGTTTGTAGCCGCTGCACCACAGGATGATCATCAGCAGGAAAAGTATAAAAATAAACTTGATCGTGTCGGCGAGGACCTGCACCGCCGGAAAAACCTGCGGCGAAATCTTGACCTGCCGGATCAGGCCGAGCTGATTCCAGATCGCGTGACCCGAATGGCTGACGCACGACTTGAACCATTGCCACAACGTCAGGCCGACCAGCAGAAACGGCACGTAATCGGGTTGCGGGATGCGCATGATCACGCCGAACACGAGATAGAACACGGCCATGTTCATCGCAGGCTCGAGAATCCACCAGATCAGGCCGAGATACGAGCGCGAGCGTTCCGCGCGAAGTTCTGCGTAGGTCGCGAAAAAAATCAGTTCGAGATAATGCAACCGCATCATAGGGATCGATCAGCTATTGGCGATCGCGCTTTATCGATCAGGGACGAACGGCACGAATCGGGACACGCGGCGAACTCAATGTTTGTCGGCTTTTGGTTGGTCGACTTTTGCGGCACCGGGACCGCGCTTGGCCGGCGCGCGGAACACCGGCGTGAATTTCTCGCGCGTGCCGTTGCTGGCGATCGACTCGACGTAATACCAGTAATCCTTGCACGGATCGATGTTGTCGTCCGGATATTTGTATTCGTGCGTTTCGTCCGTGGTGCCGTTGCCCAAAATCGGCTGCTTGGTCAGTTTTTCGAACGGACCTTTCTCGCCGACGCTGCTGCGAAATACGTCGTAGCCGAAATTCTCCTCCTCGCTCGCCGTCGTCCAGTGCGGTGTGTTGACGACGCGCTTGTCGGCGGGCACGCCGGCCTGGCTGCCGCACCCATCGCCGGCGGCGAACGCCAATAGCGGTGCGATCGCGAACGGAATAACGGCGAAACGGATAAGCGACACGTAAATCTCCTAGATCAATGACGATTCTGCGCGCGAACGATAACGGCAGCGCCGATGCCGCGCAATCGGCGCTTGACTTGGCGACCGACCTGCAACAGAAAATGCGCGCATGTCTTGGCCTCGCTTGGCGCTTGCCGCACTCGTCATTTTCGCCGTGAACGCCGTCGCCACGGAACCGGATTGGACCGTGCGCGTAACGCCGTACGACGGAATCTATCCCTCGCTCGAACTCTCGCAGGCGCGGCGCCGGACGGCCCTATCGCCGACCGATCACACGCTCGGCGGCGGCAGCGGCCTCGTCGCGGTAGAGGTGAAATCCAGACGCGCCAGCGAATCCATCGCGTTGTCGATGCAGATCCCGGATTTCGATCGGCCGGCACGCTTCGCAGCGTCGCTCCAAGACGCCGACATCGACTATTCGCTGCATCCGCCGCTGGACTGGAATCTGCCGCAACTACGAACGCTGACATCACCGCGATCGACGCGTCTCACGGTTGCCATGACGCGCGACGGACACAATGCCGGCACGCGCAACGTCGATGTCACCGTTCATCCGCTCGGCGAAGCACTGTATTTCGTGCGCGACGGTCGCGACAGCGTCGACCTGTCGTGGATCTTCGCGGCTTATGTCGACGAACACGATCCGGTCGTCGACAGTATTCTCGACGCCGCGGCGGCGAGCGAAATCGTCGAACCCTTCGCGGGTTACGCGAATGCCGATCCGACCGCCGTGTATCGCCAGGTCTGGGCGGTATGGCATGTGTTAAGCGCGCGCAGCATCCGCTATTCGACGATCGATCCTGCCATCGAGCGCGGGCCGAAAGTGTTCAGCCAACGCGTGCGTTTTCTCGCCGACACCTGGAACGATCGATCCGCCAACTGCATCGACGGCAGCGTGCTCATCGCGTCAGTACTTCAACGCATTGGCATTCGAACGTTTCTGGTTTTGGTACCAGGCCATGCGTTCATCGGGTTTTACACGGATCCCGATGCGCAGCACGCCGCGTATCTCGAAACGACGTTGATCGGCGCGACCGTCGCGATGCCGACCCGAAAACCCGACTTCGCCGACGATGTGACGTTGACACCGGAAAATCGAAAAAGCCTGGCAAGTTTTTCCGCCGCGCTCGCCGCCGGACGAGCGCATCATCTGCGCGTGGCCGGCAAACTCGATGGACGCCATCGTCCGAACTATGCCGTGATCGACATCGCAGCCGCGCGGGCGTTTGGCATTCGGCCGATTGCAGAAGACGATGAGCGCCTCGTCATTCCCGCGAAGGCGGGAATCCGGTGACTTTCGTGATGTGAATCGCGCTCATTAAAGAAGGCGCTGGATTCCCGCCTTCGCGGGAATGACCGAAAATAAAGATGTCGCCAACGCGCCGGCGAAATCGATTTAGTTCGGATCGAACGTCAGAAGAAAAGCCGCCCCGCCCAGCGTGGCGGATTTCGTGACACGCATCGTGCCGCGATACGCCTTGATCAACTGCTGAACGATCGCAAGCCCGATGCCGTAGCCTTGGACGCGCTCGTCGCCGCGCACGCCGCGCTGCAGATAATGTTCGACTTTGTCGTCCGGAATGCCTGGCCCGTCGTCTTCGATGATGACTTCGAGCCCGGCGCGTTTCGCGCCGCGAACCTCGAGCGGACGCGCGGTAAAGAGCACTTTTCCGTTCGACCACTTGAACGCGTTTTCGAGCAGGTTGCCGAGCAGTTCGAGCAGATCGCCCTGTTCGCCGTAGAAGCGCGCGGCGGGATCCACCTCGAACTCGCACAGGATTTTTTTGGCGGCGTATACTTTTTCAAGACTGCCAACCACTTCTTCCGCGCACGTGCCGACGGCAATCGGCGCGGCGAACGTGGTGCTTCCCGACGTCGCCGCGCGCGACAACTGATACGCGACAATTTCGTCCATGCGGCCGACCTGCTCCACCACCGTCCAGCGCAATTGTTCCGGATTGCCGCTCGTTTCGAGCTGACTGCGCAACACGGCGAGCGGCGTCTTCAGGCTGTGCGCCAGATCGGCCAGCGTGTTGCGATAGCGTTGCAGGTGTTCGCGTTCGCTATCGATGAATTCGTTCAAGTTGGTGGCCAGCCCCGACAGTTCCGGCGGGTAGCCGCCCGACAGGCGTTCGCGCTCGCCGCGCTCCACGCGCGTCAAATCGTCCGCGACCAGCCTGAGCGGCCGCATGCTCCAGCGCAGTGTCGCCAGCAGCAGCGCGAGCAGGCCGATGCCGAGCGCACCCAACGACACGAACAGGCTGCGCCGGAACACGGCGCGCTGTTCGTCGATCAGCCGCGCGTTTTCGGCAACGTGGAACGTGAGATCGACACTGCGGTTTTTCATCTCCCACGACACGCCCTGACTGAAGACGTATACATTTCCACTCGCCGTCGAAACCGGACCTTCGAACACCGTCTGCCCACGCTGCAGGCGCGAAGCGAACGGCAATCCGTCGCTCTTCACCGATGAGGACTGCCAGCTCGTGGATTTCACGCCGTCATCGTCGACCGGCCCGATCACCACCGCGTACAGATCGCCGCCGACATCGAAGCGCTTGTCGGGGCTGACGTCCGGCGGCAGCCATTGTCCAGAGCGGGCGACGTCGGACGTGGCCAGATAGGCATACACGTAACTCTGCAAGCGCTCGCGCAAAGAGGTGCGCAGCGTTTCGTAAATCGCCGCATCGAGCGCCACGCCGGTCAGCCCGAGAAACGCGGCCAGCGCGATGCCCGCCGCCAGCAGCGAACGTGCTTGCAGCGACAGCGGCTGGCGAAACACTTTGTATACTTATTCGGCGGCGGCGACGGGCGGCGGCGGCGTCGGATCGCCATCGTTGCGCGGAATAGCGAAGCGATAGCCGCGTCCGCGAACGGTTTCGATCGGCTTGATCGCGTTGTCCGGATCGAGCTTGCGGCGCAGGCGGCCGATGAAAACTTCCAGCACATTGGAATCGCGATCGAAATCCTGTTGGTAGATGTGCTCGGTGAGATCGGCTTTGGATACGAGTTCGCCGGCATGCAGCATCAGGTATTCGAGCACTTTGTATTCGTAGCTGGTCAGATCGACGCCGGCGCCGTTGATGGCGACCGTCTGCGCGGTCGTATCGAGAATGATCGGCCCGCATTCGAGTGTGGGCTTGGTCCAGCCGCTCGCGCGGCGCACCAGCGCGTTCAGGCGCGCGAGCAATTCTTCGACGTGGAAGGGTTTGACCAGATAATCGTCGGCGCCCTGTTTCAGGCCCTGTACTTTGTCCTGCCAGCTCGTACGCGCGGTCAGGATCAGGATCGGACAGCGCTGGCCGGCTGCGCGCAAATCCTGAATCAGTTCCATGCCGGATTTTTTCGGCAAACCCAGATCGATGATGGCCACATCGAACGGCACTTCGCGCCCGAGATACAGGCCTTCTTCTCCGTCGGCGGCCATGTCGACCGCAAAACCTTCGCGTTTGAGCCGTGCCGCGAGCGTTTCGCGCAACGGCGCTTCGTCTTCAACCAGCAATACGCGCATGTTTCTTCCTTTTTATACTTTTTGCAGATTATACACGGCGGTCCTAGCCTTCGGCCGGTACGTCGACGATTTCCACGCGTCCGTCGTGAGTCAACACCTTGATCCGATAAACGACGCGCGCGCCGGTGCGTTTGGTTTCCGCCGACAACACCTTGCCCTTGGTATCGCGCTCGACCTTGGCGATTGCATCCTGCATCGTGAGGGCAGCCGCATGCAACGCCGTCGCCGCAAAAAGCGAGACGCAGCACACAAAGACCATGACCAGCACGCGTTTCATCGCAACGAGTCTAACCATTGGGAAAAAGAATCCGCCCACTATGACGAAAGCGATTTAATTGCACCTGAACCGCTAAAAGATTTCGGCCACGCAACACCGCAAGCTGCCGCCTGCTTTCTCGATTTCCCCGAGTTCCACGCTGCACACCGCAAAACCCCAGGCGGCAAGCGACGCGGTTTGCGCCGGGCTCAAGCTCGCTGCGGCCCGCGCGCTCATCCAGACCGCATCCGGCGACAACGTGATGGCGTTGCCGGCAAACGCCGCCTTTTGTGATGAATGCAGACACAACGCCTGCGGCGCATATACGTGCGCGATCGCGTCCGCCGCGGCCGCATCGGCGAAACCGTCCGGCGCGATGATCGCCGCGCGCGACGCCAGGATCGCCAACACTACGTTCGTATGATATTCGCCCGACGCCAGCGCGAAGCAGAACATCAGTTTGAGATCGAATGCCTCGTGCATCGCACGCGCGCCGGCCATGTCGCATCGATCCGACAAACCGCAATAACCAATGCCTCGCGCGTGATCGATGACGAGTGAACCGGTCAGTTCGGCGGCGAACGGTTGCCCGGAAAGATCGACGATCGTATATCCGAGAATATCCGAGAAAAAAGCGCGGATATCGGCGCGATCGGCTTCGCGTTTGCGAACGGCGTGGCGCATCGCACCGACGATCAGGTTTCGCGACGCGGTCGCGAAGACGTTGTTCGGGAATACGCCATCCGGCGTTTGCGGATCGCCGGGAAATACGATGGTCGGCACGCTGCTGCGCAAACGCGATGCGAGCTCGGCGTGCTCGACCAGCGCGCGCGCTGCGTCGGTGCGCTCGTGCATCGCCATATAGCGATTGTCGATGGCCGATTCCGGCGCCAGCGAAAAACCGGTCGGCGAAACCAAAAACGCCGCGCGTGCCGTGGCCGGCGCCGTCGGCGGAAACCGATCTGGCGAATAGACGTCCAAAAATTCCTGCGGCGTGGTGACGATCACGAACGTATCTTACGCGGCGCGCGCATGTTCGCGCATCGATGCGATGGCGTGCGCGAGCACGTCCGGCGACGCGTGCGCGCCACGCATGTGTTCGCTCAGATAACGCCGAAACGCGCGCGCTCCGGGTTCGCCGAGATATAGCCCGAGCACATGACGTACGACATGATGCAGCGCGTTTCCTTTTGCGATTTCACGCGCGATATACGGCTGCATGCGCGACAGGATTTCGTCACGTTCGGGCAACCGCATTCCGAACAACGCGTGCTCGACGCGCGCCAGAACATATGGATCGTGATACGCCGCACGTCCGAGCATCACGCCATCGACATGCGGAAGATGCGAAGTCACCGCATCGACCGTCGCGATGCCGCCGTTGATGACGATCGTCAACTGCGGAAATTCCCGTTTCAATTGGTAGACCCGCGAATAATCGAGCGGCGGAATCTCGCGATTCTCTTTCGGGCTCAGCCCGTGCAGCCACGCCTTGCGCGCGTGCACGACGAGCACGCGCAATCCGGCGGAAATCAGTGTCTCGGTGAAGGCATGCAGATCGGCATACGCGTCCTGTTCGTCGACGCCGATGCGGCATTTGACGGTCACGGGCACATCCACAGCCGCGCGCATCGCCGCCACGCAATCGCCGACCAGCTGCGGCTCGCGCATCAAACACGCGCCGAAGCGACCCGACTGCACGCGATCGGACGGACATCCCACGTTGAGATTGATTTCGTCGTAGCCGAATTCCACCCCGAGCCGCGCGGCGGCGGCGAGATCCGACGGTTCGCTTCCGCCCAATTGCAGCGCGACCGGATGCTCCGCGGCACCGAACGCAAGCAGCCGCGCGCGATCGCCGTGCATCGCCGCACCGGTAGTCACCATCTCGGTATACAAACGCGCATGCGGCGCCAGCAGACGGTGGAAGTAGCGGCAGTGCCGATCGGTCCAATCCATCATAGGGGCTATACAAATGGAATATGCGCTATTTTCCATAATGTTATAAA
>JBDUEI010000137.1:0-4851 GCA_040002515.1 Rudaea sp. | reverse complement strand
AGCCGCAGATCGCATGACTTCAGCGCTTTTCGCTTCAGGCAAATTCCGAAAGCAGCAACCCGCGAGCGAGTGAAAGCTCTGGCTTTATCTTATAGCTCGTCATTCCGGCGAAGGCCGGAATCCAGTGACTTTGCTTTTGGCCTAATCGATCGAAGATCAAAAGCTTCCACTCGCTGCGCGAGCGGGTGACTTTTTGTTGAGCGACAAAAAGTCACCAAAAAACGCTTTACTCTTCGCATAGCGTTTTGTTCGCCGACGGCACATCCGTGTGCCGGCGGCGAACCGCGGCACCCTGCTCGCGGGTTAGCGCCGTCGCAATCTGTTTTGAAGCGGGGCTGGGGCTAGGCGCAATTCCAGCCGTCGACGCGCCTACTGGGCAATCACCTAACCCCGACACATTTTGTACACGCGGTGCTCGGTGTAGAATTGCCGCCACCCCATCGACCCCGATCGATCGAATCAAGGAAGCAGCCATGAATGAAATCCCCGGCGATCTGAAGTTCATGAAGTCCCACGAGTGGGCGCGCGTGGAAGACAACGGCACGGTGACGGTCGGAATTTCCGATCACGCTCAAGGGTTGCTCGGCGATCTCGTCTACGTCGAATTGCCGAGTGTCGGCGACGATGTTCAGGCCGGCAACGCGTCGGCGGTCGTCGAGTCGGTGAAAGCCGCCTCCGATGTGTACGCGCCGATTTCCGGGAAAGTTACGGCTGTGAACAGTGCGTTGGCTGACAAGCCCGAGACGATCAACGAAGATGCGTACGGCGAAGGCTGGATCTTCGTGGTCAAGCCGAGCAATCTGGCCGAAGAACAGGAAGAACTGCTCGATCCGGATGCCTATTCCGAATTGATCGAGAACGAAGAGCACTGAAAGTCGGGATTGGAGATTCGGAAAGACAAAAAGCCGGCTTCGCTTGCTTTTGAGTTCTCTGAGACTCCAGATCCGGTAGTCCGGCATTTCGATTCTCGGTCCGCGGGCTCGTCGCGCTTCGAATCCCACTTCCAGAATTCCAGTTCTCCGATTGTTCCCTGTTTCGAATCCCGAATCCTAATCCAGGATCAAGATGCCTTTCATTCCCCATTCCGAATCCGACGTCCGCGAAATGCTGAAGACGATCGGCGTCGCACGCATCGAAGATTTGTTCGATGAAATTCCGCAGGGTCTGAAGATCGATCAGCTCAAACAGGTTCCGGCCGGCTTGAGCGAGATGGATGTGACGCGCCTGATGAAGGAACGCGCCGCGCAGGACGGCACGCCGCTCAATTTCTGCGGCGCCGGTGCCTACGAGCATCACATCCCCGCCGCTGTGTGGGCGATCGTTTCGCGCGGCGAGTTCTATTCCGCGTACACGCCGTATCAGGCCGAAGCGAGCCAGGGCACGCTGCAACTGATCTACGAATACCAGACCATGATGACGCGCCTGACCGCCATGGACGTCAGCAACGCATCGCTTTACGACGGCGCAACGGCGCTGGCCGAAGCCGTGCTGATGGCCGAGCGCTGCGCGAAGAAAGGTCCGCGCAAAGTTCTGGTGCCGAAGTCCGTGCATCCGGCATATCGGAAAACGCTGCATACGATTGTCGGTTTGCAGAACATCGAGATCGTCGAATTCGATTTCGCCGCCGACGGCGCCATCGATCCGGTCTGGCTCGCCGCGCAGGATTTCGGCGCGTTCACTGCGCTGGTTATTCCGCAGACCAATTTCTTCGGCGCGCTCGAAGACGTCGATGCGCTCACCGACTGGGCGCACGAAAAAGGCGCGCTCGCGATCGGCGTCGTCAATCCGCTCGCGTTATCCGTATTGAAGGCGCCGGGACGGTGGGGCAGCGGCAAAGCGAAAACGCACGGCGTCGACATCGTGTGCGGCGATGGTCAACCGTTCGGCGTGCCGCTGTCGTCGGGCGGACCGTACTTCGGCATCCTCACCTGCAAGCAGGAATACGTGCGGCAAATGCCGGGTCGCATCGTCGGGCGCACGACTGATCTCGATGGCAAGCAGGGGTTTGCCCTCACGTTGCAGGCGCGCGAGCAACATATCCGCCGCGCGAAGGCGACGTCGAACATCTGCACGAACCAGGGTTTGCTCGTCACCGCAGCGACGATCGCGATGACCATGCTCGGACCGCAAGGCGTCGAACGCGCCGCGAAAGCGAGCATGAACAACACGCGAAAACTGCGCGATCTGCTGTGCGCGATTCCGGGCGTGAAGCAATCCTTCGCGCGTCCCTTTTTCCACGAGGTCGTCATCGAACTTCCGTGCGTGGCGAACGACATCGTCGAACGTCTTGCGAAAGAAAAAATCGTCGCCGGTTTTGCGCTCGCCGAAGAATATTCCGGAATGGAAAATCGTCTTCTCGTGTGCGCGACGGAAACGAAAACCGATTCGGATTTGCAGCACTTCGCGACCTCGCTCGCGCGTGTATTGAAGTAATTTTTCGTCGCGCGCGACGATTTTCGCGCGCCGCGAAGTTTGCGCAAATTTGCGCATTTGACGCTTCGAGTGCATCGTTTTCGCCTTCGCCGCAAAAAAAGTTTCACTCTCTCGATTTGCGTTTCACCGGCGGTCAGAAATGATTTTCGCCAACTTCCCCGATCGAATTTTCCGAGTGCGCCATCGCGACGCGGCAATCTATACATTTGCATAAATTGCACATCGCCTCCGTGTCGCGACAAATGGCGACACCTCTGCAAGCCGCATAAATACTTGCGATGCGCGATTCCAGATTCCAGAAAATGTGCCGCGAGCGCACTATGAGCGTATTTGCGTATAGATGTATAGACGTCCATTTGTGAAATTATGGAGATGCGCCCGCCGCCCGCCGCTGCGGCAACGCCGCCGCCGCCGCGTTGGTTTTTAAGGGCCGCGAAAAGGATTCGCGATGCAAAACCTTGTTGACACAGAAAAAAAACGGGACTTAAATTTTGTCCCGGCGCATCAAACGCGTAACGGAATCCATGGCGGCAGCAAAGTTCGTACATCCATACATCGAGCACGGCGAGAAGGCCGAGGCTGTAAAAAAAGTGACGGTATCGATACCGCTTCACGTACTCCGTCTTCTCTCCGATGAGCGCACCCGCCGCCAAGTAAACAATCTCAGACATGCGACCAACAGCGATCTGCTGTGCGAAGCATTTCTACACGCTTTCACTGGGCAACAACTACCAACTGACGAGGAGCTAAGACGCGATATGGCTATGAAGAAAGCTGCAAAAAAACCTGCTAAGAAAGCTGCGAAGAAGACTGTGAAAGCCAAGGCCGCCAAGAAGTCGGCGCGCAAGACCGCGAAGAAGAAATAATTAACTTCGCTTAAAGAACTGCAAACGCTCGTTATTGGCGGATGGATCCGGCCTGAGCAACTCGGTCGAGTGTCTCGCGACCGATCGCATGGCGGAGAAGATGCTTTCTCCGCCATGGGAAACACGAATATCCAGTACGTATACATTTGTTTGAATCGTGAGTTGCTCTCCCTGTGACTGCCCAGCGCAGGGAGAGCCTTTAATCGAATCTCTGTTCCAGGTGGCAATCGCCGCCGCACTGCAATAGCATTATCGGCATCGCATCTCTGGGGAAAGAGACATGCGCTTCCTGCGAAACCTTCTGATTTTTCTGGTCGTCGTCGTCGCCATTCTGGTCGTCGTCGGATTCGTGCTGCCGGATGGCGCGCACGTGGAACGGACCGTCACCATCAATCGGCCGCCGTCACAGGTGTTTACCGTCCTCAACGGTTTTCGCCGTTTCAACGAATGGTCGCCGTGGTTCGACAAGGATCCGTCGGCAAAATATACCTACTCCGGGCCGGCCGTCGGCGTCGGTTCGAAATCCAGCTGGGTCGGCAATAAAGACGTCGGCAGCGGCAGCCAGACCATCGTCGAGTCCAGGCCTTACGAGTTCATCAAGAGCGCGCTCGATTTCGGCGATATGGGGCAGGCGAACGCGACCTACACCCTCGTTGCCGTCGGCGATGGCACGAAGCTGACCTGGGGACTCGACGCGAACGCCGGCGGCAAACTCATCGGCCGCTACTTCAATCTGATGATGGACGCGATGGTCGGCAAGGATTACGACCAAGGACTCGCGAAATTGAAAGCCCTGCTCGAAGGCATGCCCGTCACCGATGTGGCCGGTGTCAACGGAACGGAAGTTACGGTCGCGGCCAAGCCGATCTATTTCGTCTCCGCGTCGGCGACCAGCGATTCGGCCAAGGCCGTGCTAACCGACGCGTACGGCCGGATCGGTACATTCATCGCGGCTCACCAGATCAAGATGCAAGACGCACCGTTGACGATCACCACGAGTTACGACGACACGTCCTGGAAATTCGACGCGGCCATTGTCGTCGATCGCAACGACGTCGCAAGCGCCGACGGCATCGAGAGCGGCAAAACCTATGCCGGCAAAGCGGTGCAGTTCGTTCACAACGGGCCGTACGAATTGCTGCCCGCGGCAACGAAGAAAGCCTTTTCATGGCTGACTCTGCAAGGCTACAAGCCGACCGGCAACGTGATGGAAGAATACGTCAACGATCCGACCACCGTTCCGCCCGAACAGATTCAGACGCGGCTGACCATCCCGGTCCAGTAGCGCAACTGCGCTGCACGTCGCAGTTCGTGCGCGCGCTGCCGGACACCTGCTTGGCAGAATGCTAGGCTGGCCGCGACTTCCGGAGAATGCCATGCGTGCGAAACGCATCCTCGCCATTTTATTTGCGTCGTTCGCCGTGCATGCCGCGGAGAACGCGGCCGTGGTCGTGGACATCGATGTGACCTCGAACGTGCATGCGTTCAGTCCATTGATTTTCGGCGTTGCGTTCGGCGATGCGACGCGCAATGCGCAGATGGGGTACACCGT
>JBDUEI010000136.1:0-40957 GCA_040002515.1 Rudaea sp. | reverse complement strand
AACTGCGGATCCTGCATCTTCAGCGACAGCACGAACGACAATCGATCCCACACGTCTTCCGGCGCGAGCTTCACGCCGCGCGGCAGCAGATTGCGGATATCGCAGAATTCGCGCAGCGCTTCGGTCAATCCGGTGCGCAATCCGTTGACGTGCGTGCCGCCTTGCGCCGTCGGAATCAGGTTGACGTAGCTTTCCTGCGTGAGATCGCCATCCGGCACCCACGCGAGTGCGAAATCGAGCGCGCTCGTATCGCGTTCCAGCGACGCGATGTACAGATCGCGCGGAATGTATTCCGTCGTCGTACCGAGCATCGAACGCAAATAATCGCGCAGGCCGTCTTCGTAATACCATTCGTCTTTCTCGCCGGTGGCTTCGTCGGTCAGGCGCACCGTCAGCCCCGCGCAAAGCACCGCTTTTGCGCGCAGAACGTGCTTCAACTTCGACAGCAAGATCTTTGATGTATCGAAGTATTTCGGGTCCGGCCAAAAGCGGACGGTGGTCCCGGTCTGCTTTTTCGGGACGGTGCCGATGGCTTTCAAATCCGTCGCGCGGTCGCCGTTTCTGAATTCCATGTGCCAGATCTGGCCGTCGCGGCGAATCGTCACGTCGACCTTGCTCGAGAGCGCATTGACGACCGAAACGCCGACGCCATGCAAACCGCCGGAAAAAGTATAGTTTTTGTTCGAAAATTTGCCGCCCGCGTGCAGTCGCGTGAGGATCAATTCGACACCCGGAATGCCTTCATCCGGATGAATGTCGACTGGCATGCCGCGACCGTCGTCGCTCACTTCGACCGAGCCGTCGTTGAAGACGATCACCTCCACCGTTTTGGCGTAGCCGGCGAGTGCTTCGTCGACCGAATTGTCGACGACTTCCTGCGCCAGATGGTTCGGGCGCGTGGTATCCGTGTACATGCCCGGGCGGCGTTTGACCGGGTCGAGACCCGACAGAACTTCGATGTCGGCGGCGTTGTATTTGCTGTTCATGATGACGATGAAGCTCTTAGGAAATGTCCGGCATGGTGCCGGTTTGTCGTTGAGCTCACGTAAGGAGCACATAAATGAGTACGCGCGATGGTCGGGATTCGCTCGGGGAATTGCAAGCACTCGCTGCCAACCCCATCTGCCTGTAAACTATCGCTTTACCAGCATCCGGGAATGCTGCGGCCATGACTCCTCTGATTTTCGTTACCGGCGGTGTGGTTTCTTCCTTAGGGAAGGGCATTGCATCGGCGTCGCTCGGCGCCATTCTCGAGGCGCGCGGCCTGCGCGTGACGATGATGAAGCTCGATCCGTACATCAACGTCGATCCGGGCACGATGAGTCCGTTTCAGCACGGCGAGGTTTACGTCACCGACGATGGCGCCGAAACCGATCTCGACCTCGGCCATTACGAACGCTTCGTTCGCACGCGTTTGACCGGCAAGAATTCGATCACGACCGGGAAAATCTATGAATCCGTGATTCGCAAGGAACGCCGCGGCGATTATCTCGGCGCGACGGTGCAAGTCATTCCGCACATCACCGACGAAATCAAGCATTGCATTTACGAAGCGACGCGCGGTTACGACGTGGCGCTCGTCGAAATCGGCGGCACCGTTGGCGACATCGAATCGCAGCCGTTTCTCGAAGCGATTCGTCAGCTTCGCATCGAACACGGCGCCGATAAATGTCTGTTCATGCATCTGACGCTGGTGCCGTACATCAAAGCCGCCGGCGAAATCAAAACCAAACCGACGCAACATTCGGTGAAGGAATTGCGCGCGCTCGGTATCCAGGCCGACGTGCTGCTATGCCGTTGCGAGCAGCCGTTGCCGCAAGCCGAGCGACGCAAGATCGCGCTGTTCACCAACGTGCCGGAAAAATCCGTCATCAGCGCGGTCGATGTCGATACGATCTACAAACTGCCGTTGTGGCTGCACGCGCAAGGTCTCGACGACATCGTCGTGGCGCATCTTCGTCTCGATACGAAACCGGTGAATCTGGCGGAATGGGAACGCACCGTCGAGGCGATCGAACATCCGAAAGACGAAGTCACGATCGCGATCATCGGCAAATACGTCGAACATAAAGACGCATATAAATCGCTAGGCGAAGCATTGCGTCATGGCGGATTGAAACAATCCACGCGCGTCAATCTGAGCTGGCTCGAATCCGAAGACATCGAAGCGCGCGGCACCGAGATGTTGCGCGATGTCGACGGCATTCTCGTCCCGGGCGGCTTCGGCAAGCGCGGTTTCGAGGGCAAAATCGCCGCGGCGAAATTCGCGCGCGAAAACAAGATCCCGTATTTCGGCATCTGCTACGGCATGCATGCGGCGGTCATCGATTTCGCGCGCAACATCGCAGGCCTCGCAGGTGCCAATTCCACCGAGAACGATCGCCATTGCGCGGATCCGGTGATCGCATTGATCACGGAGTGGACCACGTCGGCGGGCGATGTCGAGCGTCGCGATGAAGCTTCAGACTTGGGCGGAACCATGCGTCTCGGCGCGCAGGAATGCCGTTTGAGCTCGGGTTCGATTTCGCGCGCGGCGTACGGCCAGGACGTGATGCGCGAACGGCATCGTCATCGCTACGAATTCAACAACCGCTATCGCCAGCAGTTCGAGGATCTCGGGCTCGTCATCGCCGGAAAATCGATGGACGATCTGCTCGTCGAAATCGTCGAGTTTCCCGCTCAGCAACATCCGTGGTTCGTTGCCGGACAATTCCATCCGGAATTCACCTCGACACCGCGCGATGGTCATCCGCTGTTCAACGGTTTCGTCAAAGCTGCGCGCGAATACAAGATCGTTCGCGATGCACCCCGATTTGCCGCCAAGGAAGTAGCGGCATGAGCCGTCGTCTCGCGGACTCGTGCTGACGCCATGCATCGCTCGCGGCTTTGTTCGATTCAAATCGATTGCCATGGTCAGGATGTCGACGAGGCTGCGCGATTTTGGGCCGCTGCGCTCGGTCGGCCGATCGACGACGATCACTCCGGCACACGCGAAAATTACCGGATGCTGCAAACGCCACCGGATGAAGTCGCGGTGCAGATACAGCATGTCGATCACGATAGCCGCGCGCACATCGACATCGAAACGGATGACATCGCGGCCGAAGTTGAACGCCTGCAAAAACTCGGCGCCACCGTTTTCAAAACACTGAAACGATGGGTCGTGATGCAAGCGCCGACCGGCCAACGCTTCTGCGTGGTGCGCGTGCAGCGTCCGGGATTTCCGAAAAACGCCAACGTCTGGGATTGATCTCATCACATGAAACTGTGCGGCTTCGAGGTCGGCCTCGACAAACCTCTCTTTCTTATCGCCGGACCCTGTGTTGTCGAATCGCAGCAACTGCAGATCGATACTGCCGCGACGCTGAAAGAAATCACGACAAAACTCGGCATTCCTTTCATCTTCAAGTCGAGTTTCGACAAGGCCAATCGAACATCGGGATCGAGCTTTCGCGGCCCGGGCATGGAAGAAGGGTTACGAATTCTCTCCGAAGTGAAACGTCAGGTCGGCGTTCCGGTTTTGACCGACGTGCACGAATACACGCCGATGGACGAAGTCGCCGCCGTCGTCGATGTGCTGCAGACGCCGGCGTTTCTCTGTCGGCAGACCGATTTCATCCAGAAAGTCGCCAGCGCCGGAAAGCCCGTCAACATCAAGAAAGGTCAGTTCCTCTCGCCGTGGGAAATGAAGCACGTTAGCGATAAAGCGCTCGCGACCGGAAACAATCAGATCATGGTCTGCGAACGCGGGGCGAGTTTCGGCTACAACAATCTCGTCTCCGACATGCGCAGCCTCGCCGTTATGCGCGATACCGGCTGCCCGGTTGTTTTCGATGCGACGCATTCCGTGCAACTGCCCGGCGGTGCGGGTGGAAAATCCGGTGGTCAGCGTGAATTCGTTCCGGTGCTTTCACGCGCGGCGGTTGCGGTCGGTATTGCGGGGATTTTCATGGAGACGCATCCGAATCCAGATAAAGCGCTGAGCGATGGGCCGAATGCGTGGCCGTTGGGAAAGATGGAACAGTTGCTAACAGTTCTTAAAGAGCTCGACCACCTGATCAAGAACGATCCATCGAATTTCGGGTGATCGGATGAAGCGGAGAACAACCGTATAAGATCGCGGCGCTGTGAGGTGGTTATGTATTGGGATGTCAAATTGGTGAAGGCTTTGCCCAACCATCGTATTTACGTCGAAATCGAGAATGGGCTGAAAGGTGTTTTCGACTTGACCCCATACCTCGATCGCGGAGTCTTTCGCGAACTGCGAAATCCACATTACGTTAATCAAGTGGGAATAGTTTCAGCCGCCGTGACGTGGCCTCATGAACAAGATATCGCGCCCGAAACACTCATTGCAGATCTTGAACCGGCGCATTGAAATCAGAACGAACGTAGAGAACATTATGTCCCTGATCACGAAAATCCACGCCCGCGAAATCCTCGACTCCCGCGGCAACCCCACCCTCGAAGCCGAAGTCACGCTCAGCGACGGCTCTGTTGGCCGCGCGGCAGTGCCGAGTGGTGCATCAACCGGTTCGCGCGAAGCCGTGGAGCTGCGCGATGGCGACAAGGCACGCTATCAGGGCAAGGGTGTCAAGAAAGCGGTCGCGAACGTCAACGGCGAAATCGCCAAATCGCTACATGGATTCGACGCCGAAGACCAGAAAGGCCTCGACCGGAAGTTGATCGAGCTGGATGGTTCTCCGAACAAATCGCATTTCGGCGCCAACGCTTTGCTCGGCGTGTCGCTGGCTAATGCACACGCCGCGGCGGCGTCAAAAAAATTGCCGCTGTGGAAATATCTGGCCGGTTCGCGCCAGGCCGTATTGCCGGTACCGATGATGAATATCGTCAATGGCGGTGCGCACGCGGACAACAACGTCGACATGCAGGAATTCATGGTGTTGCCGGTGGGCTTGCCGAATTTTTCGGAAGCGTTGCGTGCCGGAGTGGAAATTTTCCATTCGCTGAAAAGTGTACTCAAAGCAAAAGGGTTGAACACGGCAGTCGGCGATGAAGGCGGATTTGCGCCGGATTTGAAATCCAACGAACAAGCCGTCGAGACGATTCTCGAAGCGATCGGCAAAGCCGGCTATCACGCAGGCAAGGATGTCTATCTTGGACTGGACGTGGCGAGTTCGGAATTTTTCAAAGACGGTATTTATCATCTGGACGGCGAGGGCAAAAAACTCTCGCCACACGAACTGATCGAGTTCTATGCGAACTGGTGCGCGAAATATCCGATCATCACCATCGAAGACGGCATGGCCGAAGGCGATTGGGATGGCTGGAAAGCGCTGACCGACAAGCTCGGGAAAAAGGTGCAATTGGTGGGTGACGATTTGTTCGTCACCAACACGTCCATCTTCAAGCAGGGTATCGATAAACACATCGCCAATGCCATTCTGATCAAGGTCAACCAGATCGGCACGTTGACCGAAACGCTCGACGCGATCGCGATGGCCGCCAAAGCGAACTACGCTTCAATCGTCTCGCATCGTTCGGGCGAAACCGAAGATACGACCATCGCCGATATTTCAGTCGCAACGACCGCGACGCAGATCAAGACGGGTTCGTTGTGCCGCAGCGATCGTGTTGCCAAATACAACCAATTGTTGCGCATCGAAGAAGCGCTCGGAAGCGAGGCGAAATACGCCGGACGCGCGGCGTTCGCGAACGTTCCGGGGCTCGTCGGCTGAAACGGCCGCATCGGTGCTGCGCTACGCCGCTTTGATTCTGCTCGCCTTGCTGATCGCCCTGGAAGTAAAACTTTGGGCCGGCGAAGGCGGCATGCGCGAGGTGTGGCTATTGCAACGTCGACTTTCCGAACAGAAAGACGAAAACCAAAAGTTGAAGCAGCGCAACGAAGCGTTGTCAGCCGAAGTGCAGGATTTGAAGAATGGCAAGACGGCGATCGAAGAACGCGCGCGCTCGGAGCAAGGATTGATCAAGCCCGGCGAGGTGTTCTATCAAGTGGTCGAACCACCGTCCACCGACAAGAAGTCCGATCATGGCAATAAGTAGTGACACGTTCTGGTGCATCGTTCCCGCCGCGGGACGCAGCACGCGCGTGGGCGGCGATGTTCCCAAGCAATATATTCCGATCGCCGGCAAACCGATGTTGATGCAGACGTTGACGCGTCTGGCTGTGCATCCGCGCATCGCAGGCATCATGGTCGTTCTCGCCGCGAAAGACAGCTATTGGGCGGGCATGGAACGGTTGCGCGGAAAACCAGTGCGCACGGCAATCGGCGGCGACGAGCGTGCGGATTCCGTACTCGCCGGTCTGAACGCGCTTGGCAAACTTGTGGAAGGTTCCCAATTTATACTCGTGCACGACGCGGCGCGTCCGTGTGTGCGTGCATCCGACATTTCTAAGTTGATGGAACTCGCGCCGAGCGCTGGCGGCGGGATTCTCGCCGCACCGCTGCGCGACACATTGAAACGTGCGGGTTCCGATCAGCGCGTGGTCGTTACCGAGCCGCGCGATTCGCGCTGGCGCGCCCTCACGCCGCAGATGTTTCGTTGCGGCGAATTGAAGAAGGCATTGGCGTCGGCTACGTCGGCGGGTATCGTGCCGACCGATGAGGCGATGGCCATGGAACGCGCTGGCCATCGACCGCTGCTCGTCGAAGGCGCCGAAGACAACATCAAGGTGACGACGACGACCGATTTCGCGCTCGCCGAATTCCTGTTGGGGAAAACCGAATGATGCGCATCGGTCACGGCTACGATGTGCATGCATTCGGTCCGGGCGATCACGTCGTCATCGGCGGCGTTCGGATAGCACATACGCACGGCGTAATTGCGCACTCCGATGGTGATGTTGCCATCCACGCGCTGTGCGATGCGATCCTCGGTGCGCTCGCGCTCGGCGACATTGGTCGGCATTTTTCGCCGTCGGACGAACGCTGGCGCGATGCCGATAGCCGATTGTTCCTGAGGCATTGCGCGCAGTTGATGCGGCAGCGCGGATTCGGTCTAGGCAATGCCGACATCACGATCGTTTGCGAATCGCCGAAAATCGCGCCGCACGCCGAGGCGATGCGTGCGAATTTGTCCGTCGATCTGGATTGCGACGCGTCGCAGATCAGCGTCAAGGCGACGACCACGGAAAAACTCGGTTTCACCGGGCGCAGCGAAGGCATCGCGGCGCACGCCGTCGTTCTGCTTCAGCCGATTGGCTAGACGATGAATGTTGCGGCTCTACCGTATGCCTATGGCGGTCCGGCGTTGCGCGGTGTCATTCGTGCGACGCCGGAGGATTTTTTCGTCGACGAGGATCTCGGTTTCGCTCTCGATGGCGCAGGCGAGCACGTTTTCGTGCGCGTCGAAAAGCGCGGCGCGAACACCGATTGGGTCGCGCGCGAATTGGCGAAGTTTGCAGGATTACGACCCGATGCCGTGAGTTATTCCGGCATCAAGGATCGGCACGCGGTGACGCGACAGACGTTTTCGCTGCATCTTCCCGGCAAAGCCGATCCGCGATGGGAGGAATGCCGAAGCGATGAATTTCGCATCATCGACGTCGCCCGGCACGGCCGGAAGCTCAAGCGCGGCGCGCACAAACGAAATCGATTCAAAATAATCATTCGTGACGTGCAGGGTGATCTCGCGCGGGCGAACGGCATTTTTTCCTCCATCGCCGCGCACGGCGTACCAAACTATTTCGGCGAACAGCGATTCGGGCGCGATTCGGCCAAGGTCGATCGCGCGCTCGCGATGTTTGCCGGCAAACGCGTGCAACGCCACGAACGTTCACTCTTGCTGTCGGCGGCGCGTTCGCACATCTTCAACTCGATTTTGGCCGAGCGTGTCGCGAACGGCAGGTGGAACGCGCCGCTCGATGGCGATGTGTGGATGCTCGATGGCACGCACAGCATCTTCGGTCCCGAGCCGATATCCGCGGAATTGTCGGATCGCTGCGCGCGCGGCGACATCAGCCCGACCGGCGCGCTGTGGGGCGCCGGCACATTGCGCGGCGAAGGTGCGGTGGCAGAGATCGAACAGCGCGCGGCGGATGAAAACGCGGCCTTGGCATCTGGCCTCGTTGCAGCCGGCTTGAATCAGGAACGTCGTTCGCTGGTTCTGCGGATGGCCGAGTGTGTCCTGGAATGGCCTGAACCTAACGTCCTGTCGCTTAGTTTCAACTTGAGCTCTGGTTCGTATGCCACTGTTGTTATTAGGGAAATCTGCGAAGTCTAAAGACGTTTCAAGCCGTCTTTCTGCCGCGACGGATTGGCTTGCATGGCCGTCTATACTGAACACATCGGTTGTGATGTCTTTCGTGGAGGGGAGTGTCATGAAGGCAATGAGACTGACGTTGGCTATGGTTCCCGTTGTTCTGTTGACCGCATGCGTGAGTATGCAGAAGCGCGGGCCGCTGCCCAGTGAAAATTACGACGAACAGAAAATCGTGATCGTCAACACGTGGGCCGAAGCGCACGGCGCGAAACTGATTTGGCTGCACTATCCGACCCGTAATCCGGCTGAACCATCGAGCTGAAAAGTTCAGCGGTGTTTTAGCAGGACAAGAGTCGCGCCCGTTCCGCCTTCGACCGGTTTGGCCGAGGCAAACGCGATCACGTCGTCGCGTCGGCGCAAAAGACGGTCGACCATCCGCTTCAAGACGGGGCCGGCCGCGCGCGAACGCAAACCTTTGCCGTGGATGATCTTCACGCATAGCCGATCGTCACGGCGGTTCTCGTCGAGAAATAATTTCATGGCATCGCTCGCGACCGCAGCGGTCATCTGGTGCAGATCGATTTCGTCGCGAATGCTGTAATGCCCGCGCTTGAGATTGCGCAGCACGCGCGGCGCGACGCCGTCTTTGACGTAGCTTATTTCTTCGCCGACTTCGATATCGCCCGGATCGATCGCGCTGCTCATCAGTTCGTCGATGACGCGCGCCTCGTCGAGCAAAGCCTGTCGTGCCACAGGTTCGGGACGTGGACGATGGACCGCCTGTTGCGGCGCGCGGATCGCGCGGACCGGGCCGACCGCGTCGGCGAACAGCGACCTGTCTTCGTCGCTGACGACGATGTTCGTCGCGCTGCGATTTTTCGACGACTTGTTCATCGCGACCGAGCTTATCAGAGCCGGGTTGCGCCGCTTCGCGCCGCTATCAGCCTTGAGGCTTAGGTCGCTGGGGCCTAGCGAACTCCTTCTAGCGCTGGCATAAGGTCTTCCGCGCGTCGCAACGACGCGGTCTCGATGGGGCGAGTTCATGGCAAATGCGACGTGGGTTTCGAGCGTGATCGTGGCGGGCGTTTGGTCGATGTCGGCAGTGGCTCAGGATTCACCGCCGCCGCAAACGCAAACCTTGGAGCAGGTGAACGTACGGGATCGTGCGTCGCGCGACGATACTCGCCCGAAGCTCGAGCACATCATGAAGGAAGTCGACGGCGCCCAGATTACGGTCACGAAGAAAACGTCTATCACGAAGCTCGACAATATTCCGACCGTCGTGGACAACAATCTGCGCGAGCTGTTCGTGCAGACGCCGGGACTGTTCGTTTCCGAACAGCAAACCGGCGGCCAGTTCAATTTGAGCTATCGCGGCATCGGCAATCCGCAGGAATCGGAATTCGTATCGGTGATGCAAGACGGCATCCCGCTGGAAGGCGACTGGATAGGATTTCCCACGCTCTACGTATTGCCGCTGCCGCAAACTATTTCGCAGGTGCAATTGATTCGCGGTGGCAGCTCGCTGCTGTACGGTCCCGAACCTGGGCCGGTGGTGAACTTCGTCAGCCGCAGACCTGATCCGGATCGCGAGTTCGGTGGTTACAGCGAAAACATCGTCGGCAAGAACGGGCTGAGCGGCACGTTCGACAAGATCTCCGGTACCGTCGGACCGTGGGATTATCTCGTCGACGCGCATTATCGAACCGACGACGGTCAGCGCGACAACGCGGGTTCTATTTTGAAAGGCGCCGACCTGCATGTCGGCTATTGCCCGGACGATAGGGGTTATTGGGCACTCGATTTTCACGGTTACGAATTCGCCGGCGGCGATCCGGGCAAGTACGGATTTCCGATATTTCAGCGCGACGAGAATTTCACGCCGACGCCCTACAACAAGGATTGGGTCGATCGCTACGTTCTATCGCTGAGCAACGATCAGCACATCGGCAGCGCCGAGGTGATCACCAAAGTGTGGTCGGGTTATCAGAATCAGACAACGCGTGCGGCGGGTCCGTTGGCGGATGTGGCGCAGCCGGTTTATCCAGGCGCGTCGACCTTGCAGGATGAAACGTTTCGCTTCATGGGTATCGATTCGCGCGTCGTCGAACGCTGGGGACGCGGCAATGCATTGACGGCCGGCTTCGTCGTCTATCATTCCGACGCGCCGTTCCGGCAATGGAACGATGCGAATATTTATACCGATCGCTACGATCGGTTCACGCCGTCATGCGCAGCGTCTTCGTCGACCAACTGCGTCAAGCTCGATCAGCAACGCTCGACCGATTACGCGGCGCTATTCGCGGAAAACGTATTTCGCTGGGGCGAGTTTCATCTGGTGCCATCCGTCCGGCTTGAACGCGAAAGCGTCGACATCGACGAAAGCGTGCACACCGGTCATAGCGTTCTGGTCGATCGATCCGTCGATCACAACGTACCGTTGTTCGGTCTGGGCTTCGGCAACGATTTCGGCCACGCCAACGAGACCTATTTCAACGTTTCGCAAGCATGGCGTCCGGTGCGCTATTTTGATGTCGGTTCGCCGTTCGGTAATCTTGACCCGAGCGTGGCAAACGATCCGACGCCGACGCATGTCCTGTCGTACGAAGCCGGCGTGCACGGAACACCGGTTTCCGGTTTGTTTTACGACGCGAGCGTGTTCTGGGTCAACGTGAAAGATCGTATCGAGAGTCAGCCGACGGGTGTCGGCAGCAACACGATCGACGTCAACACCGGCAACACGCGGCAACGCGGTTTCGAGGGACAAATCGATTACGACTTTCTGGTCGCGCGCGATCCGCACAGCGCGCAACATTTCTCGGTGTTCGCGAACGTGAGTTTGCTCAACGCGGAATTCACGCGATCGCGAAATCCCGCGTTGATCGGCAACACGCCGGCGTTTTCGCCGCGCTATCTGGCGCGCGCGGGTTTGGTATACCGCGAGGACAAAAAGCTCAAGTTGTCGCTGTCGGCGACATCGGCGGCGAGCCAATATTTTCAGGATTCCAATGCGCCATCCGGTACGGGCGACGGTTTCATTCCGGCCAAGGTTCCGCAATTCACGATATGGGATTTCTCGGGCGACTACTGGATCAACCAAAGCGTGCGTCTTCTCGCCGGTGTTTCCAACATCGGCGACAAGAAGTACTACAACCGCGTCTTTTCCAACGGCATCGAGCCGGGGTTGGGCCGTACGTATTACGGCGGATTTTCATACGAGTTTTAAAATCCTCGCGCCACGCCGTTCGCTGCTGGGCACGGTGTCCACGCGTATGATCCGATCGGCACGCTATGCTTCGCGTCTCATCGCGAATGACCGATAGATCATGAAACCGCTGCGCCCGCAATTGAGCGGGCTGATTTTCAAACTCACGCTGTTTTACGTGTTGCTGTCGCTGCCGTGCTTGATGATGGTCGAGTCGGCGATCCTGATTTTCGAGTTCGACGGATTCATGCGCGCTGTCGACAACGGTTCGTTGCGTCGTGCCGCCGAGCACGCGGCGAGTGATCTGGCTTCGTCGTGGCCAAGTGCTGCAGCCGACGAGAGCAACGCGCTCGCCACCTGGACGCAAGCGTGGGTTCTGCGATTGCAGCGGCCGCGCAATGGATTGGTCGAAGAAGAATCGTACGTACTGATCGAACTGGCCACCGATCCGCTCGCCGCCGCCGTGTTGTCTCCCGATGGGCGAACGCTCGCCAAAGCGCCGGAAACCGCCGACTGGCGACCCGATATTCCGCGTGCGGACACGCCCGAGTTCGCCAGTGCGAGCCAAGCATCCAAGCCCGTCGAACTCGCCGGCGCCGACAGCCCTTATCGCATTCGCCGATTGCTCACGCCGGTGCGCAGCCACGACGGCAATCTTCGTGGCTATCTGTTCGTCGAACTGCGTCTGCCGGTGCCTTGGCGACGCTTCCTTCTCGACGTGAGTCTCGAATGGCCGATCGTGCTGGGTTACCTGATCGTGTTCGGAATCGCTTCATCGTTTTTTCTTGCGACGTGGGTCACGCGCCGTCTCAATCGCGTCGCGCGCGCGGCTTCGGCGTGGAGTCGAGGCGATTTCACGGATCGCATCAACGACCGTTCGCGCGATGAACTCGGCAGGTTGTCCGGTCTGCTCGATCGCATGGCGCTGGAACTGAAGGATCTGTTGCTATCGCGTGCGCAACTGGCGACGCTCGCGGAACGTCAGCGGCTCGCGCGCGACCTGCACGACACGGTCAAGCAGAAAGCGTTCGCGCTGAATCTGCAACTGGCCACGGCGCGGCGGCAACTCGGCGATCATCCGGCCGGGGAGCGCGTATTCCAGGCCGAGCGATTGAGTCAGCAGATTCAGCACGAACTCGTGCAGATCCTCGATGAACTTCGCGCCGATGGCGAATTGTCGTTCGCCGATCGTTTGCGCATGCGTGCCGTCGAATGGTCGCAGGTCAGCGGAATGCTGATCGATATCGATATCGACGCCCATGTACCGGCGTCGTCTCTATCGACCGAAGAAGCCTTGTTGCGCATCGCCGACGAAGCGCTGGCCAATGTCCTGCGCCACAGCGGCGCGACCGCGGCGAGCCTCGCGTTCCATCGCCAAACCGATGGCTGGCTGCTTCGGATCGGCGACAATGGCAGCGGCACGTCGAGCGAAGCGCGATCGGGCATGGGTCTGAGTAATATGCGAGAGCGCGCGCTACGGTTGGCGAATGGCCGATTCGATTTCGACAGCGGTCGCGAGGGCACTATCGTCAGCGTATTTTTCTCGGCTATGGAAACCCATACTCTGTGAACACGGAACCGATTCGCGTCGTCATCGCAGACGATCACATCCTGGTGCGGCAGGGCATTCGCGCATTCCTGGAAACCCACGCCGACGTTTCCATCGTCGGCGAAGCCGAGGATGCGCCGGGCGCCGTGGCCGTGTGCGCGGAACAAAAACCGCATGTCGCATTGGTCGACATGGTGATGCCCGGCGGCGGAATCGCTGCGACTCGGGAAATCCGCGCGGCCAGCCCGAATACACAGGTCGTCCTGCTTACATCGTTCGAAGACGCAAAACAGATCGTCGCTGCGGTTCAGGCGGGCGCACTCTCGTGCCTGCTCAAAGACATCGACGCCGACGGACTCGCCGATGCCCTGCGCAAAGCCGCGCGAGGCGAGGCGACGCTTCATCCGCGCATCGCCGGATATCTGATGGACGCGCTGCGTCGCGGCTCGTTGCTGCGGGGCGAAGAAATTCTCGAATCCCTGAGTCAGCGCGAGCGCGAAGTGCTGCAACTCATGGCCGATGGCATGAGCAATTCAGCCATCGCAGCCCAGCTCGGCATCGGCGAAAAAACGGTAAAGACGCACGTTAGCAACGTGTTGGCAAAACTCGGCGTGAGCGACCGCACCCAGGCGGCGGTTTATGCGTGGAAGAGCGGTTTGAAACAGCACTGAGCGGCCGGAAGGCCGCTACCTCGACCTCGCGCGCCCGCGCGGCGTGTTCGCTTGACGCCATGGTAGGTAGCGCTCATGCTCGAGACGGGTTCGATTGGAATTTTTGGTCCGTCTAAGGGCTGAATTCGATCGAACTCACGATCGCATCGTGGCGGTTTTCCGTTCGCGAACCGGAAGCTCGCCGGTCGATCTCACCTTCAGGGGAAAATTTGATGAAGTCACGAATCGCGTCGGTTTTATTGCTGATGGCCTGCGTATTTTCCGGCGGTATCGCCGCGCAGACATCGGGCGACCTCGATACCACGGCGCCCGGTGCGGCCTCCGTCGGTAAGCCCACCTCAGCGACGATGCACCGCGCCGGCAGTACCGCGATCGACTTGCGTCGACTGCCATCGACGCCGCCGAAAAAACGCGATCGTCCGGAGCGCGAAGAACCCGATGTCGTGCCGGTACCCGTGCCAGGAACCAATCCTTCGACCGCCATTCCAAGCACGGGTGTGCCTGGACCGAGCGCGCCGGCGCCTTCGACCGTCGCCAACTTTCTCGGTCTGGATTTCGCGGCCTGGGGAGCGGGTCGTCCGCCCGACACGAATGGCGATGTGGGTCCGACGTATTACATCGAAACGGTCAATACCTCGATCGGCATTTATCGAAAGTCCGACAGCGTGCAGGTCGCGGCATTCACCTTCGATACGTTCATGAGTCAGGGCAATTTCGGCAATTTGTGCGACACGGATAATTTCGGCGACCCAGTGGTTTTGTATGACACGTTCGAGGATCGTTGGGTCATCACCGATTTTGCATTCCAGCTCGATGGGTCGGGTAACGTCATCAATCCGCCCGGGACTTTCCAGTGCTTCGCCGTCTCCAAAACCGGCGATCCGGTTACCGGCGGCTGGAACTTCTACTCGCTGCACATCACCGACGCGCTGAACGATTATCCGAAGTTCGGAATCTGGCCGGACGGCATCTACATGTCCGCGAACATGTTCGCGTTCCCGGCTGGCGGCGCGTTTCAGGGCACGCGCGTTTGGGCGTTGAACAAAGCGCAGATGTATGCGGGCACGCCGAACATTCAGGTCGTGCAATTCAGTCCGCCATCGGGCGAGTTCACGTTGCTGCCGAGCAATGCGCGGCTCGAAACGGGTACGCCGCCGACCGGTTCGCCGAACTATTTCAGTACGGTGTTCAATTTCACGAATGCCGTGTCGACGTATCAGTTCCATGTCGACTGGAACAGTATTTCGCTGTCGACGTTGACGGGTCCGTTCATAACGATCGCACCGGCGAGTTGGGTCACCGCGCCGGCCACGGTTCCAGCGCAAGGCGGCAACGCCAACGACACGCTTGCGACGCGTTTGATGATGCAGAACCAGTATACGAATCTCGGTGGAACCGAATCGCTGTGGGTCGCCCACACGGTACGCAACCCGAGCACGGCAGGCGTTTCGGCGCCGCGCTACTACCAGACCACCGTCACGGGTGGCACGGTTGCCGCGAGCACCACTCAAGCATTTACACATGCGCCGGATACGACGAGCCGCTATATGCCCAGCGTCGCCGTCGACCGTGCCGGCGACATGGCGATCGGCTACAGCGCATCGAGCGCGACGCTCGCTCCTGCGATCCGCTATGCGGGCCGACTCGGCAGCGACGGCGCCAATTCGCTTCCGCAAACCGAAGCATCGCTCGTCGAGGGCACCGGTGCGCAGAACACATCGACCCGTTGGGGTGATTACAGCGCGATGACGCTCGATCCCGACGGTTGTACTTTCTGGTATTCGAATGAGTACTACATAACCACTGGCAACAATTGGCAGACGCGCATCGGATCGTTCGCGTTTCCGTCCTGCACTCCCGCAGCCAACGGCACGGTCGCAGGAACGGTGACGGCCGCGGCAGGTGGCGCGCCCATCGTCGGCGCCACCGTCGCGTTGGGAAGCAGAACCACGCTGACGGATGGTTCGGGCTTTTATCAGTTTGCGCTGATCGCCTCGGGCACCTATCCGAGCATCACGGCCAGTTGCCCGGGTTTCGATTCCAGCACGATCAACAATGTCGTCGTCACGGATGGCGCGACGACGACGGAAGATTTCTCGTTGAATGCGGCAGCCAACGCCGCGTGTTTAACCGACACCACCCAGGCGGATATGCAAACGGGTATCCCGACCAACGTCGATCTCACGTCAAGTCCGGGCGATGTAATCCTGCTCAACGCCCCGACCATCGATCAGCAAAATACAAACCTCAGCGGCAGCGGCGTAGTCCTCAACGTCACCACATGGGGAGGCCAGACATTTACAGCCGCCACAACGGGTCAATTGGTGAAGGCCGACATCAATCTGTTTTGCAGCAGCTGCACAGGTACCGCGCCGAATCTGACGTTGTCCGTCCGTGCGACGAGCGGAAACCTGCCGACGGGCGCGGACATCGCCAGCGCGACGCTGACCGGAAACAACAGCGGCGCGTCGAGCTATTTCACTGGAACATTCGCCACGCCGCCGGTCCTTACCGCGGGCACTGTTTATGCGTTGGTGGTGCGTCCGATAACAAATCCGTCCGCAGGCACCTATGCGGTCACGCGCAGCGCAACCAATGTCTATTCCGGTGGGCAGCGCGTTTCATCCACGGATTCGGGGACGACCTGGACTGCGCCGCTGACGGCCGGACAAACGACCGATGCCGGTTTCCGCACGTACATGAAAACCGGCTTCGCACTTTCCGGTGACCTGATTTCCTCGGTGAAAGACGCCAACCCGGCCGTTGGATTCACGACGAACTGGTCGACGCTTTCGTGGACCGCAACGATACCTGCCAATACGAGCGTGAAATTCCAGGCAGCCGCCAGCAACTCCGCGACGGGGCCGTTCAATTTCGTCGGTCCAGACGGAACGGCGTCGACGTTCTTCACGACGAGCGGCGCTTCGTTGAGCGAGTTCAACGGCAATCGATATCTGAAATACCGTGCCTATCTGTCGACGACGGACAGCAGTGTCACGCCGACGGTCAGTGACGTCACGGTCTGCTTCACCGATCCGTGCATCCCGCCGCCGACACCGACGGTCACGCCAGGCGGGACGACGACATTCTGCGCGGGCGGCAGCGTCACGCTCACGTCGACGAGTGCGACGGGCAATCAATGGTCGCTCTCGTCGACGCCCATCGGCGGCGCCACGGCGCAGCAATACATCGCGACGGCTTCGGGCGATTACACCGACGTCATCACCAACGACAACGGATGCATGAGCGCGCCTTCGGCGGTCACGACGGTCACGGTCAATCCGCTGCCGGCGACACCCACGATCACTCCAGGCGGTCCGACGACATTCTGCGCCGGCGGCAGCGTGACGCTCACGTCGTCCAGCGCGACCGGAAACCAGTGGTATCTCGACGGCAACCCGATCGGTGGCGCTACCGATCAGACTTACGTCGCGACGGCATCCGGAAACTACACAGTGCAAGTGACGGACGGCAACAGTTGCGTCAGTACCGCCTCGGCGGCGACAACCGTGACTGTGAATCCGATTCCCGCCACGCCCACGATTACACCAGAAGGTCCCACCACGTTCTTCGCCGGCGGCAGCGTCACGCTCGATTCATCGAGCGCCACCGGCAACCAGTGGTATCTGAATGGAAATCCG
Source organism: Rudaea sp. (assembly GCA_040002515.1). GTDB lineage: Bacteria > Pseudomonadota > Gammaproteobacteria > Xanthomonadales > Rhodanobacteraceae > Rudaea. The sequence continues at coordinate 23,707 of JBDUEI010000136.1, read as the reverse complement.
ATCGGCGGCGCGACGAATCAGCAATATGTCGCGACCGCGAGCGGTGATTACACGGTAACCGTCACCAACGGCGGTTGCGCGAGCGCCTCGTCGGCCGCGACGACGGTGACGGTCAATCCATCGCCCGATCTGGCCATCACCAAAACCGATGGCGTGACGACCGTTCATCCGGGCGGCTCGACGACTTACACGATCATCGCGTCGAACTCCGGTCCGGGAGATGCGACGGGCGCTACCGTTGCCGATACGTTCCCCGCTGCGTTGACGTGCACGTGGACCTGCTCGGGTGCGAACAGCGGCACCTGCATGGCGGCGGGTTCCGGCAACATCAACGATGTGGTGAACTTGCCGAACGGCGGCAGCGTGACGTATGTCGCGAGTTGTACGATCTCCAGTGCAGCCAGCGGCACGTTGAGCAACACGGCGACCGTCAGCGAACCCGCCGGAGCGACCGATCCGGTGCCAGGCAACAACTCGGCGACGGATTCGGATTCCATCGTGGCGCAAGCCGATATCGCATTGACCCTCGACGATCATCGCGAACATACGGAAGTCGGCCAATCGGTGAACTACATCATCGACGTGACCAACACGACCGGACCCAATACCGTGACCGCCACGGTGACCGATGCGTTGCCGACCGGGCTCGTCAACGGAAGCTGGGTGTGCATCCCGTTCGGCGGTGCGACCTGCGCCAACGGTTTCGGCAACACGCTCACGGATACGGCCACGTTGCCGGTCGGCGGCGAAACCGCGTATGTCTACTCGGCGACGGTCGTCACCGGCGACGAGAACGACGAACTGGTCAACACCGCCACTGCCGTCGTAACCAGCGGCACGGATCCGACGCCGGGCAACAACACCGCGACCGACACCGATATCGTGTCGATCTTCATCGATGGTTTTGAAGGCACACCCGTGATGAGGGCCAGCGACGTTGGCATCGGCACCGACTACGTGTCGGCGACGCTGCGCATCGACGCAACATTGCTCAACGCGCTGACGATCATGCCGACCGCCGTCGCGAGCGGTCGCGGCGCCGATGGCAAAATCCTGTTCACGCTGGAACTGGCGCGATTCGGAAACGACGTCGTGCTGCGCGCCGTCACGACCGACGGGCATGGCTACAGCGAACGTTCGGCGTGGCAAGTGATCGATGTCAGTCAACGCCTGCTCGCGTTCGCCTGGCAGTCCGCATCGATCGGCGCGAGCAACGGTTATCTCAAACTCGACCAGACCGGCGACGCACCTTTGCTCAGCGGTCGCAACGATCCCGATCGCCTCACGCAATTGCTGGTGACGATCGAAAACGCGACGCCGTGGCTGGTATTGATCACGAACTGAGTTCGTCGAGATAGGTTATCGAGCCCGGGCTTTCGCCCGGGCTTTTTTTTGCGTCCGCGCCGCGATGCATCTTCGTGAACCCGCCCGGCTGCCGTATCATTGTCGATTCGTCCGCAGCGGCGATCCATTTTACTTAAGGCAAGTCAGGCACCGATGCGTGTTTTGGTCAGCAACGACGATGGCGTGGATGCGCCTGGCATAATCATTCTGGCGCGTCGCCTGTCGGTCGTCGGCGAAGTAACGATCGTGGCGCCCGATCGCGATCGTTCCGGCGCCAGCAATTCGCTCACGCTCGATCAGCCGATCCGCGTTTCGCGCACCGATGATGGGCGCTACCGCGTCGCCGGCACGCCGACGGATTGCGTGCATCTCGCGTTAGCAGGCTTGCTCGAGCACGAACCCGATATCGTGGTTTCCGGCATCAACAATTCAGCGAATCTGGGCGACGACGTGATTTATTCCGGCACCGTTTCCGCCGCGATGGAAGGCCGGTTTCTCGGTCTCCCGGCGATCGCGGTATCGCTCGCAGCGAAAGACCACAACGGACAGAATTTCGAGACGGCCGCGCAAGCCGCGTTGTCGATCATGCAGCGTCTGCTGGTCGATCCGCTCCCCGCCGATACGATCCTAAACGTCAACGTGCCTGACCTGCCGTGGTCGGCGATTCGCGGTTTTGCCGTCACGCGTCTCGGCAAGCGCCATCGTTCCGAGCCGTGTATTGCACAGCGCGATCCGCGCGGGCGCCCGATTTACTGGATCGGTCCGCCTGGCGAAGCCGATGACGACGGGCCCGGAACCGATTTCCACGCCGTGCGCGACGGCTATATTTCGATCACGCCGATCCAGGTCGATCTCACCCGCTATCAAGCGCTGGAAAAAGTGGCGGGCTGGGTCGAGTCGCTGTCGCTTGAACTGGGCGACGCCGCATGAGTCTGTTTTCGCGGCCGGTACCCGAAGCGCGTGGACTGGGCATGACCTCGCAACGCGCGCGCGATCGATTGATCGAACGCCTGAAGTCCGATGGCATCACCGATCGCCGAGTGCTCGACGTGATGGGTCGTCTGCCGCGTCATCTATTCATCGAGGAAGCGCTCGCGTCGCGCGCGTACGAAGACACCGCGCTGCCGATCGGTCTCGGTCAGACCATCTCGCAACCCTGGGTCGTGGCGCGCATGACCGAGGCGATCATCGAGCACAACGTTCCGGAAAAAGTGCTAGAAATCGGCACGGGTTCCGGCTATCAGGGCGCCGTTCTCGCCGCGCTGATCAAACATGTATACACGGTCGAGCGCATCGAAGAATTGCTCCGCAACGCGCGCCGGCGCTTCCGCAAACTCGGCATCGAAAACGTCCGATCCAAACACGACGACGGCAAACTCGGCTGGCCGGATCACGCGCCGTACGACGCGATCATGCTCACCGCCGCCGATGATCACACCGCCAAACGGCTCATCGACCAGCTCGCGCCGGATGGCGTTCTGGTCGCGCCGGTCGGACCTTCGGGGTCGCAGCAGTTGAAACGCTTTCGTCGCAACGGCGAGGAATTGATTGAGGAATCGCTGGGCACCGTCAGCTTCGTTCCCCTGCTCGGCGGGCTCGGCTGATGCAACTGTTCAAGCCGATGTACGAATGGGCGTTGCGCTGGGCCGCGCATCCGAAAGCCGAGTGGTTGTTGCTCGGATTGAGTTTCATCGAAGCATTCATTTTTCCGATCGCGCCGGAAGTGATGCTCGCACCGATGGCGCTGGCGCAGCCTTCGAAATGGGCGCGCTATGCGTGGATTAGTTTGTGCGGATCCGTCGTCGGCGCATTCGTCGGCTACGCGCTCGGCCATTTCGCATTTCAGCTCGTGCGTCCGCTGCTCGTGGATTTGGGCTGGATGCCGAAATTCGATGCGCTGGTCGCGGAACTGCACAACCAAACCGGCTGGCGGATTTTCTGGTTGCTCGTGCTCGCCGGATTCCTGCCGATTCCGTTGAAAGTGTTTACGTGGGCTGCCGGCTTCGTCGGTGTGCCGATTCCGGCGTTCGTCGCCGGCATGATCGTCGGTCGCGGTAAGCGCGTATTTCTACTGGCGGGACTGATCCGACTCGGCGGCAAGCGCGTGGAAGCGGCGATCCATCGCTGGATCGAGTGGATCGGATGGGGCGTTGTCGCGCTGCTCATATTGATCGTGATTTACTTTCGCTTTCTGCGTTGAAGATGGCCATGCCCGCACGATCGATCGTTGTCGCCGGAACGCGAGTCGCCTCAATCGCGATCGTCGTCGGATTTCTCGCGGCGTGCGCATCGGAACAATCGGCGCCGGTCGAGGATCGATCGATCCGTTCGCCGTATGCGAACGACAACGCGCAACCGGCAACCGCACCGGCACGCATCGTTGCGATCGGGGGCACGTATCGCGTACAGCCAGGCGACACGTTGTATGCGATCGCGTTCAAACACGGCGTCGATTTCCGCGATCTGGCATCGTGGAACAGAATTCCCGCGCCGTATCGAATTTATGTCGGTCAGGAACTGCGATTGAGTACGTCGACCTCCATCGCATCGGCACAGCCGACACCCGGCAATCCCGTGATTGCGCCAGTGCAGGATCGCTCGCGAACCACGACGATCGCGCCGCTGCCGACGACCCAGCCGTCGCGTTCCGTAACGGCCGCACCACCTCCGGCAAAATCGCAGAATGCGCCGATGTTCGAGGATGTCGAATCGACGAGTGCGCCATCACCCACACCGATAGCGTCGGCGCCGGCCACAACGCCTGTCATCGCGCCGACGCCTAAGCCTCCGCCTCCCGTCGTCGAACTCCCGAAGCCGAGCGAACCCTCGCCGCAACTCAGCGCCGGTGGCGTCACCTGGCACTGGCCGGCGATGGGCAACGTGATCGGCACGTTTGTTTCGGGCGACCAGACCAAACAAGGCATCGACATCGCGGGCAATGAAGGCGATCCCGTCGCCGCGACGGCCGACGGCGAAGTCGTATACAGCGGCAACGGCCTGATCGGTTATGGCGAACTGATCATCATCAAGCACAACGCGAGCTTTCTTTCCGCGTACGGCCACAACCGCAAACGGCTCGTGCAAGAAGGCGACAAAGTGAAAGCCGGCCAGCGCATCGCCGAAATGGGCGCGAGTTCGGCCGCGCGCAACGAATTGCATTTCGAGATTCGCAAGAACGGCAAGCCGATCAATCCGCTTGAGTTTTTGCCGGCACGCTGAACATACGTTTGCTCTGGTGAAATGAATACACTACACTAAATGCCCAAGTTGAAGCAGTTTGCTGACTGCAGGATCAGCATTTATCCGCGTGACCATCGTCCGCCGCATGTTCATGTTGAGTTTCGTGATGGTGATCGATGCACCGTCGAGATCGCGTCGATGAAGGTAAATGGAATTGCAACGCCAGCGAGGAAACTTCGTCCGGCGCTCGATTGGATCCAGAAAAACCGTGAGCACCTTTTCAGCGTGTGGAAAGAAATCGTTCGATGAACAAGCCTCCTTTGATTCGATCTGCCGGCGCTGTTGGGCCCACCACATTGGAAATCGTCTGGAGCACGGGCGAGACACTTAGCGTCGATGTTGGCCGTCTGCTCAAACGCTTTTCAATGTACGAACCACTGCGCAACGCGCGTGCGTTTCGGAAGGCGCGAGTCGACGGCTGGGGTCATGCGATAACGTGGCCCGGCGATATCGATATGGGTGCCGACGCGCTGTACGAACTTGCGCGCAAACAGGCGGGCGAATGGGGACCCGAAACATTCGATGCATGGATGCAGCGCAATGGATTATCGCTCTCCGGTGCAGCCGACGCATTGGACATGACGCGCCGGATGATCGCGCACTATCGAACCGGCAGTCGGCCGATTCCGCGCGTGGTAGCGTTGGCGTGCGAGGGTTGGGAAGGGCGGCACCGCAGCCGCGCCGCCTAATCGATGCGAGTCCGGTGGCGTCATGGCGGTTGAGAATCCCGACGACCTCGATGCCGAGGAACTCCTAGAATTCGTCGACGCCATCGAACCGCGCGACGAAGAAGCGCGCAGTTCTACCGGTTTGTATCTCAACGAAATCGGCTTGGTGCCGCTGCTCGATGCGGAGACCGAATGGCTGCTCGCCGAACGTGTGCGCAAAGGAGATTTTGAAGCGCGGCGGCAGATGATCGAGGCGAACCTGCGACTCGTCGTCACGGTCGCGCGCGGTTATGTGGGGCGCGGCGTGCCAATGCTCGATTTGATCGAGGAAGGCAATCTAGGCTTGATTCGCGCGGTCGAGAAATTCGATCCGGATCGGCGTCTGCGCTTTTCGACGTATGCCGTGTGGTGGATTCGGCAATCGGTACAGCACGCGCTGATGCATCAGGGCCGTACCGTGCGCGTGCCCGTGCACGTGCTGCGCGAGTTTGCCCAAGTGTTGCGTGCGCGACGCCAATTCATGACGCGCAGCGCGCGCATTCCGACCATGGAAGAACTGGCGCAGGCGGTCGGCAAGCCGACGCACGATGTCGCCGAACTGTTTTCGGTGACCGAGCGCATCAGTTCGCTCGATGCGCCGATGTCGGAGACCGACGATCGCGCGTTGATCGAGCAGCTCGTCGTGGAAGGCGACATGACGGCGCGAATCGACGACGTTCCGAGCGGCCGGATCACCGCGCTCATCGCGCAACTGCCGGACCGTCAACGCTTCGTGCTCGAACGCCGCTATGGGCTGGCCGATCGTGGGGTGCAGACGCTGGCCGAGATCGCCGAAGAGCTCGGCGTCACGCGCGAACGCGTGCGGCAGATTCAGACAGAAGCATTGAAACGCTTGCGCACCCTGGTCGGCGACGCGCGCGATTAACCGATCAGAAAAACGGCGACCGCTTTGCGTCCTTCGCCGATCAACACATTGAACGTCCGCGCGACCGCTGCGCTATCCATCGTTTCGATTCCGATGCCGCGCCGAAGAAACCCCGCTAGAAAACGTTGCGGTGGAAAGACGATTTTTTCACCGGTGCCGAGCAGGACGACTTCGGGTTTTTCGCGCGCGATGGTTTCGATCGCCGCGTCGTCCAGTTGGTCCGGTTTCGTGTACGGAAAATTCTCGACGACGGCATTGGCGCTGACCACGACGCTCGCCGTGAGCGCGCGATCGATCACCGTTACCGATGTGGCGTCGGCGCGGCGGATAAAAAGCTGATGCGCATTGCGGTGTTCGGTGAGCTGCACGACTACTTCGGCAAGGCGAGTTTCGGCTGTTCGGCGTTGCGACGATAGAAACAGGCGACCTTGCCGATGCTTTGCACGACGTCGGCGCCGGTCGCCTTGGCCAGTTCCTCGATCTGCGTCGCGCGCGCGTCGCGATCGTCGCTGCCGAGTTTGACCTTGACCAATTCGTGATGATCCAGCGCGCCGGCGAATTCCTGGATCACCGCCGTATTGATGCCTTTGTTCCCGGTCATGATCACCGGCCGCAGCGCGTGCGCGAGACCCTTCAGGTATTTTTTCTGGCTGTTGCTCAAACTCATGGAAGTACCGAATCGCCGCGTCCCGGGACATGACAGGTTATCATGGCCTCTCTGCGCGTTTTCAATTTTCCCACTCAAGGTTTGGCCGTGGCGTCTCGCAGCAAATCCAGCGCGCGCTGGCTCAAGGAACATTTCAACGATCCGTACGTCAAGCGCGCGCAAAGCGAAGGCTGGCGTTCGCGCGCGGTATTCAAGCTCGAAGAACTGATCGATCGCGATCGATTGCTCAAGCCCGGCATGATCGTCGTCGATCTCGGCGCCGCGCCGGGCGGCTGGTCGCAGATGGTGCGCGAACGGATGGGCGACAGCGGTCGCATCGTCGCGCTGGATATTTTGCCGATGCAGGGTATCTCCGGCGTGGAGTTCATCGAGGGCGATTTTCGTGAAGAAAACGTGTTGAGCGCGCTCGATACGTTGCTAGGTGGCGAACGGCCCGATCTTGTTCTGTCCGACATGGCCCCCAATATGAGTGGAGTAGGCGAGGTGGATGGTGCGCGAGCAATGCATCTGGCTGAATTGGCGAAGGAATTCGCCGATAGGCATCTCAAGCCCGGTGGTGCGTTCCTGGTCAAGCTGTTCCAGGGCCGCGGCATCGATGAATACGTAAAGAACTTGCGCGCGGGCTACGACCGCGTCAGCATGCGTAAACCGAAGGCGTCGCGCGCTCGTAGCGCCGAAGCGTACGCGCTGGCCACTGGCCGGCGCGCCGTGTAAATCGAGAGTGATGGTATGAACGATATGGCCAAGAATCTTCTGCTCTGGGTAGTCATTGCGATCGTTCTGATCGTGGTGTTCCAGACCTTCAATCCGCGCACGGAAAATCCGACGAATATTTCGTATTCGGAATTCATGCAGCAAGTCGAGAACAACTCTGTGTCGCAAGTGATCATCGGAGCGAACTCGCCGCCGAGCATCAGCGGCGTCCGGAAAGACGGAAGCAAGTTGAACACGACAGCACCGCAGCTCGATTTGCAGATGGTGACCAGTCTGCGTTCGCATGGAGTTGACGTGCGTCAGGAACCCGCCGACACGACCGGTGCGCTCTGGCGCATCCTGCTCGATTGGGTACCGTTCCTCATCTTCATCGGATTGCTCGTCTACTTCATGCGCCAGATGCAAGCCGGCGCCGGTGGACGCGGCGCGATGAGTTTCGGTCGTTCGCGCGCGCGCCTGCAAGGCGAGGATCAGGTCAAGATCACTTTTGCCGATGTCGCTGGCGTAGACGAGGCCAAAGACGAAGTGCAGGAACTCGTCGAATTCCTGCGCGACCCTTCCAAATTCCAGAAGCTGGGCGGACGCATCCCGCGCGGCGTATTGATGGTCGGTTCGCCCGGTACGGGTAAAACGCTGCTCGCCAAAGCGATCGCCGGTGAAGCGAAAGTTCCGTTCTTCACGATATCGGGTTCGGACTTCGTCGAGATGTTCGTCGGCGTCGGCGCGTCGCGCGTGCGCGACATGTTCGAGCAGGCCAAGAAACATGCGCCATGCATCATCTTCATCGACGAAATCGATGCGGTCGGCCGTCATCGCGGCGCCGGTTTGGGCGGCGGTCATGACGAACGCGAACAGACGTTGAATCAGCTGCTCGTCGAAATGGACGGCTTCGAAGGCAATGAAGGCATCATCGTAATCGCCGCGACGAACCGTCCCGACGTGCTCGATCCTGCGTTACTGCGTCCGGGACGTTTCGATCGTCAGGTCGTCGTGCCGTTGCCGGATTTGCGCGGCCGTGAACAGATCCTCAAAGTGCACATGCGCAAAGTGCCGCTGTCGACGGATGTCAATCCGACCGTCATCGCGCGCGGCACGCCGGGATTCTCCGGTGCCGACTTGGCCAATCTCGTCAACGAAGCCGCGTTGTTTGCCGCCCGCTCGAATGCGCGCGACGTGACGATGGATCATTTCGAGCGCGCCAAAGACAAGATCATGATGGGCAGCGAGCGCCGCTCGATGCTTATGAGCGAAGACGAAAAGAAACTCACCGCGTATCACGAAGCCGGTCACGCCATCGTCGGACGTTTGGTGCCGGATCACGATCCGGTGCATAAGGTCACGATCATTCCGCGCGGTCGTGCGCTTGGCGTGACGTTGTTCCTGCCAGAGACGGATCGCTACAGTCACAGCAAAACGTTCCTCGAAAGCCGACTGGCCAGTCTGTACGGCGGCCGCGTCGCGGAAGAACTGATTTTCGGCGACGACAAAGTGACCACCGGCGCATCCAACGACATCCAGCGCGCGACCAGTCTGGCGCGCGACATGGCGACGAAATACGGCCTGTCGCCGGAACTCGGACCGATGACGTACAGCGATGAGGACGAAGAAGTGTTCCTCGGCCGTTCGGTCACGCAACATAAGCATGTGTCAGAAGAAACTGCGCGCAAGATTGACGAAGTCGTTCGCGGCGTCATCGATACCGCTTACCATCGCGCGCGCGATCTGCTGACCACCAACGTCGACAAGCTGCACACGATGGCCGAAGCGCTTCTGCAATACGAAACCATCGACGGCGAACAGATCACCGCGATCATGGAAGGCCGCACACCCGGCCCGCCGAAAGACTGGATCAAACCCGGCGACAAAGGTCCGACCGGCAACGCACCCGTCGGCAAGCCGAGCCCGCCGATCGGCGAACCCGCCGCGCAGCACTGAGCAACTCCATCATCCTCGCTCCGGCGGGGATGATTTTATGCGCGACCGATTCACGCGTCGCACGCTCTTCTGATCCCCAAGCGACCTTGACTTGCACCTTCGTTCGCGCGAGGACGAGCGCGCATCATTCGCATCGCGCCTGATCTGCTAGTGGCTCGCGTTTTTCTCGTTGGAACTCGGACGGGAACTGTCCTGTAGTCGATCGCTTGCTGTCCTTCAAATTCTTTTCCCACCTGCCACCATTCGCTGCGCGCCGATCAGGGTGACGGCGGCCGTTCGTCTGTTGGGCTTGCCGTGTCATCTACCTCGGTGCTTCCGACGATAGCGAACTGGGAATATATGTATTCGATCGAATCATTGATGTTGTTATGCAAGATGTCTTTTCGCGAGTCGCGAAAATGGGTTGCCGGGGCGCTTACGATTCTGCCGTTGCTTGTCTCTGCCACTGCTCCTCAAGAAACTTTCTTGCCCCCGCAGACCATACCGTTGCCGGGAACGATGACGTTCAACAAACTGGTCGTAGCAGACGTCAACGCAGATGGCTACGACGATCTGGTTGCGATAGGTACCCATTCAGGCCAAGTGGTTATCGACCTGTACCTCAATGAAGGTCAGACGCGAAACACCTCTGAAGCGGTGAACTTCGTCAAGCAACGCCTCCCGCTGAAAACTCACGCAAATTCCGATGCGGTCGCCGACAAGGTCCATTTCAGTGGCGGTTTCGATTTGCAGGTTGTCGATCTGGACAACGATGGCAGTCCCGACATCCTCGCCAGTTCCGAGCGGAGCGGGGAGATATTCGTTCTATGGAATCAGGGACCTAGCGCGCCGAAGCCTTTCGTATTCACGGAAGACACAGCCGATCCCGCGTCGACATCGATGACGATCACAAGTCCGCTGGCGATACATCGAAGTCTCAGCGCCACCTCGAACGACGTGCTTGGCACACCCATCTACGTAACAGCGGCAGATTTGGGTGACGGCTCCGGCTATAAATCCATCGTCGCTTATCACGGTGCTCTGCGGACGGATTCGCGAAGCACGTCACCTTCGCCGTTCAATCAGCACAACTACGAAGCGCTGGCGATATTCCACGCCTCCGGTGCGCGCAGCCTTTCCGCTACGGAGAGCGCACTCAATTTCTTCCAACAACGCAACAGGTGGGTCTCTTTCGACAAGCGTGTAATTTGTGATCTCTCGTTCGGCAGTAAAGAAACATGTCCGATCTGGAATGACGGCATGCTATCAACGCCGTCGGACTCAGTTTTTCTCTACAACTTTCGCGTGAGCGACGAAAACGGCCGAAGCGCCATGAACTTTGCCGATGCGCCGAGCGATATCCTGCAGCTCGACGACACGCTCAATTTGGGGACGCCGAAACAAGCGTACATGCCAGGCACTTACCGCCCCAATGCATCTCCCGGGCTACAAGTGCAGGCGGGTCGCGGACCGGGTGGTTCGGACGCGATCTGGTTGCAAGGCGGCGGCAAAGTCTACGAGTTCGTCGCAGATAACGATCTTCTTCTGATGCGTCGGCGTACGGCAATCGACGCCGTCATCGGCAACGAGCGCTCGGCCGGTAGCACGTTCGCGACGCTGAGCACGGGCTCCGCTGCCCTGATCACGGCGGGCGGCATGCGGGTAGTTTATGACCCGACAGACCCGACTTCGGCGGTGGACCAATCCGTGCCCGACTACCTCAATCGCAATGGTCAGATCGGCGCTTGGCTGGGTTGGGCATCGCTTGATTCGGGTCCCGCCCTGTTGTCGCTGTCCGACTATTGTCGGAGCCCCGATCCATGCGCAAGTCAATTCTATTGGAGCCACAACCCACTCGATGGGAGCACGACGCCGAAGTATATTGTTGGCGGATCGTCCACGCTGGTCATGCTCGACTTCGCGCGTGAGACGAGCGGAGCCTCGGGCACGCAGTTCAAACCGTTTTTCCAGGAGCCTGACGACTCACATTTCCAGGCCTTCACCATTCGTGGCGGCCCACTAAACCACAAGCCATTCATCGCGGCCGGACACTTCGCTTCGCCGACCGAATCGGCTCTGATAATGCTCGACCATACGGACGGCGAGAACCCCGATCCTACCTGGAACCATCTTTCCCTGTACCGTCCGGACACAGCAAAGACGTATGTTTCGCCGACACCACAACTGGACGGGCTGACGGTCGGTCGCTTCATCGAAGATGGTTTGGCCGATGTCGGCATCACGCTGCCGCAGGGCGAGATCAGTGCGGTACTCGTGGGTGCTAACTTGGGCACCGATACGCCGGATGGCATCCGTTACGTCACCGTGCATGACAAGACCAGCGGAACGATGAAGGGCATCTTCCCGGTCAGTCCGGCGGAAACTGTGAAGGTGATCGGGAAGGACAGCGTGGTCGTTTCCGGCCTGAGCGCGCTCGGAGTGGGTCACTACACGCTCGACGTCCACAATGCGACGGCAACCGCGTCGATGAATCTCAACGTTATCAACCCGTTCGGTATCACGACCACGGATTTCGACTGGCGTGCCAACAGCGCCTGCGGACTCCTGCCGAACACGAAGGACGGGAATCTGTGGCCGAAACAGATCGCGGTTTCAGTGACGAATTTTCCTGGCGCCGTCCAGGCCGTGCGCTGGATGAATCTGGACGATGGCACCGCCGTCAATCTCGGCAGCGATGCGGCTGTCTACGACGCGACGTCGAGCACGGTGACGCTGATCGTTCCGCAGGACAAATTGAAGGACGGGCATTGGCAGCCGGCAATCGAAGCGGGTGGAATGTGGCAGCCGATCAAGCGGACCTGGAACGTCAGCCACGATACGGCTGCACTTGCGTCGTGCGCGCAGCAACTGAATGTCGTCAATGAAGAGGCCTATTCGCAGTGCACGGACAACGACTACTACCTGGCTCCCGCGCAATACGCGCAATGGCCGCACCTGGCGAGCGGTTCGTTCCGGTTCTTCGGCTCGGGCTTTGAGCAAAAACGCATCAAGTCGGCGGCGATCAAGCAGGGCAATCATCGCTATTTCAGTGTCTCGCTGAAGGTGATCAACGACAACGAAGCCGATGTGAATTTTGGCGATTTGACTGGCCAGCTTACGGCAGGTTCGGACACTGATCTTTATTTCTATTCAGAAAATGGCGAGGTGGTATCGGCCGGTGGCGTACCTGCGGTCGGCGCCAAACAGCATTGGCGCACGGCACGCGCGGAAGGATGCGCGCAGGCGCCACCCAACTTCAGCAGCATAAGCGGCGGAAGTGGCAAGGACGGTGCTTATCAGGCAGGAGACGTGGTCACCGCGACCGGCGAGAATCTGATGTACCCCGTGCCGACCGCCATTCGATTATTTCTCACCGACAAGGACAGCGGTGCTCAATACGCTTTACCTTCGAACCTGCCGGTCGATTTCTACACCACACACTACGACAATAGCCACGGCAAATTGGTCTTCGTTATTCCGCAAGACGACGCATGGGAACTGTACCTGGTGGCGCCGCCTACCCACTTGAGCGGACTTCCGGCACTTCAGGTTGCATTCTCTGCCCAGGCGGGACTCACGACGATCAGTGAGTTCACGTTATCTAAGTTGACCGTGCCCGGTGCGTTGGGCTGGGCATTTATGGAAGGAATCTACATGTCCGGCAATACGCCGACGGGCGTGCTCAACTTTTTGAGAAACAGTTCCAACCCAAATCCCAATCCGGTTCCGGGTATACCAGGAGATGACCAGCCAAGAAACGGAAACGGCCTGTGGATCGCAGAATACGTGTCGAATACAGGTGAGGGCGAGGATCCGAATCTATACGTAGTGGTATTCACCGCGAATGCGAGTAACTGGCTTTCCCAACTGAGCGGTGCCATTTATGCGCAAGGTCGGGGCGTATATTCGAACGATCGAGTCATCGCACCGTGGCCTTGTGATGGAAGTTATCGGGGAGGTGGATTTCCTACCTACGCCTGTGTGGTCTATGCCGCACCGGTAACTGCGACAAACCCGGAAGGAATTCCCTTTTCTTACGTTACCAGTTTATGGAATCTGTTCTACATTCCGAACAGCACCTATACAGGCTCAGTAAAACGCATTGTGACGGGCGTTTCCTCCGATACGCCCGCAGCAGCAGCGAGCTGGCTTCCAGTGCCACATATTGACGATCAATTTTTTTGGAGAGTCGCAAATCCATCGAACTACTGGTGGATGTTGACGACATCCGTTGCCGGCACGCTGGTGACAGGGCCCGCCAATAACTGCGCGTATTATTGGGCAAAGCAGGATAGTCTTTGTTATCAGGCAGGTATCGCTCCCTGATGCCAGATGCTTGGCAACGAGACAGCCCGATCCAACGCCGCGAGCGACCACCCGATGTTCAATCTCACGAGAATTATCGACTGCGCCGGACGACCGCTCGTTCTGGATCGTCCGCGTATCGCCGGTATCGTCAACGTCACGCCCGATTCGTTTTCCGACGGCGGCGCGCATTCCGATAAAAACGCTGCGATCGACCATGCGTTGCGATTGGTCGACGAAGGTGCGGATCTTCTCGATATCGGCGGTGAGTCCACGCGTCCGGGTGCGCTGCCGATTTCCGCTCAGGAAGAAATCGATCGCATCGTTCCCGTCATCGCGGCGTTGGCCCAGCAGACAACGGTTCCGATTTCCGTCGACACATCCAAGCCCGACGTGATGCGCGCGGCGGTCCGTGCGGGCGCCGGCATGATCAATGATGTCTATGCGTTGCGAGTTGAGGGAGCGCTGGATGCCGCCGCCGAATTGAAGGTGCCGGTTTGTCTGATGCATATGCTCGGCGAACCGCGCACGATGCAGGACGATCCGCACTACGACGACGTCGTTTCCGACGTGCGGCGATTCCTGGCCGAGCGTGTGTTCGCTTGCGAGATGTCCGGCATCGACAAAAAGAAAATCATCGTCGATCCGGGATTCGGGTTCGGCAAATCGCTCGAACACAATCTCGCTTTATTGCGTGGACTCGATCAACTCGGCGCGTTGGGACTGCCGTTGATGGTGGGTTTGTCGCGCAAGGGAATGATCGGCACGTTGACCGGGCGCGATGTCGAGTTTCGCGCAGTGGGATCGGCCGCTGCGGCGATGATCGCGGTGCAGAAGGGCGCGATGATCGTGCGCGTCCACGACGTGGCACAGACGCGCGATGCGCTGGCGATCTGGCAAGCCGTCGCGTCGGTTTCTACGCCGACGAAGAAAGCGCAACAACCATTCGGCTCACAACGGTTCGAGGAAGACTAGCGCCGTCGCACTTTGTTCGTGCGCCTATCCGGCTTCGCCATTCGCGTGCGGACGAACGGCACTGTTATTTTGCGAGCGTCTCGCCATCCCACCCGTCTTTGGGTGCGAATCGCTTTCCGTATTTTGACTGCAACGTTTCCAACCGCGCTCTGATGGTGGCGACGCCTTCGCTGCGAATATATTGAATCGGCCCGCCACGGAACGGCGCGAATCCCGTTCCGAAGATGACGCCGGCATCGAGCAGATCCGCGTCATCGACGACGCCGTCATGCAGGCACGATACCGATTCGTTCAACATCGGCAGGATCATGCGATCGGTGATGTCGTCGGGTGCTTGGTAGTTCGGATCGACATCGGGTTTCACGGGCTTGCCGTTTTCCCATTTGTACAATCCTTCGCCGGTTTTCTTGCCGAGTTTTTTCGCGGCGACGAGTTCGTCCAGACCGTCCGGAATTTCCAGACCGAGGAATGGACCGAGTTCCTTGCCGACCGATTGCGCGACATCCAGACCCACGGTGTCGGCCAGTTCGATCGGTCCCATCGGCATGCCGAATTTTTTGGCGGCCTTGTCGAGTACGGGACCCGGAATGCCTTCTTTGAACATGCGCATCGATTCGAGCAGATACGGCATCAGGATTCGGTTGACGAGAAATCCCGGCGTGCCTTTCACGGGCACGGGAAGTTTGTCGATAGCCTTGCAGAACGCCATCGCGCGTTTCTCGTTGGCGGGATCGAGTTTGTCTTGCCGTACGATTTCCACGAGCGGCATTTGCGCGACGGGATTGAAATAGTGCAATCCCAGAAAACGCGCCGGCACCTGCACGGCGGAACGCAATTCGTCCAGCGGAATGCTCGAGGTGTTCGTCGCGAGCAACGCGCCGGCTTTCATCGACGGCTCGCTTTTTTGATACAGCGCTTCTTTCGCTTCCTTGTTTTCGAAGATCGCTTCGATGAGCAGATCCGCATCGGCGAGGCCACTGCCTTCGACATCGGCTTTCAATCGCGCCGACACCGGTTGGATGCGTTCGGGCGTCTTCAAGCGCTTCTTGAAAAGATCCTGCGCGCGATCGAGTGCCGGCTGGATGAACTTCATTTCTCGGTCTTGCAGTGTCACCTCGAAACCGCGATAGGCGCACCACGCGGCGATGTCGCCGCCCATCACGCCCGCGCCGATGACGTGAACGTGCTTGATGCCGGAATCCGTGCCCGAACCGAGTGCTTTCAGGCGTTCCTGTAAAAAGTATACTCGGATCAGGTTTTTCGCCGTCGCCGTCTGGGCGAGCTTGGCGACGGAACGCGCTTCCAGCTTCAGGCGTTGCGTCACGCTCGGTCCGCCGCGCCGCCAGACTTCGATCAATGCAAACGGCGCCGGATATTGGTCGGGACGTGCTTTCGCCGCCGTCTGTTTTCTCACGATTGGTGCCAGGATCTGCCGCACCGGCCAGATGTTCGTCGCCCACGCCGTCACGCGCTGAGCGAAAGGCCGTCCATGCGGGTGGCGGATTTGTTCCTTCGCCGTTTCGATCAGGAGTTCGGGTGACGTCAGCGCGTCGACGAGCCCGAGCGCCTTGGCCTGTTCGGCGCCGACAGCTTTGCCGGTCAACATGATTTGCAGCGCTTGCGGCGCGCCGATCAGTCGAGGCAACCGCGCGCTGCCGCCCCAGCCGGGATGAATGCCGAGCATCACTTCCGGCAGGCCGATTTTCGTGCTCGGATCGCGCGTGGCGACGCGATAGCGGCAAGCGAGCGCCAACTCGGTGCCGCCTCCCATGCAGAAACCGTGGATCGCCGCGACCGTGGGGCAACGCAGCCGCGAAAGATTCTGGAAAACGCGCTGGCCGTACTCGATGTTGGCCAGGACCGAACCTTGTTTTTCGAAGGTCTCGAATTCGCGGATGTCGGCGCCGGCGATGAAACCTTTGCTTTTGCCGGAATGGATCACCACGCCTTTGGGCGGTTCGATGGACAGACGTTCCACGATCTGCGCCAGTTCCTCAAGCGTGGCGTGATTGAGCGCGTTGACCGACGCGTCGGCGCGATCGATCGACAGGATGACGATGCCGTCGACGTGCGTTTCGGCCTTCCAGTTGGAAAATCGGAGTCCTTCGAACATGGCAGCCTCAACCGTACGCGGAGTAGGGCGGCTATAATCGACGCAGCCGCCGTTGCGGTCAAATGTCCGCGCGCCGGGGAGCTTAGAACGTCAATGCGGAATCGCCCGCGTGAATAGCATCGTCGCCGACGTCTTCGTCACGCCGAAGCTGTTCGATCGCATCGTTCAGTCGCCGCAGAACCTGATCGCGATCGAAACGGCGCATGTCGACGATGTCGTCGCGCAATTCCGGCTGCTGGCGATGCGCAGCGGGCAATCCGTGTATTACTGGCAACCGGAAGCGGGTATCCAGAGCTTGCGCGAGCGCGACGTGCGCGTGCCGGGTTCCAAGCGCGTCACCGACGCGTTGCGCTACATCCTGCAAAGCATGCAATTCGGCGTTTATCTGTTTACCGATTACGACGAACATCTGCGCGCGCCGAATGTGGGATTGCTGCGCCAGATCGCACGCACGCGATCGAGCAACGGACGCAAAGTCGTGTTCATCGGGGAACGCATCGTATTGCCGGAAGGTCTGGATGTTTTGTCCGAGCGTATCGAACACGTTCCGGAAGGTCGAAGCAAGCCGCGCCTGCGCGACGGGCGCTGGGTCACGTGATGTCGCACGACGACGCCGCGCAAGGTTCGGTTCTCATCGTCACGACACAGCGCGACGATCGCCGCGTCCTGTTCGATACGCTCGACGCGCAAAATTTCGAAGCCGTCTATACGGCTAAAGATCTGCCGCAGGCGTTATCGTTTCTGCAACAAGATCCGCAGATCGATATCGTGGTGATGGAATTTCTCGGCGACGCACCGGAAGCCGTCGCGTTCTGCGCGCAACTCAAAGGCGACGCGCGCCTGGCCGAGGTTCCGGTGATCGGCATCGCGTCGGCGGATGTGTCGCAGCGGCGCTGGGATTGGACGCATGCGCCGGCGGGCGTCGTCGATTGGGTGCGCAGTCCGATCGACGCCAACGAAATTCTCGGGCGCGTGCGATCGGTTCTTGCGACGAAACAAACCCGGTCTTCGCCGGTCGCCGACGCCGATCGATACCGGTTCGCGTTCGAAGGCAATCTCGACGAAATTGTCGTGTCCGATCCGAAAACCGGGCGGCTCATCGACATGAATGCGACGTTCGAGCATCGCACCGGATTTTCGCGCGCGCAGCTGATCGGGCAAACGCTCGATTCGCTCGATATGACCAACAACAAACAGCAGCGCGAAGCTTTTCTCGCGCAACTCGCGCGCGACGGCAGTGTACGTTTTCGCTGCCGGCGCGCGCGCGGCGATGGCAGTTCGCATCTGGTCGATGCGCATATGCGTCTGGCCGTGCAACAGGGTCGTCTATTGCACGTCACCACGTTCCGCGAACCGGCCGAGACCGCGCGCTATCAGGCTGCGCTCGGCCTGGTTGCCGCGGCTGCCGAATGCGGCGGCGGCGACGAAGGCCTGAGCCGTCTGATCAAGTTATTGTGCGAATGGCTGGAGTTGGATTTCGCGATGGTCGTTTCCGCACGGCCCGAACAAGATGCCGAAGCCCAGCCGCTGCTCACTTATCATCGCGCCAGCCAGCCGCAGGAAGCGCCGGATCCGCTGAAGCAGCCGACCTTGAAACGATTGCTCGACGGCGAACGCATCGTCCACGGCGAACGTGCGTGGAACGAAATCGAGCAGGATCAATTTCTCGCGTTCTTCCGCTACGAGATGTTCGTCGGTTTGCCGTTGTGCGACGAACGCCAGACCCCGCTCGGCGCGATTCTCCTGGGCCGCCGCCGCGCGCTACCGGCCGATTCGTTCGTGATCGAACCGCTGCGCATGATCGCCGGACGCCTGTCGCTGGAACTCGAACTGCGCCGCGCGCGCGAGCAGGGACGCGCCAAGGGTTTGCAGGATGCGCTGACCAGTCTGCCGAACCGTCTGCTGTTCAACGATCGTCTCGAAAACACGATCAAGGAAGCGCACCGCACCGGCGAAATGTTCGCGGTGTTGTTCGTCGATCTGGATCGGTTCAAGAACATCAACGATTCGCTTGGCCATTCCATCGGCGATCAGGTGTTGATCGCCATATCGAAACGATTGCGCGCGAGCGTCCGCGCTTCCGACACGGTGGCGCGTTACGCGGGCGACGAATTCACCATGATCCTGCGCCACATCGTGCAGCGCGACGACGTGATGCGCATCGCCGAGAAGATCGTGCGCGTGATGGAAGTTCCGCTCACGCTGGCTGACGGCGCGGAATTGCACATCACCGCGAGCATCGGCGTGAGTTTTTATCCCGACGACGCGACGACCGCCGAACGTCTGCTGAAACATGCCGATGTCGCGATGTACAGCGCCAAAGGGTTGGGCCGCAACAATTTCCAGACCTATGTCGCGGTGCCCGAAGAATCGCATCAACAGCGGCTCGCGCTGGAATCCAAACTGCGTCTGGCCGAAAAAAACGGCGAGTTGCGTCTTTACTATCAGCCGCAGGTCGAAACCGACAGCGAAGACATCGCCGGGATGGAAGCGCTGATCCGCTGGGAACATCCGGAACTGGGCATGATAAGTCCGGGATTTTTCATCCCGCTCGCCGAAGAAAACGGGCTGATCATCCCGATCGGCGAATGGGTATTGCGCACGGCGTGCGCCGACGCGAAGCGCTGGGACGATCGTTTCGGACTGGGTCTGCGCATCAGCGTGAATCTGTCGGCGGTGCAGTTTCGGCAACAGAATCTCGTGGCGCTGGTCGCCAGTGTGTTGAAGGAAACCGGACTCGATCCGCAACAGCTCGATCTGGAAGTGACCGAAAGTATCAACGTAAAAACCATTCCGAATCTTCTGGAAACCTTGCAAGGCCTGCGCGATATGGGCTGCAAGATTTCGATCGACGATTTCGGCACCGGACAATCGTCGCTCGATTACATCAAGCGCTTTCCCGCCGATCGCATCAAGATCGATCAGACGTTCGTGCGCAACATCGGTGTCGATCCGGATGACGAAGCGATCGTCCGCGCGACCATCGACATGGCGCACAACCTGAATCGCGCGGTGGTCGCCGAGGGTGTGGAGATCGAAGAACATCTGGATTTTCTGCGCGCGCAAGGCTGCGAAGAATTGCAGGGCTATCTGTTTTGCCGGCCGCTGCCGGCGGCGAGCTTCGAGAATCTTCTGGTCGAGCGGGAACGGGTTTTCAGCCGGCCGTCGTCGGTCGAAGCCATGGAATAGCGTTGCCCCCAAATCAATCGATTAGAGACGTCTTTCACATTGAACTAACGGCGCCGCGCACGGTCCATTTCCTGGGCTGGACGGGCCGCCAGCGAATGGAGTGCAGCCCGGATGGGCGAACAAGAATTGGATCAGGCCCTTGTTGAACGGGTACAGAAAGGAGACCGCCGCGCGTTCGATTTGCTGGTTCGAAAGTATCAGCAGAAGATCGTGGCGGTGATTTCCCGCTACATAAACGACTGGAGCGAATGTCAGGACGTCGCGCAGGAATCGTTCATCCGCGCCTATCGGGCGATGGCGAACTTTCGCGGCGATAGCCAGTTCTATACGTGGATGTACAAGATAGCCATCAATACCGCCAAAAACTATCTGGTATCGCAAGGCCGGCGTCCACCGACCGACGATATCGCCATCGACGACGCCGTGCTTCTGGATGGCGGAATGCGCCTGCGCGACCGCGCCACGCCGGAACGCGAACTTCTTCGTCAGGAAATTGAACAAACGGTCTTCGATACGGTCGAATCATTGCCGGAAGACTTGAAGCAGGCCATTACGCTCCGCGAAGTCGACGGTCTGAGCTATGAAGAAATCGCACAAACCATGAACTGTCCCATCGGCACCGTCCGTTCCCGCATTTTCCGAGCGCGCGATGCCATCGATCTGAAATTGCGTCCGCTATTGTCGGACACCAAGGTATCCGAATCATGAATGCGAACTCCGATGCAAACGTACAGGAACAATTATCCGCGCTGATGGACGGCGAACTGTCGCGAGACGAAACGCGCTTTCTGCTGCGCCGTCTCGATGCCGACACGCAACTCGCACGATCCTGGTCGAATTACCAGACGATCAGCGACGTGATGAAGCACCGCTTCGCCACACCGATGCGCGCGGATTTCGCCGCTACGGTCCTCGCTGCGATCGGCGAAGACAACGTAACCGCAGTAACCGTATCGCGTCGCGGCGGATTGTTGCGCTGGGCCGGTGGCGGCGCCATTGCCGCGGCGGTCGCGGTGTTCGCGCTGACCACCACGCGTTCGGTTGACGATTCGGTGTCGGCACGGACCGCCGTCGCCGCGTTACCGGCGACCTCGGTTCCGTCGCGCACCGAAGCGCAGTTGCAGGCGGGCGCGATGCCGGTTTTCCCGGTGTCGGATTTCACCCAGCCGGCGAGTTACGATGCCTATAATCCCGGTCTCGTCACGATGCCGCGCTACCTGCGCAGTCGTAACGAAGCAGCCGAGCGTCTCAACGATTTCGGGCCGTACGTACTGAGTCGCGCGCCGCAGCCCGAACAGGTTCCTGCGGGCCAGTAACGATAGAACGATGTGTGGGCGATCGCCGTGTCGCGTGCGATCGTCCGCTGCCGACGTAGCTTGAAATTCTTCACGCTGAACGTCACTTAATCGAATACAGCGTCTTCGGAACTCGCGCGGCATCGCGCGATCCAAATGCGCAACGATTTTCCCCACTGATTGCTTTGACCAGGGTCGATCTTATGTCCAAACATTCCACACGCAGTTTCTTTGTCCTGATGGCATTGTCATTGTCGTTCGTCACGATCAGCGCTTACGCCGATCTGCCGGACTTCACTCAGCTCGTTGAACACAACGCGCCGGCCGTCGTCAACGTGCAGGCCACGCACACCGGCGAATCGAAATCCGACGATCAGACTCCCGATGACGAAGAAGTGCCGGAAATCTTCCGCCGCTTCTTCGGACCGAACGGCCCGAATGGTCCGCACGGCGCCATTCCGCGCGGCGACGGCCAACGCATTTCGGTCGGTTCGGGTTTCATCATTTCGAACGACGGTTATGTGTTGACCAACAATCATGTCGTCGACGGCGCCGATCAGGTCGTGGTCCGTCTTTCCGACCGTCGCGAACTGGATGCGAAAGTCGTCGGCACCGATGCGCAGTACGACATCGCGCTGCTCAAGCTCAATGCGTCGAATTTGCCGACCGTCGCCGTCGGCGATTCGACCAAACTCAAACCCGGCCAATGGGTCGTGGC
Source organism: Rudaea sp. (assembly GCA_040002515.1). Lineage (GTDB taxonomy): Bacteria > Pseudomonadota > Gammaproteobacteria > Xanthomonadales > Rhodanobacteraceae > Rudaea. The sequence goes on along the minus strand of JBDUEI010000136.1, from coordinate 1,640 downwards.
GATCGGTTCGCCGTTCAACTTCGATCATTCCGTGACGCACGGCGTAGTGAGCTATGTCGGCCGCGGTTTCGGCGGTGCGGATCAGCAATACGTTCCGTTTATCCAGACCGACGTGCCGATCAACCGCGGCAATTCCGGCGGTCCGCTGTTCAATCTCGAAGGCCAGGTCGTCGGCATCAATTCGCAGATTTACAGCAACACCGGCAGTTCGGTCGGCGTGTCGTTCGCGATTCCGATCAACATCGCGATGAACGCGGTCGATCAGCTCAAGACGACGGGTCACGTCGCTCGCGGCGTCATCGGCGTGGCGATCCAGAATGTCGATCGCCAACTCGCGCAAAGTCTCGGCCTGCCGCGTACCGGTGGCGCGTTGGTCAACACGATCACGCCCGACAGCAGCGCGGCCAAGGCCGGCGTCCAGGTGGGCGACGTGATTCTCGCGTACGACGGTCACGAGATCGTGCAGCAGTCCGATCTTCCGCCTCTGGTCGGAAGCACGAAGCCGGGGTCGAACGCCGACCTCACCGTGTTTCGCGATGGCAAGTCAATACACCTTCCGCTCGTGGTCGGCACGTTGCAGGATAAGCCCACCTTGGCGAGCCTCACCGAAGGCGGCGAATCGAGCAAGGCCAAGACCGGCAATGTGCTCGGCATCATCGTCGACGATCTGACCGCCGAACAGCGCAAGCAGCTCGGCGTGAAGGATCAGGGCGTGGTCATCACCGACATCAAGAGCAGCGTGGCTCGGCGCAGCGCGTTGCAGCCGGGCGATGTGGTGCTGATGGTCGGACGCAAGTCGGTGGCCAGCGCAGAAGCCTTCAATAACGCGCTGAAAGACGCCAAGTCTGGCGAATCCGTGATGATGCTCGTCAAGCGCGAGAACGCCACGCAATTCGTCGCCGTACCTGTGCCGAAGACCGGTACCGGCAAAGGTTGATTGATCCGCCGCATCGTCGTCAACATCGGGGGCCTGTTCGGGCCCCCGATTCTTTTCAGCGACGTGGCCGGCTCGGCTCCATTCTTTTTCTGCGGAAACAGCGCGTTATCTATCGGTTTCTGCGATAATGCGCGTTCTGCCGGCGTCGCTCCGCCTCGCGCCGGCCCTCACTGCTTCTCAACATGAATCTGATCCGCAACTTCTCCATCATCGCGCATGTCGATCATGGCAAATCGACGCTGGCCGATCGCATCATCCAATTATGCGGCGGCCTGCAGGCGCGCGAAATGGAAGCGCAGGTTCTCGATTCCAACCCGATCGAACGCGAACGCGGCATCACGATCAAGGCGCAATCCGTGTCGCTGCCGTACACCGCGCGCGACGGACAAACCTATCAGCTCAATTTCATCGATACGCCCGGCCACGTCGATTTTTCGTATGAAGTGAGCCGTTCGCTCGCCGCATGCGAAGGCGCGTTGCTTGTCGTCGACGCGGCGCAGGGTGTCGAAGCGCAATCCGTCGCCAACTGCTACACGGCGGTCGAGATGGGTCTCGAAGTGATCCCCGTGCTCAACAAGATCGATCTGCCCACGGCCGAACCCGAACGCGTCAAGGAAGAAATCGAAGCCGTCATCGGCATCGATGCCAGCGAGGCGATTTCGATCAGCGCGAAAACCGGCCAGAATGTGCCCGATGTGCTCGA
>JBDUEI010000135.1:0-24544 GCA_040002515.1 Rudaea sp. | reverse complement strand
GGCTGGTGGTTCTGGGATCCGGTCGAAAACGCGTCGTTCATGCCGTGGCTGGTCGGCACTGCGTTGATCCATTCGCAAGCCGTGACGGAAAAACGCGGCAGCTTCCGCGCGTGGACGCTACTTTTATCCATTTTCGCATTTTCCCTTTCTTTACTCGGCACGTTTCTCGTGCGCTCGGGCGTGCTGACCAGCGTGCATGCGTTCGCGAGCGATCCGAAACGCGGTACGTTCATCCTGATTTTTCTCGGCATCGTCGTCGGCGGATCGCTGCTGATCTATGCCGTGCGCGCGCCGAAAGTCGCGGGCGGCAAAGCGTTTCGTCTGCTATCGCGCGAGACGTTGTTGCTCGTCAACAATCTATTGTTCACGTGCGCCGCCGCGATGGTATTGCTCGGCACGTTGTATCCGCTGATCGGCGATGCGCTCGGTGTCGGCCGCATCTCGGTCGGTCCCCCCTATTTCGGTTTCATGTTCGTGCTTCTGATGCTACCGGCTATTCTGCTGATGCCGCTGGGCCCATTCTTCCGCTGGGCGACGGCGGACTGGCGAGCAACGTTGCGCGCGCTGCGGCCTGCATTGGCTGTCGCAGTTGTCGCAGCAATCGCCGCGAAGTTACTCACGCATGATCTCCCACTGCGCGGTTTCATGGGTGTCGCAGCGGCGCTCTGGGTCGGTATCGGCATCCTGTCGTACGCGGTGAAACGATGGCGCGATGCGCCGCGCGGAAAACGCTATACGCCGGAAATGCTCGGCATGATCGTCGCGCACTTCGGCGTTTCGATCTTCGTCGCCGGCGTTCTGATCACGGAAGCCACGAGTGTGGAACGCGACTTGCGCGTGGCGCCGAACGAGTCGGTGAATATCGGCGGACTCGACTTCCGCTTTCAAGGCGTCAAGCGCGCGCAAGGTCCGAACTACACGGCCGATGAAGGCACTCTCGAAGTTCGCAAGGGCGACGACGTGATCGCGTTGATGCATCCGCAGAAACGGCAATACGTCAGCGGAGCGCAACCGCAGACGATTTCCGCGATCGATCCGGGATTGTTTCGCGATTTGTACGTAGCACTCGGCGAACCGCTCGACAACGGCGCGTGGTCCGTGCGCGTCTACGTGAAACCGTTCGTTCGCTGGATCTGGCTCGGCGGCCTGTGCATGATGTTCGGCGGATTCGTCGCAGCGACCGACCGACGCTTTCGCGCATTGCCCGATCGCGCAGACGAAACCGCGCAGACGCCTGTGCCCGGCATGAGACGGATCACGACGTGACAGGCCGACTGATTCCGTTTTTCGTCTTCGTCGCTCTGGTCGCGCTGCTCGCGTTCGGCATCCAGTGGAACAAGCATCACGAAATGACCGAAGTGCCCTCGCCGCTCATCGACAAAAAGTCGCCCGAGTTCACACTTCCACTTTTATACGATGTCGACAAAACAATCAGCCACGCGGATCTCCTCGGCCAGCCGTACATTCTCAACGTTTTCGGCAGCTGGTGTCCGACTTGCCAGTACGAACATCCGATTCTGACTCAGGCGATAAAACCGCTCGGCATCAAGTTGATCGGCCTGGACTGGCGCGACGATCCCGCCGACGCCAAACGCTGGCTCGCACAATTCGGCAATCCGTATGACGCCGTGCTGACCGATCGCGACGGCCGCGCCGGCATCGACTTCGGCGTTTACATGGCCCCGGAATCGTTTCTCGTCGACGCACAAGGCGTGGTGCGTTACAAACGCATCGGCATGTTCACGCCCGAACTCATCGCGTCGGAATTGAAGCCGCAACTGGCCGCGTTGAACGCCGAGAAGAAAAATCCATGAGACCTGTTTTGCTCCGCATCATCCTCGCGCTGTCGTTTCTCATTTTCGCACACGCGACGTTCGCCATCGACCCGTTGCCGTTCAAGGATCGCGCCGAGGAAATCCGTTTCCAGAATCTGACCCGCGAACTGCGCTGTCTGGTTTGCCAGAACCAGAACCTTGCGGATTCGGAAGCGGAACTGGCCGGCGAACTGCGGCGTCAGGTTTTCGAAATGATGCAAAGTGGAAAAAGCGACGTCGAGATCAAACAGTATCTCGTCGCGCGCTACAACGATTTCGTTCTGTACGATCCGCCGGTCAAACCTGGCACCTGGCTGTTGTGGTTCGCGCCATTCCTGCTCGTGATCGGCGGTGCGTTCGTGCTTTTCATTATTCTGCGCAGACGCGGACGCCAGCCGGTTGTCGCCGTCAGTCCTGAGGAAGATTGGTGATGGCGATATTCCTGTTGTTCGCAGCGCTGATGTTGATCGCCGCGTTGATATTCGTGCTCGTGCCTTTGCTGCGCGGCGGTCGTTCCGGGACCGGCGCGGCCGCCGAAGCGCGGCGTCTGCTCGATGCGCTCAACTCCGCGCGCGCCAACGGCATTCTCAGTGAATCGGAATACGCCACCAAGCGCGCCGAACTCGCAAACCGGCTGCTCGGTGCGATGGATGCACCGAGCCCCGTGCGATCACGCAGCGCGACGTTTGTCGCACTCGGCGTCGCGTTGCTGCTGCCGGCCGCCGCGATCCTTATGTATCGAATCATCGGCGAACCCGGCGCGGTCGACGGCACGGCGAAAATGGCCGCCACGCCCTCGCCCGCCGATCATGGCCAAAACATGGATCAGGCCATCGAAAAGCTCGCGGAGAAACTGAAACAGAACCCGCAGGATGCCAAAGGCTGGGCATTGCTCGGCCGCGCCTATGAGGCGACGGAACATTTCGATCTCGCGCGCGATGCGTTGAAGCACGCGTACGATCTGGCGCCGAACGATGCGGATGTGACCATCGCTTATGCCGAAGTCCTCGCGCTGTCGTCACCCGAGCGCAAGATCGAAGGCGAGCCGCGACGATTGATCGAGACCATCATGAAAACCGCGCCGGATCATCAGCGCGGCCTGTGGCTGCTCGGTATCAGCGAATATCAACAAAAGAAATACGACAGCGCGATCGCTTATTGGAATCGCCTCGTCACGGTATTGCCGAAGGATTCGAAAACCATCAAATCCGTACAGCAGGAAATCGCCAAGGCCGAAGCCGCGCGCGACGGCAAGCCGCTGCCGGCCAAACCGATCGCCGACGACACGCCGGACGAAGCAACCGATCAGCCAACGGCGCAGACCGCGTCGGCCGACGCGGACACATCCGGCCCGCACATCACCGTGAATGTCGCGCTCGATGCGAAACTGAAGTCGAAGTTGTCGCCTTCCGACATTCTTTTCATTTACGCGAAGGCGGCTAGCGGACCGCCCATGCCGCTGGCTATCAAACGCATGCCGGCCGACGCATTGCCGACGAGCGTCACACTCACCGACGGCATGGGGATGATGCCGACGATGAAATTGTCGCAATTTCCACAAGTGATCATCGGAGCGCGGATTTCGAAATCCGGAAACGCGATCGCGCAGAGCGGCGATCTGCAAGTCGTATCGAAACCGATGGACGTGCGCACGACGGAACCGGTCACGCTGACAATCGATCAGGTCGTTCCGTAGGGATTCACGCGATCGGCTGAAGATTTTTTCTGCTGTGACACTTTAACGCTTCTATACGACGCGACGCTGTGAACCGTGGGCGTTTGCTGTCCGAATTGTCCGATTGCGTTGTTCTATCATTTGCACGCTCTAATCGAGCTCATCACTGACCTTGGCGGCTTGTCATAGCCGATGGTCGTTCGAATCCACAATCGGAATACATAACAATGAATCGCTATTTTCGGCGAGCGGCATTGGCTGTCGCCCTCGCCTGTACCGGGTTACCTGTGCATGCAGACCAATGCATTTGTTTTCACATTATGCTGGACAAAGATTCCGGAACAGAAACGCTGCAAGGTTCGCACGAGACAGAATGCGGATCGCACACAGGCGTGTCGGGTCTTTCCGCCAGCGGGCCTAGTTTTGAACCGAGCGTCATACAAAAAATCGCTGCACATGCCGGAGGTGGCGGGCGCATCATCGTGGCTCCGAGTAGCCGGCTCGTGGGATGGGTTGACGACAGTGGAGAACCTCGCATGTGCACCGTGCCGGACGTTCGCGAATCAGCTGAGACCCAGCCGGTCCGCACGGCTGTATCCAAGACGACTACCGTCACGTTCTCGCTGGATAATTTGCCGGCCGCGCGTGTCGCACAAGCGCGTCTGGCCGCCAACGGCTGGAACCGTGCGTTGGCGGAGGCCGGAAAGGCCACGAGGTTTCTCGAAGTGACGGGCTACGCAAACGTGCGCGTCTACGCCGGGAATCTGACAGCGCTGACGGGCGTTTCCCACGACCACACCGTGGGCGCAACGTTTACGAAAACCGGCAGCCTGAGTTCACATCCGGAATGGCTGGTGCCTTCAGCTGCGATTGCCCTCAATACGGCGTTCGATGCAGATTTTGCTAAAGATCCCATGTTAGCCGTGCAAGTGTTCGGGCATGAATTTGGCCACACGCTCGGGCTGCTGGACGTCGCCGGCCATCAACTCATGTCCGGTGCGACGCAATATACGAGCAACGGCGACATTACCAAAGCGATGCCGCCTGGCGAATACGAACCGAATATCTGCGAAGTCGCCAAGCTCGGCGACAACGGATTGCCGTAATGAAGTCAAATCAAAAATCAATCCATCGTCTCGGCGCAGCCGTCGTCATGTTGTGCATGGCTTTCCTGTTGTCGCATCGGGCGCATGCCGCTGGCACATCCGGACTCTTATCATTGACCCGCGCACAGGATTCGGAATTTAGCATTACGTCCGCAACGGGCGCGATTGCCTTGAACTGTGTCGCCGATCTTGCGTCACGGCACGCACTGAGTGGCGATGGTAACCGTCGTGTCTTCGTTCGCCGTTGTGCGTCTGCGGACGGCGCTACCACGCAGTCGTTCGTCACCGTGCAAGATGCCGCTCACACGATGAGCAAGAAGATTGGCAGCTTCGATGCCGCGCTACATCAGACCGAAGCTACAATCAGCGACGACGGCAATTGGATCGCCTTCACGTTGAAGGAACCCGGCTCGGGCACATCGCAGATTTACCTTGCCGAATTGCAAGACTGGACTGACGATGAATCGTCTTCTGCCGTCCGAAATCTGGTGCAAGTCGACGGGGACCTGCACGGCGCTGGGATCGCGGTATCGAGCAGGCCGTTCGTCAGTACCGATGGGAAATTTGTGGTCTTTCAATCCAGTCGCGGTTTGACTTCGTCGACGCAAGGTTCCGCGCAGATTTTCCGATATGAACGAGCGTCGAAGTCCGTCAAGCAGATCACAGCCAATACGGATGGTTCCAACACGCAACCGAGTATCAGTGCAGACGGCACGCGCATCGCGTTCGCCTCCGATGCATCCAACTTGATTGCCAATGACACGAACGGATGGGAGGATGTCTACGTGTGGGATTCGCGAGCACCGCTTACCGCGGCGCGTTTTGTGCGCGTTAGCCAATCGTCGGGGACGCCGAGCGGCGGCGCGGATGCACCGAGCGACGACCCAACCATCAGCGCCGACGGCAACTTCGTGGCGTTCACAAGTTTCGCCAACGATCTTGCGCCGGTTTTCAGCGGTGCGTTCTACGTAAAACAGAACGTGTTCTTGTACAGCATGGCGGACGGACAAAGTTACCTGGTCAATTCACCCGAATCCACAGGATGCAAGGACCTGCTCCACGTCGAAACTGCCGCAGGTTCGTGGCCAATATGCAAAGCGAACAATGGTCCGCAATCGTCTTGGCATCCGGTGATCAGCGGCGATGGACGATACATCGCTTTCATCACCGAACTTCCCGACTTGATTTCCACGTGGGACGACGGCTTCGGCGATTGGCTGCCGAGCGAAATGCGGCCTCCATCATGGACACCGCATCCCCAAACCAGAGTGCTGTTGCGCGACATGAATGAGGGAAAATTCTATGTTCAGTCGGCACGCGCCGTGACCGAAGACTTGTCGAGTCGAAGTGTTCCCGCGTGGTATACGACGAGTATCGGCTATTCGTCGTGCGCCAACATGACGGGCAAGTCCATCTTGGACCTGAGCTTGAGTGCACAGGGTAGCGCGACGGCTTTTCAAGTCAGCGACGAGGCAAGTCACTGCGTGATGCAAAGCAATAGCTTCAAAAGCTTCGGCACACCGGACCCGCATACATCGTGGTCCGTTTTTCTCAAAGACGGAAAGGGACAACGGTCCAACAGCGATCCGTTTCCCTGAGCGATGCCGACGTCTTCTCTTGGAATTGCGCGGCGGCTCAAGACCGCCGCGCAATTAATTCTTGATCAACCGCCCGGCGTAAAGTTCACGACCGTCTGATTGCCCGAGCGCGCCGCGTTCGGATCGACGACGAGCGGGTGGTAATTGCCGGTCAACCAGAGCGCGAGTTGACTTGCGTAGTTCGGATCGCCGAGCACGGCGCTTTCGCCGCCGGGAATCACTTCCACAGCCGTGATCGGCGTGTCCATTTGCCCGACGAAACGGCGTCCGGGTGCGGTGGCGCCGCTGAACATGAAATCGTTGACGCCACTGACTCGCAACGTGCCGCCGCCGGGATTGACGGTTTCGTACGCACTGTCGCGCGCGAGGCCCGGCAAGTTCGGCGCGAGGTCGGTGAAGCCGTACGGATTCGGACCGGGAATGTTGAACGGACCACCGAGCGGATGCTCGAGCACGACGCGATGCAGTGCGCCCCAGTGATACGTCGATTGATCGGTCGAATTGCCGAACGCGGCGGCGAAGGAATCGCTGGAAAGTTGATTCAACGCATCCTTCAAACTTTTCAGCAAGACGTAGTCGCGCGCGGAGGCTGCATCGGGCGCGCCCGGCGCGGTGAAAAAGTTCAGACCGGATGCGCCTTTGCCGCCGAGCACAGGAAATGCGTCGAGTAGAAATTTGAATCCCGTGTAGGCGCTGTCGTCGCCGGGCAAATAGTCGGCGAGGCCGATCGCGGTCAGCGTGGCATCGATCGTGTTCTTGATCGCGTTGCTGCGCCAGACGAAAAATTCTGTCGCGGCGACACTGTTGTCGAGTTGCGCGGCGGACGGCGATTTCGCCGCACCGGGAATATCTCCGGCATCATAGCCTTTCGCCAATCCTGTCGGCGACGACAAATCCCAATCGGTCAGACGCGAGATCGCTTCGGTGATCTGCGGATCAGCGGCGAGTTGCGCGAGCGGTGCCCATGCGCCACCGGACGAGGCGTTCTGATAAGCATCGAGCAGATAGGGCAATACCAATTCGGCATCGACGGGTTGCGTGTTGAGCTGCACGTGTTCGATATCGTTCATCGTAATTTTGTGACCGGAACTGACCATCGACGACAACATGCGATCGATGCGTCCCATGCGATACGCGTCGTAGGCGTAGTTCAAGTAATAAACGCCGCCGTCCGGTCGGGTCTGATTGAACGGATCGTTGTCGAGGGTGACGCCGATCGGATCGTTGTTGGCATTCGCGAAATAGCCGGCCGACGGATTGATGACGTGCGGCATTTCCGACGCGGGCATGATCTCGAACGGGATCGCCTGATTCGGTTGCGGGTTCGATACGGGCAACCAATCGTTGTGTGCGGCGCCCGATCCGTCGCGAATGAAAAACGGCGGCGAGTTGACGTATTGACCGAGGTTCTGCAGATCGTCGCGGATCGGATTTTCCGCACTCGTGAAATACGCGATGTTGCCGGCGGTATCGGAATAGGCGAAGTTCTGCGAACCGAAATCGAAGTAGGTCAGCGCGGTCTGGAAGTCCGCGATATTGCGCGCGAGGTTGATCTGTTTGAACGCTTTCAATTCGAACGTCGCACCCCAGCCGGTGTAGGCGATCGACAAACCGCAGGTGACGGCACGGCTGATCGATTCACCGGTGATCGAACATGAGCCGGGCGTCGACGACGTTTCGACGACGGGTCCGTTGTTGTGCCGCGGGACGATGACGGTTACGGCACCGTTGGTATAACCGAGCGAATTGTCGCGTGCGATGTTGTCGACGGAACCCGGCGTCATCTGATTGACGTAGTAGCTCTGGAACACCCACTGCACCGGTTCGGTCGTGCCGTCCGCGCGCACCAGCGCGGTCGGCAAACCGTAGCTATTGACGGTGAAGGTGTCGAGAAAGGTGTCGGTGACATCCATCGGATTCACCGTACTGCCCCAACAAATATTGCTGTTGCAGCCTTGGATGATGCCGGGCGCGCCGGGCACGCTGACGCCGGTGGCGTTGAGCGTCTGATCGGTCGAGATGAGATGCATCTCCATGAAGATCGGCGGCAACGCGAGGGTCAGGTGCGGATCGTTGGCGATGATCGGTTTGCCTGACGCGGTGTTCGCGCCGCTGACGGCGAACTCGTTGCTGCCGCCGCGACCGAGGCGTGGATGCAGCGACGGCGCGATGAACGGGTTACTCGCGATTTTGGTGCGATACGATTGCGCCAGATCGAGCGCCCTCGTATTGAGGCTGGTGCCGCCCAACGCGTTGATCAGCGCTGTCGTGTGAGACACGGCGCTCGATGCGCTCGGCGAAAAATCCGGGATCGTGACGTGATCATCCGGCGGCGCGAATCGATGTGTGTCGCCGAAGAACAACGCGTCGACGTTCACGTTTGCGGCCGCGGCAGCTTGCGAATATGCGCCGTAATCGATCGTGTTCTGGATGTCGAGATCGAACGAAAGCTGGAATGCCAGGCCTTTGCCGACCGTGATCGAATCGACCGGCGTCCACGGCTCGGCGCGCGTCAACATCAGCGCGCCATATTCGGGCGGCAGTGCGTTGGTCTGCAGCCAGAAGTTCACGCCGTCGGAGAAACTCTTGAGCCAGCCTTTGGTGTCGTCGTCGAGCGCTTGCCATGTCGTCCAAGCGGCGCGGCTCAAACCGAGCGTGCGGGTTTGAACGTCGTTGGACAGCGCAGAAACGCCGACCAGTTCAGCGAGGTTTCCGCCGGCGGCGCGGCGGTCGAAATCCATCTCGAAGAAACGCGCGTTGGCTTGTGCGTAACCTTGCAGGAAGGCTACGTCGTTCTGATTCGCGGCTTGGATCGTCGGCGTACCGAGCGCGTCGTAGTAAATCGTTCCGGGAGAGGACAGGCCGGGCGCAGAAATTGATGCGGCCGTCCCGGGTAGTGCAAATGTTGCACAAATGGAAAAAGCAAGAATGCGAGACCGGCAAACGCCGGCGCGTGCGAGTGACATGAGTTTCCCCTTTTAGAATCGTTCCGATGCGAAACCAAACGATCGTTCGAGGGTCGGATTATGCGCCGCCGGCGCTTATTTGCTTGACGCGCTGCACCAGAATGCGACGCCCGCAAGCGTCCATCCAGCGATGAGGAGGAGACCGCCGAATGGCGTTATGACGCCGATCCAGGTCTGTGCGCCGAGCGCGAGTGCGTACAGACTGCTGCAAAATAAAACGATGCCCACGATGAGTGTCCACGCCGATCTCGCCCACCATTTTTCGTCGGCTCGGGCGATTCCTGCGATAGCCAGAACGGCCAGTGCATGCCATATCTGGTAGTCGACCGACGTGTGCCAAATCAATAAAGCGTGCTCGTCGAGATAGCCACGCAACATATGCGCGCCGAATGCGCCGAACAAAACGGCGGTGGCTCCGAGAGCCGCCGCCGCGATGCCGATCGTGCGAATCACGCCCTACTACTTCGAGGCTGGTTTGGATGACGCTTTCGGAGCCGTCTTGCTTTCTTTTGCGTCGGGTTTTTTGGCGTCGAGCGGCTTGAGCATGTCGTCCACGGACTTAGACATGTCGGCATATTTGAACGTCGGAAGCGTGAACGTCCAGCCGGCAAATGTCTTGTTCAACGTGGCGACTTCCGCACTCAACGCTTCGAGTTTTTGTTGACGATCCTTGGCCGGATCGGCGACCGCGTCGGGTTTTGGCGGTTCGGCCGTGTTGTTGGCTGCGGCATCGGCTTTCGAATCGGTGGCAGTTGATTTCGCAGCGGCGACGGCAGCCTCGTAGTCCGACTTCGCCTTAGCCTGCTCGCGATCGATCTCAGCATTTGCCGCAGTCGTATCCAAAGCGGCTTTGAATTGACCGTAGTCTTTGTTGTCCTTCTGCCAAAGAGTCGCATCGATCGCGACGCCATCGAACGTCACGTATTGCGCCTTGCTCGGCTTGTCGCCGGGCGGTACGTCTTTGGCCGGTGCGACATCTTCCGCACGCAAACCGCTCAGCACGGAGCCTAAGCTGTTCGGCGCGAACTCGGAACCCGCTTCGCGGCCTTTCGGCAGATCAGCGATCTTGAAGTTCGCGTCGGTCGGCTGATCTTTGTATACTTTTAGCGTTTTACCGTCGGCACCGGTCAGCGTTACCGAACGGATGCGTGTCGCTGCGATATCGGTCAGCTCGCGCTTTTCCCAATCGGCCACATTCTTGGCGATGGTCAGATTGTCGTTGCTCAACCAGGTTTGCGCATCGCCGTCGCGGCGCACGAAAGTGCCGCCGCCTCCTCCGCCGTTGTAGTTGCCGACGATCAGCTTCGACGGTTGCGGCAGGCCCGCGATATCCACGAGAACGCCTTTCGCATCGGCATCCTTCACGTCGTCGACGCCGAGTTCGGCATAGCGTTTGGGATTCGACGTCTTCTGTTCCTGCAAGTTCGCCGCGGAAAGCTTGAGCAGGAATTCGCGCAGTTTGGTCATGTCGACCGGATAGTTCGCTTTTTCGGCGATCACCCAGCCGTCTTTGTCGCGACGTAGTGTCACCAGCGCCTTATTGCCGGCGCCGATGAACGTGATGCCGGTGACGTCGTTGACGTGTTCTTTCAATCCTGGAACGAGCGGCTTCGCGTTTTCGCTCACGGCGCTTTGCGGCGCGGTCGAGCGATTCATGGTGAACGCGACGACCAGCGCAATCAATGCCGCGGCGATCAATACGTAAAGTGTTTTCTTATTCATCATCGATTCCTCAAGCCGTCCGGCGCCGTTTCCACATCGCGAACGCCAATGCCGCGATGGTGATGAGCAGAGGCATCAAACCGATATTGATCAGCTTGAGACGCGCACCGAGCGCATCGATGTTTTCATCGAGACTGCGTTGCACCTGTCTCAACTGTTTGCGGATGTCGACTTTCTTCTGCGTGAAACTCTGCAGTTCGGCTTGCTGTTCGGGCGACATGATCATTTCGCTGCCCTTGGACTTGCCGCTTTGCAACTCGGTTAAACGCTTCTCGGTGTCCTGCAGTTGGCGTTGCAGTTCCTGCTCTTTGCCGCGGAAATTTTCTTCGGCCGCGCGCTTCATGTCGTCGACGCGCGTGAACGGGCGCTGCGAAATCGCGCGGCCGCGGATCGAGATCAGATCCGACGAACCGGTGAGATTGTCGACCGAGTTGATGAAGAAATCGCCGTTGTTGGCAAACGCATTCATCAGTTTCTGGCCGAAGAACGGTTGCACGTTCACCCAGAGGCGATCGGTGAGCATGTCGGTATCGGCGGCGAGGATGATTTGTCCGTCGTCTTTAGCGTCTGCGAGATGACCTTCGTCTTTGCGATCCGGAAACGCGGTCGTGAATTTTCCTTCGAGGCGACCGGCGATGACGAAGTTGGTCTGCGTCGGCGTGAATCCGTTGAGCAGTTGACTCGGATCGGGCATGAACTTCACGCGTTCGACCGGAACCGTCATCGAATCGGTACTGCTCTGGATCAGCGGTACGAGTTTGTTCTTCGAATCCTTGACCAGCTGGAAGAATCCCGCCGAGGCGACGTTGATCGTATCGAGGTTCGCGGTGGTGACGTCATCGGAATTCAGATCACGCTTGTTGAAACCGAGGATGGCGACGTCGCGCACTTGTGGCCCGCCCTGCGTGAGGCTGACCTGCACGCCGTCGGCGCGGTCGAGCACGACCTTGTGCGGATCGTATTCGACGCCCCACGCCTTGAAGAGCTTGGCCAGATCGGATGATTTATCGGCCATCATCGCGGCTTGCGGATTGTTCGGATCGGCGCCGGCATCGTCGGATTCCGCGTTCGGATCGACGAATGCCAACAGATGACCGCCGCGCAGGACGAATTGATCGATGGCGTACAGGGTGTCGTCGCCGAGGTTTTTGGGATGAATCACGACCAGGACGTTGATATCTTTGTCGATCGTCTTTACCGATGCCGCGTTCAACTGGCGGATGTCGAACGATTGCGACAATTGCTGATCGATCGCCCACGGTTCGCGCATCGCGCGCGTCTGCGGATCGAAACCCTGCGTGATCGGCAGGCCCGTGATCAAACCGACCACTGGTTTCTTGGTCTGCGTCAGTTCGTTGATCAGCTTGGCGATGTCGTATTCGAGGAACGCTTCTTTATTCGGCTGCAGGAATGGAATGACGGATTTTCCGTTGGTCGAATTCGTGCCGGCCAGTCCGAGGAAAATTTTCTCGCCTTGCTGCCCCGTCGGCACCGCTTGCAGGCCGTAACTCGTGGCGCGATCTTCGTCTTCGGAGAAAGGCAACGGATCGATCACTTCGAGCTGGATCTTTCCTTTCGCGCGGCCGGCCATTTCTTCGAGCAGTTCGCGAACGCGAGTTGCGTACGTGCGCAATTGCGGGAGATCCTGCGAGCCTTTATCGGAATAGAAATAGTACAGATGTATCGGCTCGTCGATGTTGGCCAGGATATTCTTGGTACCTTGCGACAAAGTATACAAACGGCCTTGCGTGAGATCGACGCGGGCGCCGCGGAACAAGACGTCGCTGATCAGAATCACTGCGACGAGCAATACGGCGAGAACTGCGAGAGCGCCGCCGGTCAGAAGTTTGCGATTGTTCATAGGTTTGGGCTCTCAGTCTGCTTTCTTGAGATCGATAACCACAGCGCTCGCATACAGCCAGAACGCGATGGTGAGCAGGAAATAGATCAGGTCGCGCAGATCGATCACGCCTTTGCTGATCGAGGCGAAGTGGCTCAGGAAACTCAGACCCGAGATCGCATCGACGATGCCTTGCGGTGCCCACGAACTGAACGCGTTGAGCACCAGCGGAAATCCCGCGAGCAGAAACAGGAAGCACACGACCACGGTAAGAATAAACGCGATGACCTGATTGCGCGTGCATGCGGAGATGCACGAGCCGATCGCGAGAAACGCACCGGCCATCAGGAAGCTGCCGATGTAACTGGCGAAGATCACGCCGTTGTCGGGCGAACCCAGATAATTGACGGTGATCCAGATCGGAAACGTCAACACGAGCGCGATGCCGATGAATGCCCATGCAGCGAGAAATTTACCGACGACCGCCTGCCACATCGTGATCGGCAGCGTGAGCAGCAGTTCGATGGTGCCGCTCTTGCGTTCTTCGGACCACAGCCGCATGCCGACGGCGGGCACGAGAAACAGATACAGCCACGGATGAAAATTGAAGAACGGCAACAGATCGGCCTGACCGCGTTCGAAGAATGTCGGATTGCCGAGATAGAACGGGAACGTCGCGGCAAGAACGAGGAAGATGACGATGAACACATACGCCACGGGTGTGGCGAAATAGCTCGATAGCTCGCGCCGGAAAACGGTCGTGATCGCGCTCATGCCGTCACCTCCGTTGCCGCGTCCTGGTTCGACGTGATCGTGCGGAATACTTCGTCGAGTCGTCCGCTTTCGAGTTGCAGCTCACTCACTTGAATGCCTTGTGTTTTCAGCAGTTCGCTCACGGCCGTGAAAATCTGTTTGCCCGGTTTCGGGAACGCGGTGATGCGATGATCCTGCGGATCGATTTCCACCGATTGCACGTCGGCGATGCGTGACAGCGCTTCACGCGCGGCGGCGATATCGGTCGTCGTCAATGAAACGGCCTGGTGATAGCGCGAGCGTGCTTCGAGTTCGCTCGGGGTTGCGTCGGCGAGAATTTTTCCGTGCGCGATGATGATGGCGCGGCTGCACACCGCGTGCACTTCTTCGAGCAGATGCGTCGACACGATGATGGTCTTGTCGCGCGACATCGCATTGATCAATGTGCGCACTTCGTGTTTCTGATTCGGATCGAGACCGTCGGTCGGTTCGTCCATGATAAGTACGGCCGGATCGTGGACGATCGCCTGCGCTAGACCGACGCGGCGCTTGAAACCTTTGGACAAAGTTTCGATAGGCTGTTCGAGAACGGCATTGAGCTTCAATCGTTCGATCACATCGTCGACGCGCGTGCGACGGTTTGCGCCGGTTAGGCCGCGCACGTCGGCGACGAAATCGATGAACTGGCGCGGCGTCATTTCGCCGTACGACGGCGCACCTTCCGGCAGATAGCCGACCAATCGCTTCGCAGCGATCGGATCGTTCACCACATCGTGGCCGCAAACCAGCGCGCTGCCCGAGGTCGGCGCGAGGAAGCCTGCGATCATCTTCATCGTGGTGGATTTACCGGCGCCGTTGGGGCCGAGGAATCCGAGCACGCGGCCCGGTTCTACTTTGAACGTGATGCCGTCGACAGCGGTCAGCCCGCCGTAACGTTTGGTCAGTTGCCTGGTTTCGATCATGGTCAGGTTACCGGGTCATGTTGATGGTCGATGTCCGTCGCGATCCGCTGGCGCGGTATCCGCGCGACGCTGATTTTTCGGTCGCCGCGCAAAAATACCGCGGGATTTCAAAAAAGTTCCCGCGCTTTTGCGACCGCCGAAACGACACGAGCGGCCGGAGCCGCTCGTGTCTTCATAAACGCGTGAGCTACTGGCCCTGGATCGGCAGATGCACGATGAAAGACTGCTGATCGTCGGCGGCGTTCGGATCGCTGGTCAGTTCTTCGTAGAAGCGGCCGGCGCCTTCGGAACTCTCGTCGAAAATAAAACCGTGCGTATAGGCGTAAGCCTTGAGCAGCAGACGCATCAGCGGCAATTGCGCCGCCGAGCCGGTGAACGAGGTCACCAATTCCTTTGTGCCGCCGATCTGCCCGATCTTGATCGGATCGGTCACCGCATAATCGGCTTTGTCGACAGGCAAGGCCATGTCGAAATCGTAATTCTCGTCGCCGAAGTTCGTGGTCACGGTGATGCGCGGACCGGTCACGTTGATCTTGTCCTTCTTGACCAGCGCGAGAAGCTGCTGCATCGCTTTGTCCGTCGCATCGGCGACGTCGTCGAGCGTGCGCTTGGCGGTCGTGGAAATAACGATGGTCGGACGTTGCGCGACATCCTTCAACTCGATCGGCTGATCTTTGTAATCGGTGTTCGGGAACGTGGCGAGCATATTCTGCAGCGCGCCGAGCTGGAACTGGATCTGCGTGGCCGGATCGCCATCGAGATACATGCCGGAATAGCGGCCGAGCAGATCCCAGCCGTAATCGACGTCATAACCCATCGTGATGCGCGAGGTCTTGCCATTCGTCGCCGGGTTGATGTCGATAGTGAATTTCTTGTTTTCGCCGCGCCACGGATTGACGACGTCCCAGGTAACTTGGGCGTCCTGTTGCTGTGGCGGATTGTTGGAAACGGTCAAGCTGCCGTTGCCGATGCGCGAGTCCTGGCTAGTCCAGTTGACCTTGGCGCCCGGGCCTTCCGCCGGACCGTCGAGTTTGAGCTGAACGCGCGAATCGTAGGCGCGCAACGCATTCCAGGACGGAAAGGTATGAAAACCATCGACGACGTCGAAAATCTGTCGCGCCGGCGAGCTGACTTCCACCGTACGGTCGATATGGCGATGGCTGGGCAACACGACAGCAAAACCCACCGCGAGCAACAAAACGATGGCAAGGGCGACGATTATTTCGAGCAGACGGGTCATCCGCGAATCTCCACGATATCCGGTCGCGAATGTTACTTGCTCTGTGCCCCGAAGGCTACGGCTGGGGAGCAGGGTCCGGGATCGGACATGGCAGATTCGTCAAGGCGCGACGGTCCACGCTTCCGCCACGTCGGCGGTTCCGAATACCGCATCTTGAATCCTATCTTCTAGACTATCCCGATCTCGAACGCCTTCAGCACGGCGCGTGTGCGATCGCGCACACCGAGCTTGGAGAGGATATTCGAGACGTGATTTTTCACCGTGCCTTCGGCTACGCCTAACGAATTGGCGATTTCCTTGTTGCTGTAGCCACCTGCCATCAGTCGCAGAATTTCGGTTTCGCGTTCGGTGAGCGGATCCGGGCGGTCGAGACTGGTGAAATCGTTGTGCATGCGCTCCAGCCCGGCCAGCAAGCGCTGCGTGACCACCGGCTGCACGAGCGAACCGCCAGACGCGACCGCCTTCACCGCGTCGACGAGCTGTTCCAGAGATACGTCCTTGAGCAAATAACCGCGGGCGCCTGCTTTCAGACCGGCCAGCACGAGCTGATCGTCGTCGAACGTGGTCAGGATGATGGTCGGCGGCATGTCGCCTTTGGCGGCGAGTGCGTTCAGCACGTCCAGTCCGGACATGCCGGGCATGCGCATGTCGAGCAGCACCACGTCGGGTTTGGTTTTCGGAATCAGATCCAGCGCCTGCGCGCCGTCGGCGGCTTCTCCGACGATGCGGATGTCGTCGGACAATTCGAGCAGCGAGCGGATACCTTGCCGCACCAGCGTCTGATCGTCGACGAGGCACACGGAAATCATGCCCGCCGACGCTGCAACGGCGGGCGAATTCGATGCGGCGGAATTCGAAGTCATCGTGTCGCCTCCAATGGCAGCCATGCATCCAGCGCGAAACCGTGATCGCGCTCCGTCGAAATGGTCAGCCGGCCGCCGATCTGCGCCAGACGTTCACGCATGCCGAGCAGTCCGTTGCCTTGTTTTAGATCGGTAACGCCGCGACCGTCGTCGCGCGCGTGGATCGCCAGTTCGTTGTTGGCCGTGCGCTCGAAGCGCAGCCAGAGATTTCGCGCGCCAGCATGCTTCACCGTATTGGTGATGATTTCCTGCGCACAACGCAGCAGAACTTGCGCGCGGCGCGGATCGTCGACGGAAAAGCGCGGCGGCAATTCGAGATGGATATCGATCGCGGGCACGCCTTCGATCAATGTTTTCAGCGCTTCAGTGAGATCGATACTGTCGTCGTCGCGCAATTGGCTGACCACTTCGCGCACATCGGCCAGCAAAAGTTTCGCGACGCTTTGCGCCTGTTTGACGTGATCGAGTCCCGCGCCGACGGCCAGATGGCTGGCCACTTCTAGATTCAGGCTGAGCGCAGTCAGATGATGTCCGACCAGATCGTGCAGCTCGCGCGAAATGCGCATGCGTTCGGCGATGCGGCTGGATTCCGTCAACAATGTGCGCGTGGCGCGCAATTCCGAATTGAGACGACGCTGTTCCTCGCGCGAATCGGCCTGCTGCCGCGCGACCATCGACGTCACATAGGTAAAACCCGAAAAGCCGAGATAGAACGCGCTTTGCACCAGCGCGATGAACCAGCCGTAGCTATCGCCGCTCGGTTCGCCGTGCACGTACAGCGGCAACATCGCGGTCACCGGTGCCAGCGAAAAATTCTGCACGACCACCCAGATCAAACCCGGCCACAGCGGCAACATCCACGGCAACACGCCTGCGATGAGCAGCAGCAACATGCTCGATAACTGGCTATGACTGAAATAACTGATCGCGATTGCCGCGACGTTCATCAGCAACAGCAGCGGAATTTTCAGTTGCCACGGTTTGCGCGTGCCGAGTTCGCGCGTGACCATCCAGTAGGCAAGTCCGAAAACCGCGTACGACACGAACCACCACGCGCGATCGACCGGATCGCCGGCCTCGTCCTGCGGACGCACACTATCCCACAGCAACGGAATGCCGACGCAAGCGTAGGTGAACAATCCCGCATAGCGCAGAAGCTGGATATGGTTGAGCGAGGAGACGCGCATCGGGCTCATCATAGACTGCCGCGATGTCCGCGTAACCTGCCCTTAGTCACTCGCGCGCAACGCGGGCTTAACGAAAAAGCCAGCGTGCCGACATGGCGATGACCCGGGCCGCATGCGATAATTCATCGGTAGTTCGCGCTCACTCATTCGCACGGTGCGGCAGAAGGAAGTCGGCATGACCATTACGATCCGCGACGTGCGCGAGAATGAACTGGATTCCGTCCTGGCCCTGAACAACGCGGCGGGAACGACGATCCTGCCGCTGGACAGATCGCGCCTGGCCGAGATGGACGAACAGGCCGCCTATTTCCGCGTCGCCGTCGTCGACGGACAGATCGCCGGATTCCTGATCGCCCTTCGCGAAGACGCCGACTACGGCAGTCCCAACTTTCTCTGGTTCCGCGATCACTACCCGCAATTCCTGTACATCGACCGCATCGTCATCGCGCGCCGATCGCAAGGATTGGGGTTGGGCCGGATTTTCTACGCCGACGTTACGAGCTACGCCGACGTGCGCGTGCCGCTGCTCGCCTGCGAAGTATTCCTCGAACCGCGCGACGATGTTTCCGTGCTGTTCCACGGCACGTACGGATTTCAGGAAGTCGGACAACAGTTGATGTCGGGCGTGAACCGTCGTGTCGCGCTCTTGGCCAAAGACCTGCCGAGTTTTCCGTTCGTGCGCGAGACCTATCTGCGCGGCGCCACCGGCACCTTGCCGAACCAGCCGTGGCTAGCCGAACGCAAACGCAAGTTCGCCCTGCCCACCGCGCGCGCCGCCGGCGCGGGTTGACCGCATCGCGTGCAAACCGTGATCGCCGACGATCGATCGGCTAGCGTGCTGACGCTCGGTGAAGTCGATCTCGAATTTATCGACCTGATCGCGCGCTGCTATGGATTGCTATTGATCGAAGTCGCCGATGACGCGGCGATTCCCGGCTCGTACTGGGGCGAACCCGAGGCCGGCCTGATCGGCGGCACGATCTACGCGCGAAGCGACACGCCGCTGCATTCGGTCCTTCACGAGATGTGTCATCTGATCGTGATCGAACCTGCGCGTCGCCATGCGATCCACACCGATGCATCGACCTCGCAAGCCGAAGAAGATGCGACGTGCTATCTGCAGATCGTGCTCGGCGATGCGATCCCCAACGTCGGCCGCGACCGCATCCAGTCGGACATGGATGCGTGGGGTTACACGTTCCGTCTCGGTTCGGCGCGCGCCTGGTTCGAACGCGATGCAGACGATGCGCGCGAGTGGCTCACCGCGCGCGGTCTGCTGCCCGCTCACGCATGACGCTTGCGCGCGGACGAGTCGCGCACTAGCCTGCGCACTTTGCACAGGAATTCCCGCCATGCAACGTTGGCTCAAACTTCCCGACGGCCGTTTTCTGGACGCCAATCGCATCGTGCTGGTCGGCAAAGTCGAAACGTTTCCGATCCTCAACGACGACGGCGCAAGCGACGGCGCAATCGGTTACGCGGTGAACCTCGGCCTCGATATTCCGCGCGAGCGTCAGCTCACGGTGACGGGCAGCAAGGAAGAAATCCTCGCGCTGATGAAGGGGCTGCTCGGCGGCGGCGCAGCACCGGCATGATTTTTTAAGCTCGTCATTCCGGCGCATCTAGCAACTCGTGCTCGATCGTCCCCTCGCGCGGCTCGCGCTTCGCAACACTTCGATACCACCGCCACATACAGAATCCCAGCGCATACAGAACGATCGACGTGATCGCCAGATGCATCGCGCTATCGCCGAAGTGCGGCCCGATCAGCCCGCTCAACATCGCATTGAACGTCAAGGTGATGAATGCCTGCGCCGACGAGGCCGCGCCGCGATGCTGCGGAAATCGATCGAGCACGAGCAGACTCAGCGTCGGTGAAATCAGATTGATGCCGATGCCCGCCAACCCGATCGGCAACACGGCCCACGGCACGCGCGCCGGCACCACGGCCCACGCGATCATTACGGCGAGAATCGCGGCGCACGCGATGACGACATAGCCGCAACTGATCACGATGCGCGTGTTGACGCGTCCGGCCAGCCGCGCGGCAAGCGTCGAACCCGTGACCAGACCGAAAATGGCCGGCACGAACAGCCACGGGAAATCGTTTTGCGTGAGATGCAGCACGTCGAAAATAAAAGCCGGCGCGATCGCGACGTACAGAAACAGTCCGCCGAAATTCGCCATGTTGGCGAACGACAGCGGCAGGAATTGCGTGTCGGTGAAAATCATGCGGTAGGTTCGCAGAAGATTGACCGGCGACAACGCCACGCGATTTTCCTTCGGATGCGTTTCCGGCAAAAACGCAACGCAAAGCAGAAACAACAACATCGTAAAAACGGCCAGCGCCCAGAACAGCGCATGCCATCCGCCCAACAGCACCAGCCCAGCACCGACGACGGGCGCCAGCGCGGGTGCCAGGCCGAAAATCATGCTGACTTGCGCCATGAGTTTTTGCGCGAACGCGCCTTCGAAACAATCGCGAATGATGGCGCGGCCGACGATGAATCCGACGCCTGCACTGCAGCCTTGCAGCGCACGAAACACGAGCAGCCAGCTCAGCGATTCGGACAGCGCACAGCCAATGGTTGCCGCAAGAAATACCGTCACGCCGCCGAGGACGACGTTGCGCCGCCCCCACGCATCCGACAGCGCGCCGATTATCAGCGACAGCACTGCATACGCGCCGAGATAGACGCTGATCGTCTGCTGCATCGACAGCGGACTGGCGCCGAACTGTTTTTCCATGGCCGGAAAGGCCGGGAAAATGGCGTCGATACAGAACGGGCCGAACATCGCCAACGCCGCCAGCAGCGGCGCCAATACGGCTCGGCGCGGGGTGATCATCGAACTCATCAGGGCAGTTTCTGTGCAGCTAATGCCGACATGATACCGCCTCGACTTGACGGCGCGTCGGCCAGTTGCGCTAGCATGTGCGCGTTCCAAGGAGATGGCATTCCTCCTTCGCGCGTCGAGACGGCGCGCGCAACCGCCGCGAGGCTGATGATGCCTGTTTAGCAACCCGTTCGGCGGGCTGCGCGCAGGCGAATCGTCATCCGAATGCGCGCAGTCTTCGTTCGATCGCGAACCCGAGGACATCACGCATGCCGCCGTTACTCTCGTTTTTCGCCGTCGGAATCGGCGCTTTCTTCGGCGCGCTCCTGCGCTGGGCTTTCGGCATTTTCTGGAACACCACGATCCCGACGCTGCCGCTCGGAACGCTGGCCGCTAATCTTGTCGGCGGTTTCGTCATCGGCGGCGCACTCGGCGCGTTCGAGCAGTTTCAGGATCTGCCGCCGGAATTGCGTTTGTTCATCACCACCGGTTTCTGCGGCGGACTGACCACCTTCTCGAGTTTTTCCGCCGAAGCCGTCGTGCTGTTCACGCGTCAGCAATACGGCTGGTTCATCGCCATCATCGGCGCGCATGTGATCGGTTCGCTGATGATGACCTTCGCCGGCATGGCCTTGATGCGCTATCTGATCAAAGCGTGATGTATACCTTTACACATTGCGATCCTAGAGAGTATTGAGCGGACTGTCGAAGCTGTTTCGAAACAGCACGTCCGTTTCGTAGGCACCGATGTCGACGTGTTTACCTTGTACGCGCGGATCGCCGGTCACGTCGGCGCCTCCAGCAACCCCGCCCGGTGGATTATCCGAACCGGCATTGACCAATACCGAGGTCGGCGCGGGCCTGAAACTCAGAAACCCATCGAAATCCGGAGCGACGTTGAGCTCATTGGTGGTGCTGAGCGGTGGGAAGCCTTCGATGGTGCCGATGTCGTTGTTGGCATAGTCCGCGTGACCGGCCTGATCGTAAACGTCTGCGGCATCGTTGTTCCACAAAATGTTATTGGTGATCCAGACGTGCCCGGACCCGGCCAGATCCAGGCCGCCGAGCACATTTCCTGGGCTGATGAAATTGGCGATGATGGTGTTGTTAGTTATATACGCGTCGTGATCGGTGCTTAGATAAACCGCGCCGACCACCCCGCCGGTATTGGCGAGGAAAAAATTGCTGAGTAAGTAAAGGTCTCCGAACGTCGAGGTGGAAACGTAGAGTGCCCCGCCCGCGCCCACCGCCTTGTTGGCAACGAACTGATTGGCGAAAACATACGTGCCCGCATTCGATTCGTTGACGAGATTAATCGCGCCGCCGGCATAGAGCGCTGCATTGGCATGCTGAAAGGTGATTCTTCCGATATCGACCTCGCCGTGCGCGTCGATGGTCAGGATGCGATTGAGATTCTGCGCGTCGAGCGCCGTGCTACCCGAACTGGCGAAGCCGGATGTGCAGTCCGGTAGCCGATTTCCGACGATCGAAAGTCTATACGCTTCGGATGGCGGTGCGTTGTAATGAAGTTCATCGGTCAATAGATAGGTCCCGTTGACGATGAAGATGTAGTCATCCTGACCGTTGGTCTGCGCGGTGGCTAGCGCGGCCGACAAATCCGCCACGGTATCGACGCAAAACGTCGCTGCTCTCGCGTGTGCACACAGACCGGACAATGTCAGCGCGGCAAATGTGCAACCCAGATATCGAAACAATGACATGGCTGATGTCCTCCAATGACAGGGATGTAAAAGACGCCGCCGATCGACAAGCGACGGCTCGCGTGATGTGAGAAGGAATGCCCGGACGCGCCAAAACGAACGCAGCGTTTACGACCTTCCGCTATAACGCCCGCGAATCGCGCGATAGCGTGGTGTTATGATCGGCACGACCCTTCGAGCGGGACGCGCGTGACTACACGCTTATCTTCCATCCAGGTCGAATCGTTCATGGCGCTGGCCCGCGAACTCAACTTTTCGCGCGCGGCCGAATCGCTGCACATCACGCAGCCGGCGCTGACCAAACGTATCCAGGGTCTGGAGGAAACGCTCGGCCAGGCGCTCTTCGTCCGCCTGCACGGTGGTCTCGAACTCACCGAATCCGGACGCGTCCTGCAGCGTTACGGCGCCACACTCGAACATCGCGAAACCGAACTGCTCGCCAGTCTGGTCGGCGGAACCGAAGAAACGCTCGGCGGATTTTTCCGCATCGCATCGTTCTCGTCGGCCTTGCGTTCGGTGATCGTGCCCGCGCTCGGCGTTCTGCTTCGCGACAATCCGCGGCTGGCATGCCAGATCGTCAAAACGGAAGTCAACGAACTGCACGACTGGCTCACCGACGGCAAGGTCGATTTCGTGGTCTCGCTATCCGAATGCGAACGCATGGGCATCGACAACGTGCAGGTCGGGATCGAGCGCAACGTGCTCATCGAATCCACGCGCTATACCGGCCGCGAGGAGTGCTACATCGATCACGAACCGCGCGACAATTTCACCGAGAAATTTTTCTTGAGCCAGACCGGCGCCACCGTGCCGAAAATGCTGCGCGCATACTTCGACGACATCTATGGCTTGATCGATGCGGTTTCCGAAGGCATCGGCCGCGCCGTCGTTCCGGTGCATCTGGTCAAGCCCGAGCATCACGTTCGTGCCGTGCCCGGTTATCGCCCGTTCGAGGTACCCGTCGTGCTGCAATTCCATCGGCAGCCGTATTACACGCGCCTGCAACGAGCCGTGATCGATACGATGACGCGCGAATGCCCCGCGCTCCTCGCGCGCAACCGCATGCACGGCGATAACGATGACACCAGCGCGATCGCCGACGATGCACTGGTCGCCGCCAATCGCCGCCGCGTCCGCGCGCAAAACTGAGCCGATCGACTCGGTTCGCCATAACCGCACGACATCGCGCGATTCCTGCGCGTTATCGGCATAAGCGGCATCTATCTGCGGATAGCCAACTTTCATTGGACCGCCCCGTCACCGAGTTTCCACAATGCGCGGCATCTTCTCGTGGGCGACACGCGTATGGAATCCGGTTCACCGAGCAACACGTTCGACGAATTGCTGCGTGCCGCGTGCAACGGCGAGCGGCGTGCCCAGCAACAGCTGTGCGCGATCTGCCTGCCGAAAATGCGCCAATGGGCGCGCAGTTTGTTGCCGCGAACTCATCGCGGCATCAACGATGCGGACGATCTCGTACAGATCGCGCTGATGCAGACCTGGCGGCGCCTCGGCGACTTCGACATGCGCGGCGGCGCGAGCTTTTACGCCTATCTGCATCGCGTCTTGCTCAACGAAGTGCGCGCGGAAATCCGGCGCTGCAGCCGACGCGGACGCAACGTGGAATGCGACGAAACGCTGAGCGACGGCGGCGATCCCGCGGTCGATGGGCTCCTGGCCGACGAGCGCGAACGCGTGCTTCAGCAAGCGGTGCGCAAGCTCGACGGACACCAGCGCCGCCATTTCGAGATGCGTGTCGGCCTGGGCATGAGCTTCGGCGAAATCGCCGCGCACACCGGCGCGAGCACCGATGGCGTGCGCATGTTCATCACGCGCATGCTGCGCGGATTGACCGATCAGGTCGCCGCCGCATAGCGCTGCGCAAAAATATACTTTTATGTGTCGCGGCGTGTCGCGAACTCGGCGCAACGGCCGTGCGCGGGCACGTAACGATCGTGCTGCGCGCACAAACCGTCGTTGTCGCGCACGGACGCGAACCCGGAACTCATGACGCTGAGTCCGGGTATCGCTTTCTCGATCGCCAGCGGGTCGCGCTCGAAATGCGCGCAGCGTGCGCAATTGATCGTGTCCATCACTTAGGCTCGATCACGGCGTGGGCTGGCCGAGTTTTTCCCAGAATCCGACGAACACCATCGTCGACAGAATGAAACCGAGAATCACGTTGACGACTACACCCGCCGTGAACGCGACGAACGGTCTGCTGCCGGCGTTGACCAGATCGCGCAGACGCGTGCTCAGACC
>JBDUEI010000134.1:0-7859 GCA_040002515.1 Rudaea sp. | reverse complement strand
ACTGCTGGATGTCGCCCATCATGCGCAGCGCGAATTCCGTGGAGAAGATGCAGGTGTTCTGCGCCTGGTCTTCCTTGAGGATATCGGCCTGCACGGTGCCGCGCACCGCCTTGAGCGTTTCGGCTTTGATACGGGAATAAGTTTCCGCATCGACGACTTGATCGCCGGTGACGCCGAGCAGGCCGAGGCCGAGACCGTCGTTTCCGTCCGGCATCAATCCGGCGTAGGCAGGTCGCTTTCTATCTTTGTATAGTTTTTCGATGGTCTCGTGCGCGGCATCCCAGCGTTTGGAATCTTCGCGCAGATATTTTTCGACGGCTTGATCGATCGCCGTGTTCATGAACATGGCGAGGATGATCGGCGCCGGTCCGTTGATCGTCATCGACACCGATGTGCTCGGCGACGATAGATCGAAACCAGAATAAAGTTTCTTCATATCGTCGAGCGTCGGCACGTTGACGCCCGAGTTGCCGATCTTGCCGAAGATATCCGGGCGCACGTGCGGGTCTTCGCCGTACAGCGTGACGGAATCGAACGCGGTCGAGAGACGCGTGGCCTTCTGCCCGTGCGACAGATAATGGAAGCGACGATTCGTGCGTTCCGGTGTGCCCTCGCCCGCGAACATGCGCAGCGGGTCTTCTCCGGTGCGGCGATACGGATAAATGCCGCCGGTGTACGGATACGCGCCCGGGAGGTTTTCCTTCATCAGGAATACGAGCAGTTCGCCCCAACTCTTCATCGTCGGCGCGGCAATCTTCGGGACGCGCTGATGCGAGAGCGACTCGACGTAGTTGCTGCCGCTGACCGCTTTGCCGCGAACATCGTAGGTGTAGTGTTCGTCGGTGATCGCTTTCAATCGATCCGGCCATTCGCGGAGCAGACTGATTGCCTCCGTGGATAACGCTTTGACCGCGTCGTTATAGCGTCGACGCAAAACCAGCAACGTCCCATCTCCCTCCTCCGCCTGCGGGGGAGGGTTGGGGTGGGGGCTGGGCATTCCAGATGCTTCGGATTTTGAAGCACCCCCATCCCGGCCTTCCCCCGCTTGCGGGGGAAGGAGAGGTGCGGAGTCGACGTTAAGACCTCGGTCCGAAACCAGCAACGTGCCGTCTCCCGTGCGCAAAGTCCTATCTCCCTCCCCCGCCTGCGGGGGAGGGTTGGGGTGGGGGCTGACCGTTCCAGATGCCTCGATTATTGAAGCGCCCCCATCCCTGCCTTCCCCCGCTTGCGGGGGAAGGAGATGAGCGGGGTCGTATGAGTCGAGTACGCGCGGCAGGTTTTTGTCGCCAATCTCGCGCAACGCTTCGTAAAAACTCTGCGCGCGATTCGCCGCTTCCGCCTGTTTGTCGATGCCCGTGTTGATGCCACGTCCCTGCTCGGCGATTTCGGCGAGATAGCGCACGCGCGCACCGGGAATCAGCACGGTAGCCCGCGGTTCCTTGATCGTGGTGTCGAGACGCGGCGTCCACTTCGTTTCGTCGAGATGAAGTTTCTCGCGCAGCAGACGGCATAGGTTCGTGAACATCCAGGTCACGCCTGGATCGTTGAACTGACTCGCGATGGTTTGATACACCGGCACTTGTTCATCGGTGAGCTTGAACGCGACGCGGTTGCGCTTCCATTGTTTGCGCACATCGCGCAGTGCGTCTTCTGCGCCGCGCTTGTCGAATTTATTGAGAACGACCAGTTCGGCGAAATCGAGCATGTCGATTTTTTCGAGCTGCGATGCCGCGCCGTATTCGCTGGTCATCACGTACACGGGGAAATCGACGAGATCGACGATCTCCGAATCGGATTGACCGATACCGGCAGTTTCGACGATGACGAGGTCGTAACCCTGCGCTTTCAAAAACGCGATGCAATCCTTGAGCACGATGCTCGTCGCCGCGTGCTGACGGCGCGTCGCCATTGAACGCATGTAGACATTCTTGGATCGCAGAGAATTCATGCGGATGCGATCGCCGAGCAACGCACCGCCGCTGCGGCGACGTGTCGGATCGACGGCCAACACTGCAATGTGCATTTGTGGAAAAGCGTGCAAAAAGCGCAAAAGCAATTCGTCGACGACGGAGGATTTTCCTGCGCCGCCCGTTCCGGTCAAACCGAGCACCGGCGTTTTGCTGCCGGCGAGTTGCCATTCCTTGCGCAGACGCGCGAGTTCGGATTCGTCGAGCACGCCTTCTTCGATGGTCGTGAGCATCTTGCCGACGGAGATTTCGTCGTCCATCGTCACTTTCGCCGGCCGCGCGGTTTTCACGCGGTGGTCGCTGGCACGGCGCACAACGTCTTCGATCATGGCCGTGAGGCCCATGTGCATGCCGTCGTTCGGGTGATAGATGCGCTCGACGCCGTACGCCTGCAGTTCGGCGATTTCTTCCGGCGTGATGGTGCCGCCGCCGCCGCCGAAAACGCGGATGTGTCCGGCGCCGCGTTCCTTCAACATGTCGACCATGTACTTGAAGTATTCGACATGTCCGCCCTGATACGAACTCAGCGCGATGCCATCGGCATCTTCCTGCAGCGCCGCGCGCACGACATCTTCGACGCTGCGGTTGTGGCCGAGGTGGATCACTTCCGCGCCTTGCGCCTGGATCAGGCGGCGCATGATGTTGATGGCGGCGTCGTGGCCGTCGAACAGACTCGCGGCGGTAACGAAACGCAGTGGCGTGGTTTCGGCCGGCGATTCGTGGATGGGGATGTTTCTGGCAGTCGTGCTCATAGAGGCGTCACGTCATCCGATGTGACGCCAATTGTACTCCGCGACGGTGCTGCTTCGCGCCCGTCGGCGAGCGACCGCTTCGCTCAGTGCATTGACTTCGAACCGCTGCGCGAGTGCGGGATGTATTCCGAACTCGCGCGCTCGCAGTTTGCGGCTTGAAACCCTCTAAAGACTATTGCGCTGCAGCCTCAAATCCGTCGGTGAACAACGTATCGTTGAGGTAGTTGGCGCACGTGGAAAATTCCGAGGTGTTGCCGTTCGCATCGGTTGCAGTCGAATTGATCTTGGAACCGTTGACGAGCGGCGTGGATGGCGCTTGATCGACGGTGACCGAAATCGGAGCGGTTCCTTGGTTGCCGATCGTCGGAACCGGTACGGTCACGCTGGCGCTGCCGAGCCAGAATTTTCCTTCGCCGTTGCCCGAACTGTCACACGCGGGACTGTTGTAGAAATCCACGGTGTAAACGCCAGGTGTCGTAGTCAGCGAGCCAGTAACCGCCGCTTTGGCATAGCCACCTTGTGCGCTGGTGATCAGCGGAAAATTCTGCAGGCGATTGGCATCGTCTACCGTGTGCAAACCACCGTCGTCGTCGTTCGGCGTTACACCGACATTACCAAGATCGATGCCGAGCATCGCGTTACCGAAACTCGAATTCTTGCGTATGCGGTTGCCACGGCCCACGTCGACGAGTACACCCTGTGCGCCATTGTCGGCAATCGTATTGAGGCGAATCGTGTTGTTCGCCGGCGCGTCGCCGGAGCCGCTGCTGTCGCCAATCAAATGAACACCGCCGGCGACATTGCCGACATCGACGCCATCCGCATCGGCACCGATGAAGTTGTTCTCGATCAGATTGTCGTGCCCGCCCAAGCCGTCCACGACGATGCCGGCCTGCGCATTGTAGCCAATGAGATTCGCGCTAATGGTGTTGTTATCGCCGCCGACGTAAATGCCGCGAGCGCCGTTAGAGCGATTGGTGTAGTTAGTGCCGCCCCAGCCGACCCCGATATAGTTGCCGATGATCTGATTGTTGGCCGATCCGTTCGCGACGACGATGCCGGATCCGGTGGCGTCGCCGATGATGTTGCGATCGGCGATGTCCTCGCTGCCGATGGTGTTGTCTTGCGTGCCCGCACCAAGACGAATGTCAAAACCATTGGGCTTTGTGACGTAGCCGCTGACCGAGCCGCCGAAGTGGTTGCCGGTGATTGCATGCTGACTGCCGCCTTGCAGATCGATGCCGGTCGTCGCGAAATTGCTGAACGCCAAGCCCTTGATCGTCACCGATGCGCCGGACGGCGCGCCCGATGACACGACCAGTCCGCGCGCCGGCGCGTTCGCGCCTGTTCCGGCTTCGAGAATAATGCAGATGTTCGCATCGTCGCCGACATCGAGCGTGTTCACCGATGCGCCGACCTGCGAATAGCCGTTGACTGTCGCGTTGGCGGTCAGTCCGGGCAACTCTCCGTTCGCTGCCGTCAGCGTGATCACGTGCGGCCCGCAACCTGTGCCGATGTTGAATTTGATCGTGCCGCCACCATTCGAGTTGACGCTATTGATGGCTGCTCGAAGCGTTCCTGTGCTGCCGTCGTCGGCGACTTTAGTAACGGTCTGCACAGGATTCGGATCGATGCTCGACTCGTACGCACCGCGATCCACCACCGAGCCTACGACGCGCGCACCGCCATCGAGATCGGTCGAGGGCAAACCATCCGGCGGACTGTTGTTGCCCGAGTTGATTGCAGGCGACTGCGGCACTTCGATGGGATGATAGGTAGAGTCCAGCTTTGGGTTGGCGCTCAACTCACCACTCGAGAGAATGGGCGTGAATCCGTTGCGCGTGCCGACGATGTTGTCGTTGAGGATAACCTGATTGGTGTCGGAATACAGGTCGATCCCGCCCGTACCCGTGGTGCCGTAGATAATGTTGTTGTAGGCATAATACGTCGGCACCCCCGGCGCGATGGCCGTAAAGCATACGCCGGCAATACCACTCGCAGTCACACTGTTGTTGATCACCGTATTGTTGATGAACTCCATTTTCGGATTTCCGCGCTCGACTTGCAGGAATACCGTGCAACTCGAAGCAGAGTTTCCGGCGTACAGGTTGTTTACGAGACGCACTGTTCCGTTACTGTCATTCGCGCCATACCAGAACACACCCCCGATGTCATCGGCGGCGCCATTCAAGAAAGCGTTGCGCCGCAGTGTGATGGTCGAGCCGGCCTTCGCGTTGTAAAAGTTCGGATTGCCTGCGATGAATTCGATACGGCCCTTGGTCAAAGAAAACGTAAGCCCTTCGACCGTCAGGTCTCCGAGCGCGAACGGCCCATCGTCGGCAATAGCCGAGTCGGTCACGACAGTATTGCCGACGGCAATATTCCTACTGCTGCAATCGGCTGAATAGCCACCGAGCACTTCGCTACCGGATCGGATGACGGGGAAGTTATTGAAGTTGTGCCAGACCGTGTTTTTCAGGTCGTAAGTGCCTCGAGCCATCTTGACTGTCACCGCGACGTTCTGTGCCTGATCGAGCGCCGTTTTCAAGTCGGCATTGTTGGTGACGCAGATCTCGAAATTGGCCGCAACGGCAGGCACCGCCATCAGCACTGCCACCAGCAAGATCAGTGCGCGCACCTTCCAATTCAGTATGTCGGTCGTTTTCATTAGCCACCCCCAAGGTTTGCGTAATTACGCTCACTACCCAATACGAAATTACGCCGAGAATGCCGACATTGCTAGGTCGATGATGCGAAAACCGTTTAGATCAGCCCCGGACTTCCGAGCACGCGATCGCCGATGGTTTCCCCGCGCGCAAACGCGAGTGCGGCGGCGATCACGTCGGGGTTGTCGACAATTCGGTTGTGTCCGAGTCCTTCGGTCGTGAGCATGCGCGCGTCGGGCCAGGAATGCGCATAGCGTTCGCCCTCGCCCCACGGCACTTCGCGGTCGTCCAGATCGTGAATGACGAGGCACGGTTGTCCGAGACGACGCAAATGTCGCTCGACCTGCAACGTGCGCGGATCGACGCCAGTGCGGCGCAAATGCCATGCGTAGAATGCATCGCGAACGCGATCGCGCAATTTGACGAAGCGGAAAAATCGATCGACGGCGGCGATCATGTCCGCGCTCGGCGCGATGAGCACGATGCGTTTGGCTTGCCACGAATCGTCGAGCGCCATAGCTAACGCCGCGCCGCCGAACGAATGACCGACGGCCAGCGCCGCCGTGCCATAACGAGCACCGACTGCGCGCGCCGCTGCGGCGAATTCCGGGAGCGTCGCGAGATGTCCGCCGCTCTTGCCATGACCCGGCTGATCGAACGTGACAACGGCATAACCCGCCGCCCGCAGCGCCGCGACCCACGAAAGAAAGCGCAATCCGAAACTCGACCAGCCGTGCAAAAGCAGCGCGTACGGTTGATGAGACGGATCGCCCCATCGATACGTCGACAGCGTTTGGCCGTCGACCTCGATCGACTCGGTGATCATGTCCGCATCGCGCCCGACGTTTCGCGCACGCTTCCGACTGCTCGCGAACGGTGTCGCAAACAATCGCGCCGCTCGCTCGGCCGTGGCGTCCGGCGATACGTAACTTCCCAAGGTGAACATCGCTCGCAACGCCGTAAGCGACATCATTTTGCGAACGGTCGTGCTATTTAGGTTCGTGACGGTAGACATGAAACTTCACCTGCTGGAATCAGGATTGAAAAAAGAAAGCGTATGGCGATGAATGCATCGCGTCAGGCTCGATAGGCTTCGATCAAACGATGCATCGCGCGTTCGGCACGCGCGAGCGAACCGTCGCGACGAAACAGTCGGATGTCGTGATGCAATGCAAGTTCGATCGCGAAAATCTCAAACGCGAGCTGTTCGGCATCACAATCGGACTTCATCTCACCGGCATCGATCGCCATTTGCACGGCGCGCGTCAACTCGCTGCGCAAACGTTTTTGATAGCCGACTATCTTGTCGCGAATCGGCCCGGGACGGTCGTCGTACTCAATCGCCGCGCTGACCATCGGACACCCGCCGCCCTCGCTGGCGAACCAGTTCAGCCAATGCCGGGCGATCGCGCGCAGTCGCGGCAAGCCGCGCTTTTCGCGAATGGCCGGAAGAAAAACATTCTCGGTGAACCGCTGTGCGGCGGCGTCGAGCACGGCGAGTTGCAAATCTTCGCGGGAACCGAAATGTGCGAAGACGCCGCTCTTCGACATCGACACGGCCTGCGCAATGCCGCCGATCGTAAGTCCCTCGAACCCGTCGGTGCGCACGATCGACAACGCGCGTTTGATAACCGCGTCACGCGTTGCGGCACCTTTGCCAATGGCGACAGCAGGACTCATATTCCTAAAATAGCACGACCGTTCGTTCTATGCAATTTTAGCGATTCACGCACATCGACATGAGAACTTATTCCCGATATCGGCTAACGAACTCGCCTATCTCAGCGACCAAACCATCGAACGCAATTGATGCTCCACGCACTATCGCTCGGCACACACCATTGACGATTCAAAATGAAACCGAACGGAGTGCGCCGTCGTCGGCGATTTGCAATATCGAATTCGACGGCGAAATCCAGTTCCTAAAAATGCAGTCACGTTTGTCGATCGATGGCTCACCTGTCGAATGACTCATCGCCCGGACGGCACTGTCATCGCGCGAATCATCCCGTTAAACTATGCGCACTTATTTCCAGCCGCGTCTCGTCGCGGCTTTACTTTTTCTGCGATCGGGCATCGATCAACAGACTTCCCTGGAGCACCGCAATGATTTTCGAGACGCTAGCCACCACCGGCCACGAACAGGTCGTGTTCTGCCATAACAAGGATGCCGGCCTCAAAGCCATCATCGCGATCCACAACACCGTGCTCGGCCCTGCCCTCGGCGGCCTGCGCATGTGGCCGTACAAGAGCGAACAGGAAGCGATCAACGATGTGCTGCGTCTGTCGCGCGGCATGACGTTCAAGAACGCCGTCGCGGGACTCAATATCGGCGGCGGTAAAGCCGTGATCATCGGCGATCCGGCCAAAGACAAATCCGAAGCGCTGTTCCGCGCGTTCGGTCGATTCGTCAATTCACTCAACGGCCGTTACATCACCGCCGAAGACGTCGGCATCGATGTCAACGACATGGA
>JBDUEI010000133.1:0-53900 GCA_040002515.1 Rudaea sp. | reverse complement strand
GTTGAGGAACAGGGTTTCGACGATGTCGTCGCGATGATGGCCGAGCGCGATCTTGGTGAAACCATTCTTCTGCGCATGGTTGTACAGCGCACCACGGCGCAGCCGCGAACATAGCCCGCACATGGTTTTTCCTTCCGGCACGACGCGTTTGACTACGCTGTACGTGTCCTGCTCGATGATCTCGAACGGCATGTCGATCGAACTCAAATAATTCGGCAGAACGTCCGCATCGTAATCCGGCTGTTTCTGATCCAGATGCACGGCGACGAGATCGAAATCGACTGGCGCGCGCGATTGCAACTGGCGCAGCATGGCAAGAAGCGTGTACGAATCTTTGCCACCAGAGAGGCACACCATGACGCGATCGCCGCGTTCGATCATGTTGAAATCGGCGATCGCCTGTCCGGTTTGGCGGCGCAGGCGCTTGGCCAGTTTGTTGGACTCGGTTTGATGTTTTCGCAGTGCGGCGGCGCTCATGATCCGCATATTCTACGGCGTAACGCGATCTCGCGCGGCACCGTCCGGAGCGCTAGACTCACGGTTGGAAAACACTTAGGTGAAAGCGTGAGCGGCGACTCCGCGGAAATAGCGCGACTCTTAGTCGAGCTTCGCATCGAGCATCGCGATCTCGATCAGGCCATCGCGCGCATGAGCGGCACGGCCGGCTCCGACGAACTGCAATTGCGTCGACTCAAGAAACGCAAATTGCGGTTGAAAGATACGATCGCGCGATTGGAAAGCCAGCAGATTCCGGATCTCGACGCGTAGCGTTATTCAGACGGCGATGCGTCCGCCGGTGGTTCCGTCGGCGCCAGCGAATCGCTTCGCTCGGGCGTCAGTTTCAAAATGCCATGGCGGATTTCGCGGCTCAGAATGACTTTCGAGTCGCGCGCCACATCGACCAGCGCCGTATCGAAATCGAGCTTGCCTGATGCGTCCGGCCAGATCACACGTCGTTCGCGCAGCTGTTGGATGAATCCGCGGAACAGCGATTTGTCGAAAAATTCCGGCGCGTTCAATTCGTGCAACAGCGTGAGACGTTGCGCAATCAGCGCGCACAGATTTTCGAGTTCGCCTGAACTCAACGTGCGCGGACCGTTGCGGACCAGCGCCGCGATCGCGATGTAATAGCGCTCGAATGCCTGCAGCATGCTGTGCGCAATCAGGCGCAGACGATACGCGCTGTCGCTCTGCCCCGCATCGCGTCGCAGGATGCGTCCCTCGCCCACCGATTCGAGCAAACCCTGGCGCACGAAGAATTCGATCGTTGACTCGATCTGCTCGGCGAATCCGTCTTCGTCCCACGGCAGAAAAAGTTCAGATTGAATGAACGGATAAACCAGTCGTCCGAGCTTCACCACCGAACCGCGCGCCATGCGTCGGTTGTTGAGGAAGCAGCACGCGATCCACGCCGCCGTCGCGGTGAGATGCAGCACGTTGTTGCGGAAATACGAGAGCAGCACGCTGTTTTCGCCTTCGCACGCGATGAGATCACCGAGCGGGTGCGAGACGCGTTTGATCCATTCCATTTTCTCGCCGTACGCAACGATCTCCGCGGGCGATAGCGGCGTGATCGTCATGCGATCGGAATACGGCAGTTCCGTGAACAACGTGCGATTGAGTTCGATCTGCGCGAGCAGATCTGTTTCCGTCATCGCATGCTTCGGTGTCGACAACAACGCCAGTGCGAGGAAATTGATCGGGTTGACGTCCGCGGCGCGATTGATGTTGATCTGAATGCGATCGGCCAGCGCGTCCACCGCCGGATTCATCCACGCCGGTTTTTCTTCCGGCTGTTCGGTGGCCTTGCGCCAATCCGGTTCGACTTTTGTGAGCAATTGATCGAGCACGATCGGTTCGCCGAAATTAACAACGACCTTGCCGTAGTGCTTGCGCAAAATGCCGAACGCCTTGAGCAGTCCGAAAATCGATTCTTTCTCTTTCGGTTTGCCCGACAACTCGCCGATGTACGAATTGCCTTCGATCAATTTTTCGTAGCCGATGTACACCGGCTGGAACATCACCGGACGCCGCGACTCGCGTAGATAACTTTTCAGCGTCATCGCCAACATGCCCGCGCGCGGCTGCAGCAATCGTCCGGTGCGCGAGCGACCGCCTTCGATGAAATATTCCATCGATGCGCCGCGCGCGAAAAGCTGGCTCACGTATTCGCTGAACACGGTCGAATACAGCGCGTTGGCTTTGAAACTGCGGCGCAGAAAAAACGCACCGCCACGTCGAAGCATCGGTCCGAGCACGGGCAGATTGAGATTCACACCGGCAGCAATATGCGGAACGACCACGCCGTTTCGATACAGCAGCCACGACAGCAAAAGATAATCGATGTGGCTGCGATGACACGGCACGTAAATGATCTCGTGGCCGGGCGCGGCAGCGCGCATCTTTTCGAAGTGGTGCGTCAGCACGCCATCGTAAATCTTGTTCCAGAAACCGATCAGCAGAAACGATACCGATCGCACGAACGGATGCGATAGGTCGGCCGCGAT
Organism: Rudaea sp.; assembly: GCA_040002515.1. Classification (GTDB taxonomy): domain Bacteria; phylum Pseudomonadota; class Gammaproteobacteria; order Xanthomonadales; family Rhodanobacteraceae; genus Rudaea. Next base: position 51,393 of record JBDUEI010000133.1, on the reverse strand, counting down.
TTCCCACACGTAGTCGCGTGCGCGCGCGCGCGCTTTGTCTTCGCTGATATTTTCTTTCGCGGTGACCGTTGCGATCGCTTCGCGCACCGGCGCTGCGTTGACCACGCCATCGACCAGCGTGCGTCGATGCGAAAGATCCGGTCCGATGACGACGGCGCGGATGCGCTGGAAATGCACGCGCAACACGCGGCCGATTTTCCGAACCGTTCCGGCAGGATCGCGCTCGTCGGCCATCGCCTGGCGCAATGATATTGGCGGCGAAAATTGCACGACGGTGCTGCGACCGTTGAGGAGCAGGGCGAGCAGACGCCGGAATCGTCCGACCACGACCCAGTTTTCCGAAAACAGGACGCTGAACCATCCGGTTTCCTTGTCGGGCGCACGGCCGACGAAAATCGATACCGGCACGAGCTGCAGATCCGCATCCGGGTGCGTGCGCAACGTATCGAGCAACTGCGCTAGCGTCTGCGAATGCGTGAGCGAACGTTTCTGGCGTAAAAACCAGGTCGCGCGGCGCGACAGCGCGAACATCGATCGCTTCTTGCGCAAATTGGCGACCTGCAACGGCCGCAGCGGCTCGGGCAATCCGGCTTCGCGGCACGCCTGTTCGAGGATCAGCGTATCCGACAAGCCGTAACGTTCGGTGACGTAGCAAACCGGCACGTTCGGATCGAGCGGAATATTGACGGTCGACGCGTCGCGTCGAATGCGCACCCACGGTTCGAGCAGCGCGCCGAACGCGCGCAACCACCACGACGCCTGCGAGGGGGGCTGGCTGGGAACGTTGGAAACGGGTGTGTCCATGCGGCGATTGTACGTAAGCCGCGGGTGAGAAAGAGTTACGCGTCGAACCGGGCTTCTCGCCGCATCCGCTGAACGGATGCGGCGAATCGCATCGTCTTGTTTCTTAACGTATTACTTGGCAGCCGGCGCAGGCGGAGGCGGAGGCGGCGGGGTCGTCGCGACGGCCTGTTCCTGTTGGCGTTTCGTCCACTGTTCGATCGCCTGCTTGCTGTACCACTTGTTGTCGACCTTGACCAGATCGCTGTCGGTATTGAAAGGCTGATCGAACGCGACGTAACTGATCTTCACTTTCGCGCTGTCGCCGGCCACCACGGCCGGTTCGATTTTCACCGAATCCAGCGACTTGTCGGTATTGAGGCCATAGACGAGCAAAACCTGTTTCACGCCGCCCAGAATGATGCCGGCTTTCTGCATGCCCTGATCGTAAGTGAGCGCGCGCGCTTCATCGATCGTTTTGAGATTCAGATCGCGCGCGGTTTTGCAGATGGCCGCGATCGCGCTCTTGACCAGCGCGGGATCGGTGAACTTCGTCGTCTGCGCCCAATTGCCGACCGCATCGAGAAGCTGTTGCGCCTGCTGTTTCTGCGCGTCGGTCAAATCTTTGCTCTGCTGAATCGCGCTCTGCGCGAAACCGCGGCCCATCGCGACCATCATCGGCATCTGCTGGGCGGACTTGGCATCGAAGTCTTTCAATTGCGGTTCGATCTGCGCGTAGAGTTTGCCTTCGGCGTCCGGCGCGGTGAGCTTGGCGATGGTCTCGGCGAACTGTTTGCGATCCTCGTCGGTGACGGGATCCTTGTTCATCTCCTTGCTCCAGTCGGCCTTCATCTTGACCAACTCCGGCGGCGGCAGGGTGATCTCGAAGAGCGCGCCGACATTATTCGCGCGCAATGCTTTCACCGCGGCGTTGATGGTGCCTTCCGGCGAACTGGTCGCGGCGGCAACGGCGGCGGGTGTGGTCGGAGCCGAAGCGTTCTGCTGGCTGCATCCCAGGCCGACGACGGCCAAGGCAGCGAGAAAGGCAACGCGAAAAAGCGAGGTCTGCATGATGTTCCCCAGGGAAGTCGTAACGTGCGGAACGAGCACTTTAGTGACGGCCTTTCGCGTTGGCAAGCGAATCGTCCGTGCGCAGTCAGAGTCCGTTCAACGATCAGTCGGCCAGGAAATCCGCTAGCCGCGCGATATGGCTGGTCGCCGATTCGCGCGCGGCTTGCGCATCCTGCTCGACGTCGCGCCCGTCCCAATGCAGATCGTCCTGCGGCAGCTCGGCCAAGAACCGGCTCGGCTCGTTCGAGACGATCGCGCCGTAACGCTTCGAGCGCGTCGCGTACGACAAGCACAACCGTTCGCGCGCGCGCGTGATGCCGACGTAGAACAATCGCCGTTCCTCGTCGAGACGTCCTTCTTCGATGCCGCCGGCGTGCGGCAAAAGTCCGTCCTCGGCACCTGCGATGTAGACGAAACGAAATTCCAGACCTTTGGCGGCGTGCAAGGTCATCAATCGGACCGCGTTCGACGAATCGTCGCGATCGCTGTGCGCGAGTAGTGCGAGCGCCGCAGCGAGATCGCCGATGCGCGAATCGTTTTTCTGCATCGCGCGAAACCAGTCGCACAGTTCGGTCAGGTTCTCGAGGCGACGTTGCGTCGCCGCGTCGGATTTCGCTTCAGCGCGAACGTGTTCGGCGTAATGCGTGCGGCGGATCAATTCCTCGACGAGATCGGCGGGCGCGGATTTGAGCGAATTCAATTCATCGATCAATGCGCCGAAGCTCGCCAACGCGGACGCCGGGCGTGGCGAGAGCTGGGACAACACCGCGTCGCTGCGCGATGCGCGCAACATCGACGTCTGTCGGGTTTGCGCGATCTCGCCGAGCTTTTCCAGCGTCACCGCGCCGATATCGCGGCGCGGCACGTTGACCACGCGGATGAAGGCCGCGTCGTCGTCCGGATTCACGAGCAGGCGCAGGTAGGCGAGCACGTCCTTCACTTCCGCGCGATCGAGAAACGCCGTGCCGCCCGTGATCGCGTAGGGAATGCGCGCCAACCGCAGCGATTTTTCGAATGCGCGCGATTGATGATTGCCGCGGTACAAAATAGCAAATTCGCTCCACGGCGCCTTGTGCGTTTGCTGCTGATGCGCGATGTCGGCGGCGATGCGTTCGGCCTCGTGATCGCCGTCACGGCACGCCAGAACACGAATCGGCGCGCCTTCGGCGTGATCGCTCCACAAGCGTTTTTCGTGCGCGTGCGGATTGTGTTTGATCAACGCATTCGCGCTGCGCAGGATGCGCGCGCTGCACCGATAATTCTGTTCGAGCTTGATGACCTTGAGCGCCGGATAATCGTTGGCCAGTTCATCGAGATTGCCTGGATTCGCACCGCGCCACGCATAAATGGATTGATCGTCGTCGCCCACCGCCGTGAACGCGCCGCGCGCGCCGGCGAGGTTTTTCACGAGACGATATTGCGCCGCGTTCGTATCCTGATATTCGTCGATGAGCAGATAACGCAAACGCTCTTGCCACACCGAACGGACCTCGTCGTCGCTTTCGAGCAACTGCAACGGAAGACGGATGAGATCATCGAAATCCACGGCGTTGTATGCGCGCAAACGTGTTTGATACGCCGCGTACAAATCCGCCGCTTCGCGCTCACGCGTCGCGCGCGCCGCTTCTTGCGCCTGTTCGGGCGTGAGTCCGTTGTTTTTCGCCGATGAAACGAGATGGCGAATCGCTTGCAGCTGATCCGGCTTCGTCGCTGCGGGCAGAAGTTCTTTCACCATGCCGAAACTGTCGTCCGCATCGATGACGGAGAATCCGCGCTTGAGTCCGAGTTTGGCATGTTCGATCTGCAGGAATTTCAGACCAAGCGCGTGGAACGTGCAGATCGTCACTTCCTCCGCGGCGTCACCTTTGATCAACCGTTTTGCACGCTCGCGCATTTCCCGCGCGGCTTTGTTGGTGAACGTGATGGCCGCGATTTTTTGCGCCGAAAGATTCTTGCGTGCGATCAGATACGCGATTTTTTCCGTGATAACGCGCGTCTTGCCCGATCCGGCGCCGGCAAGGACGAGCACGGGACCGTCGCAATATTCGATCGCGGCGCGTTGGGGCGGATTCAATTTCATGAGGGCGCGCATTGTGCCCGCAGCACGGATGCGCGCGCCAGCTAAATCGCGATGTCGCCGCTGACCGCGCCGTTCGTGTCGATGCACAGATGCGGCAAACCCAGTTCTTTCAGCCACGTGCCGCCGCGTTCGACGCCGAGCAACATCGCAAGCGTGGACGCCGCGCCTGCGACGAGACAGGTTTCGGCCACGACGCTCACGCTGGCGAAACTTTCGATCGGAAAACCCGAACGTGGATCGACGATGTGCGAATAGCGTCGTCCGTCGATGATCAAGGCGCGTTCGTAATCGCCGCTGGTCGCCAATCCGCCGCGCGGCAATTCGATGCGCGCGGCGGCTTTGCCTTCGGCGCGCGGCGCTTTGATGCCGACCACCCACGGCTCACCGTTTTCGTGCGGGCCGATCAACGCCAGATCGCCGCCGAGATCGACCACGCCGGACTCAACGCCGATGTCGCGACACAATTGCGCGCAACGATCCGCCGCGTATTCCTTGACCAGTCCGCCGAAATCCAGATGCATGCCACGCGTCGTGACGCGTAGGTTCGGCCGATTCCACTCGATGCGTTGCCAGCCGGTGACGTCAAGCGCGGTGTCGATTTCAGCTTGCGACGGAACGCGGTCGTGTCGCGCATCCCAAAACCGCGTCAGTTTTCCGGCGGTGATGTCGAACAAGCCGTGGCTTTGCCGATGCAGTTCGGTGGCGAAATCGAGAAGATCGGCAGTTTCGGCATCGACTGAAATAGCGGCATCGACATGGCTCGACAGTTTGGCGAGCAAACTATCGACGCGATAGTGCGAATACTTTCGATCGAGACGATCGACTTCGGCGAGCGTTGCGTCATAAGCGTGCTGAGCCGTCGCGTCGTCGCACGCTTCGACGTGCAGCGCACACGGACATCCCATCGTGGAAAATTCGAATCGCATCGGCGACACCGCGAACCGGATCAATCGAAATGGTAATCGAGTCCCGCGTAAATGCGTGTGTAGCTGACCGTTCCCGGATTCGGATCCGCGCCGCCGAGCGCATAACTCGTGCTGGCGTGATAGCGCTCGGCGCCGGCTGAAAATTGCCAGCGGCCGATTTGCTTGCGTACGTTGATATCGGCGGAGATCGAACCGAATCCGCCGAGACGATAATCGCTGGAGTAGAAATCGCCGGCATCCTGTGCGAAGAACGGCGCGTAAAAACGCGCGCTGTCCTGCGAGTAATACCGCACGCCGGGAATGAGCTGCCAGCCGTGCGGTAGTGTCTGATACCACGAGGCGGCGAGCGTCAGCGATTTCTGGCCCCATGTGTTGATGCCGACGCGCGAATCCGCATGCAGCGCAGCGTCCGGATTGACGGCCAGCCGATAGCGCACGAGCCACGCCGCTTCGGTGCGTCGATCGGGACGTGTGTCGGGTAGCAGCGAATCGCCGACGGTGGCGAGCTTGTACGGATCCGACAAATAACCGCTCTGATAGTTGAGCTGGATACCGCTTTCAACGACCGAAGCCTTGTTCAGCACCCAACTCAAACTACCGAACGCGGATAACGTGTTTTTCTCGGCATGAACGATGCGGTCGAAAAGCAACGCATCCGTCGGCTCGATGACGTCGTGCGAAATACTGCCGCCGAATCCGAGCGTCAACGCGGAGTTCAACGGCGTGGTGCGCTCGGCACCGAGCGATGTGGCGTGATAGTCGCGTTCGGCGGAATACGAGGCGCTCAGCGTCGATGTCGCGTTGTTGCCGGCGTCGTGCGTGAAGGACGCCTGCGCGGCGGTTCGATGATCGCGGATCGTCGCGCCGCTCAACACCTGAATCGGCTTGTTGTTGGGCCCGGGAATCGAATACCACGGCGACGAACCGCTCATCACTTCATGCGTCGCGTTGACGTTGAGCGTGTTGCGATCGCCGACGCCGGCCGAAAAGTCTATCTGCTGCGTATCGACGTGATAGCGCTGCGGACTGCCGATCGATGCGCCCGACATTGCATCTTCGTCGTAGACGTTGAAACGGTAGCCGATGGTCGGTGCCGTCGTGGTTTCGTCGGCATGCGTTTTCTGCCCCGCCAACGCGGCGGAGGCGGCGAGCAGCAACGTCAATGACGAAGAAGGACGTTTCGGCATGCGCATCAATTGCAACCGCATCCGCCGCCGGCCGCGCCGATTTCCCCGCTGGTGCCTTCCTTGCTGAAATAGGCGTGGTTGGCAATGGCGGTTTGCGACGGATCCGGATCCCAGCGCATATCCCAGCGCGCCAGCTGACCGCGTTCCCACGGTTTCACTTCGGTCGCAGCGCAGCCGAATAGCGATGCTCCGACGAGGATCAGAAACAACAAGCGAAGGTTACGACGCATCGGCAGGTTTCCCGATCAATCGTGTGATTTCGTTCTTCAGCGCGCTGATATCGGTCGGTTCAAATCCGACGTAGCGCTGCCGGATTTTTCCGTCGCGATCGATGAGATACGACGATGGCATACCGCTCAGTCCGAACGCCTTCGGAATGTCGCCTTGTGGATTTTGCAACGTTATATACTTTACCGGGTGTTCGGTCAGGAACTTCTTGCCGTCGGTGACTTCCTCGTCGACGTTGACTGCGATGACGGCGAAATCCGAGGTCGGGAATTCTCCCGCGAGTTTGTCGTACATCGGCAGCGATTGTCGGCACGGGCTGCACCACGACGCCCAGAAATCGACGAACACGACTTTGCCGCGAAAGTCCGCGAGGCTGACCGGTTTGTTGTCGAACGTCGACGCGGTAAAACCCGGCGCGGCGGCGCCGAGTTCGACCGCCTGCGCCGTCATCGTGACGGCGAGGCAGAAGCCCGCAACGAGCACTGTCTTCGCGGCTTTCATCAGTTGGTGCAATTGACGCCGTCGACGCCGATGATTTTGAATATCGGCTGCGAACCGCTGCCGTAAGCCGGCAATTTCGAATTCCAGCTGACGGTTCCGTTAGAGCAATCGGTGAACGTGAATGTCAGCGAACCCCAATCCGTCGTTACCAGATCGGAATGCAGGAAGTTCGGCGGGAATTTCGCACCAACCAATTGCTGCACGTCGATCTTGACGGTGTTGGAGCCCGGCGTGTACGGACCTGCGCCGACCAGCCAGGCCTGTTGCGTTCCATCCGGCGTGTAGACGAACCAGTAGGCAATGAAGGTGTTGTCGGGCGCTACTTGAAGCAGAAAACCTTCGCCGGATTGCTGCGGGTCGTACCACGAACCGGTCGTCGCGCCGGTAATCGGCTGGCCGGGCGGCGGCGCAGTGACGGCGTTGACCGTGACGGAACCTACCATGCCCATCGACACGTGAATATCGCAGTGATATTTGACGACACCCGGCGTGTTGAAGGTAATCGTAGATGTCCACTCCTCGCCCGTCGCCGCACCGTTACCGCCGCTGCCATCGCAGCCCTTGGCGCAACGGAACGAGTTGTCGTCGGCGTGGACGTTGTGGGGAACGCCGTTGCCGGCTGAATGAAACGTCACGGTATCGCCGACATTGATGGGGATATTTTTCGGCGAAAAAACGTCCCCGCCCACACCAACCGTGACGATATGATCCGTGGCGTACGCGGATGTGCCGATGAACAGGAAAAGGGAAATCCAGAAGATTCTCGAGAAAGTGGACATGCGCAGCTACTCCAGGCGGTAATCGCTTCGTGGTGATTCGGGCCTTTGAACTATAAGAATCGACGAGGCGATGCGTCGTCGGCATTAAGGAAGGAAATGGGCCTGACTAAAGTCGGCAAAGCGTCACCTGCCGCCGCGATGAAATAAACTGCCGGCTGCCGACGCGCGCGAGGAAGGCATGGCGAAACTGTATTTCTATTATTCGGCGATGAACGCCGGCAAGACCACGACGCTGCTGCAGAGCGCGTACAACTATCACGAGCGCGGTATGCGCACGCTGATCATGACGCCGAAGCTCGATACGCGCGCAGGCGAGGGCGTGGTTGCCTCGCGCATCGGCCTGCGTGCGAACGCGCGACGCTTCGCACGCGAGGATGACCTGCTCGCGATTGCACAGGCGGACATCGCAGCAAACGGCAAGCTCGACTGCGTGCTCGTCGACGAGGCGCAATTCCTGAGCAAGGCGCAAGCGTGGCAGCTCAGCGATATTGTCGATACGCTCGGCATTCCCGTGCTCGCGTACGGATTGCGTACGGATTTTCGCGGTGAGCTGTTCGAAGGCAGCCAATACCTGCTGGCGTGGGCCGACAACCTGATCGAGATCAAGACCATCTGCCACACCGGCAAGAAGGCGACGATGGTGGTGCGCGTGGACGATCATGGACGTGCCGTAACCGACGGACCGCAAGTCGAGATCGGCGGCAACGAACGCTACGTGTCGGTGAGCCGCGCGGAGTTCAAGAAAATCACCGCGGGCGTCGGACGCATCGAATTGCAACAACCTTTATTGCAGCTCGGCGACTCGGTCACGGACACTAAATCCTAGCGCTGACAGCGCGGACAAAAAAAAGTACTGCGCTGGCCGAGCGTGATGACGCGAATCGGCGTGCCGCAGACTTTGCACGGTTCGCCGCCGCGTCCGTACACGAACAGTTCCTGTTCGAAATAACCGGGCACACCGTCGGGGCTGATGAAATCGCGCAGCGTCGTTCCGCCGCGCCTGATCGCGTAGGCGAGAATCCGTTTCACTTCCGTCGCCAGACGCTCGTAGCGTGCGCGCGATACCGAACCTGAAGCGCGGCGCGGATGAATTCCGGCCGCGAACAGCGCTTCCGACGCATAGATATTGCCGACGCCGACGACGACGAATTGATCCATCAGCAAAATCTTGACCGCCGCCGATCGGCCGCGCGACTTTTTCCACAAATATAAACCGTCGAGCGCATCGCTCAGCGGCTCCGGGCCGAGATGCGCCAGCAGTGCATGCGTTTCGCCGGGCGGCTGCCAGAGCAGACTGCCGAATCGGCGCGGATCGGTGAAGCGCAGGATTTTTCCGGAATCGAGAATCCAGTCGTAATGATCGTGAATGCCGATCGGCGCATCGGCGTCGAGCACGCGCAGCGAACCGGACATACCCAGATGCATGAGCGCCGTGCCGGATGCTGTGTGCGCGAGGAGATATTTCGCGCGTCGATCCACGCTGTCGATTTTTTGCCCGGGCAATTTTTTTCTCAGCGCGGCAGGAATCGGCCAGCGCAATCGCGCTTGACGGACCACGACATCGAGCACGCGCCGGCCTTCCAGATACGGCGCGATGCCGCGTCGCGTGGTTTCGACTTCGGGCAATTCGGGCATTTCAGTTCGCCGCGCCGAGCAGCGCTTGAGCTTGCGCTTCGGAGAAAAGGTAATCGAGATCGATGTCTTTTCGGCGCACGACGTAATGATCGTTGTCGCGTCGGATCGAGAAGGCGAGTTTCGTCGCATCGGCGAACTCGATAACGATCTGTTTGGTGTTGTGCTCGTTCTTTTCGCTCGGCTGCATCTGCGCGGCGAGTGTGTTTTTCCAGGCGGCGGCCAGATCCGCGCGCGGCGCGGCGCCATCGATGCCAACGTCGACGAGAACGGCATCGACATCGATCAGATGACGATCGATTTCGGTCTCCGGCGATTCGAGCAGCCGCGCGCCGAAGCGATCCGGAACGCGTACAAGCCTGTCGCCGATCCGAACGTAGCGATCGTGTTCGATCGGATCTTCGCCGCCGACATCGATCGCGACATCGTCGAACGTCAACGAAATCGCGGGCGGATCGAGTCCGAGTTTCTTTGCATCATATGCATGCGCATCGAGCGTAACCCGAATCGGCGCGTTGGCGATGGCGGCCAGACGCGTCACCACCGCATCGTCGGCGCGGATCGGATACGGTTCGATCATCCACCAGCCGTTGACGCGATGTTCGAAGCGCCGCGTGCGGCAGCCCGCGCAGCGGATTTGCAGCGATTTCAGATTCGCGACATTCAACGACGTCAACGACGCGGGCAATAATTTTTCCTCGCGTTTGAGTTCGGCGAACGCCGCAACGCCGAGCAAGACCACGGCCGCGGCGAGGAGCAAAGTATTGCGGGTCGCTTTGCGCATCGGTCAGGCGCGGCGGCGACGCCACCAGATCGCGCCGCCGACGATGAGTAGCAGTGCGGGCAATCCGACGAGGAAAATGAAACTGATCGCACCGAGTTGGCCCTGGCTGATCGCGAGTTGACGATCCGGCGCGCCTTTGTCGGGAATGTCGACGAGTTCGTCGTCCTGCAACAGCCAATCGAACACGCGTTGCCCGAATTCGCGGTTGCCGCCGTTGCCGAGAAACGCGTTGGAGAGGAAGTCCGCGTCGCCGATGATGACGGCTCGTTGTTCGCGTTTCGTCGGACTCGGCGAAAGGCGCGTCAGTGAAAATCCGATGTTGAGCGGACCGGGAATTTCGCCGGCGCTTTCGTCGTAACTGATCGTGGTCGTATCACCCTGTTTCGGAATCGCGCCGGTTTCCGTCCACGATTTCGTGGTGGTCGTGAGAAGGGCGGCGATATTCCATTTCGCGTCGAGCACTTTGCCGAGCGCGACGGATTGCGGGAAAAGTGTGGTCAGCGCGAAATCGCGCGTGATCGGGTTTTGCGGATACGTTGCAATCGCGATGAAACTCGGATCGCCGATGCCGAACTGCGTGCTCGCACCATCCACGGCAACGCCGGGCAAAGCGCGTACCGATAACGCCGTGAACAATGGCGCCAGTCCGACATTTTCGCCGGGCTCGGTGAGCCAGAGGATGTTGCCGCCGCGATCGATGTAATCGACGAATTCCTTCACCGCCGCATCGGCGATCGGAACCGTGGGCGCGGCGATGACGAGCGTATCGACATTTTCCGGAACGTGCATTGCGCCGGTCAGCGTAAGCGGAATCGCGCGCACGCCTTGCGCTTTGAGCAACGCGCCGAAATTTCCGAAATCCGCATTCGCGCCGCCATCGGATTTGCGCTCGCCGTCGCCGGCGACGAAAGCGACCAGCCGTTCGTGTTCGCGCGCCAGTCGCACGAGCGCGTTATCGAGTTCGCGCTCGGTCAGCACTTTGAGCTGTTCGCTGCGATCCTTGTAACGGATCACGAGTTCGCCGTTGACCTGGATGCCGGCTTCGCGCGTCGCGGCAGGATTTGAATCCGGATCGACGAATTTTAGCGCGATGTCCGGCTTGACGTGCTCGTAGCGCGCGATGAAATCCGCGATGGCGCCGCGCAATTGATTGTCGGGCGGCGCGAACGACGTGATGGCGATTTGCGCGTCGAGACGTTTCAGCAATGTCTCCGTACGTTGATCGAGACTGGCGCGTTGCGCGTAGCTGAAATCGTGTTGCCACGAAAAGCGCGTGCTGAAAAACGCGACCATGATCGCCGCCGCCAGCAGCAATAGCGTGAACAGGATATCGATGAGCCGTTCGCGCATGGTCAGCCTCGCGTGCGCAAAGCGCCGACGCGCCGCGTCGCGAGCGTCAGCGCAACCAGGGCGATCAACACGAAGTACACGACATCGACGGTCGAGACGATGCCGTGCAGAAATGGCTCCAGATGCGTCGGCAGCGCCAGATAATTGATGAACGTGCTGCTCACGCCTTCATAGCGCGCGCCGGCGTCGAGCATCCACAACAACAAGTTGGACACGAGTGCGATGGACGCAGCCAGCGCGGGCGATTGCGTCGCGGCGCTCGCTGCGACGGCGATGCCGGTCAGTGCGGAGGAAAACAAAATCAGACCGATGATGGCGGTCGCGATGCGTCCGATATCCAGGGCGGTTCCGATATCGAGACTCAACGGCATCAGCGACGAGAACACGATGAACACGACGATGAAGCCGAGCAGACCGATATATTTTCCGAGAACGATGCGCGCATCGCCGATGCCTGAGGCCAACAGCAGAACGAGACTTCCGTTCTGCCGGTCCGCCGCTATCGCGCGCATCCCAAGCATGGGCACGATGATGAGAAGCAAACTGGCCACGCCGCGAAACAGCGGCAATACGACGAGGTCGGTAACGCCCGGCGCATCGGCGATGCCGGCGATTTTTGGCATCAATGTGAGAAACGCGCCAAGCGAAACGAGGAAAAAGTACGCGAGAATCGCCAGCACGGCGGCGAGCAACACCCACGCCAGCGGCGTCATGAACAGGCGCCGCCATTCGTTGCGTGCGACGACGAGACTCATGCGGCCACCGCGACGTCGTCAGCGCTGGCGATGCGCAGGAATACCTGTTCGAGACTGGCTTGCTGCGGCCGCAATTCGAGCAGTCCCCATTCTTTCCTGACAATGGCGTCGGACAATTGCGCTATCGATGCGTCGCCGCTCCGGGCGATGCGCCACGCGCCATCGACGAACTGCGCCGATTCGACGCCGGCGATCGAGGTCCACGCCTCGGATTTCACGTCCGCGGCGATGCGAATCAAAACCGAGTGATCGTCGGCTAATACGTTCACCGGTCCGTCATAACGCAGCTTGCCGCGATGAAGAATCGCGACGCGATCGCAACACTGATTCACGTCGGCGATCAGATGCGTCGACAGGATCACCGCGCGATCCTTTCCCAGCTCGCGGATGAGCGAACGGATATTGGACGATTGCAACGGATCGAGTCCGGACGAGGGTTCATCGAGAACGATCAGCGACGGATCGTGCACGATGGCCTGCGCGATGCCGGCGCGTTGCTGAAATCCTTTCGACAAATTGCCGAGCAGGCGATGACGCACGTCACCCAGCCCGCACCGATCGATGGCGGAATTCACGGCAGCTTTGAGCAACGTTCCGGACCGATGGCGCAACCGGGCACAGAAGCTCAGATATTCTTCGACGCGCAATTCCGCATACAGCGGCGGTTGCTCCGGCAGATAGCCGATCGCCGACGCGCCGGTGCGCGGGTTTTCGCGAAAGTCAGCGCCCGAAATGAGAACGCGGCCGGCGCTGGGCGACAGGATTCCGCAGATCATTTTCAGCGTGGTCGATTTTCCGGCGCCGTTGACGCCCAAAACGCCTAGCACCGTGCCGCGATCCAGCGTCAGATTGAGATCGTCCACGACGATTCGGCCCGCCAGTGCGCGGCCGACGCCTTCCAGGCGCAAAAGCGTGTCTTCGATCATGCAAATTCCACGAAACTGGCGTGATTGTTGCCTGTCAATTGATTCGCGGCAAGGATGGCCGCATATTTATAGTTAGCGTGTCGGCGAACGGCTGTGCTGGCGATGCGCATTGGGGTCACGTATAGTCCTTTTTCCCTCGGCGGTGTAAGTCCATGCTCGAATTTATCCTGAATTTTCTGAACAACGGGTTCGCCCACGCATCGTGGCTGACCAAGGTGATTTATTTTCTGGTCGTGACCCAGCTGACGATTTTTTCCGTCACGCTGTATCTGCATCGCAGCCAGGCGCATCGTGGTGTGGATTTCCATCCCGCGCTCGCTCATTTTTTCCGGTTCTGGTCGTGGATCAGCACCGGCATGGTGACCAAGGAGTGGGTCGCGATCCATCGCAAGCACCACGCCAAATGCGAAACCGAAGAAGATCCGCATAGCCCGAAGATTTACGGCATCAAGACCGTGCTTTTGGAAGGCGTCGATCTGTATCGCATCGCGTCGACCGATCAGGAATCGATCGAAAAGTACGGCCGCGGCACACCGACCGATTGGCTGGAACGTACTATCTATGGCGCGCATCCGTACGCCGGCCCGACATTGATGTTTATCGTCAACATCGCGCTGTTCGGCATCTGGGGTGTAGCGATCTCCGCGCTGCAGATGATCTGGATTCCGTTCTGGGCAGCGGGCGTGGTCAACGGTCTCGGCCATTGGTGGGGCTACCGCAATTTCGAAACCACCGATATGGCGACGAATCTCACGCCGTGGGGCTTCTTCATTGGCGGTGAAGAACTGCACAACAATCATCACGCATTCCCGAGTTCGGCGAAGTTCGCGCTGCGCAAATTCGAATTCGATATCGGCTGGGCGATCATTCGCGTGTTCGAAACCGTGCGCATGGCAAAGGTTCTTCGCGTCGCGCCGTCGCTCGATATCCGTCCGAACATGTCGATTCCGGATGCCGAGACACTGAAAGCGCTGCTCACGCATCGTTTCCAGGTGATGACGGATTATTTCAAAGGCGTGATCGCCCCGACATTGCACGAAGAAGCCATCAGCGCCGGCGCGAGCATCAAGGGATTGCCGCGCGCGCTGCGCAAGGCGCTCGCCAACGGCGGCCGCTGGCTGGATGAGCATTCGCGCGAGCATCTCCAGGAAATCGTGAAGCAACGTCCGCGCTTGTCGACGGTGTGCGAATTCCGCACGCGCTTGGCCGCTGTGCTTGAACGCGGCAACAGCGGCGCCGAGGCGATGATGGCGAGCCTGCAGGAATGGTGTCACGAAGCCGAGGCCACGGGTATCCGCGCGCTGCAGGATTTCGCGGCGCGTCTGCGCGGCTATGCTCTGGTGCCCGTTCACGCCTGATCGCGATTTATCGAAACACCGAGGCGATGCGAAAGCATCGCCTTTTTTATTGGCGAAACCTCGGCGTTCTAGCGCTGATAGACCCAGTGCCGGCAGATCAGAAAGCTGATCAGGCCCAGCGCGATTTCGATGACGGGTTTTGCCCACCACGTGTGCTTCAAACCGGCGTGATGTCCGAATACCGTCAAGCACACCGTGCTGACGACGGTCAGGACAACCCATAGCGCGACGTACCGCGCCAGGCGCCAGCGCAGGCGGGGTTGCTCGCGATGCGCAAACGTCACACAACCGTTGAGCCAGAAACCCAGCAGAGCGCCGACGATTCGACCGCACACGTTGGCGGGCGGTGTGGCGACGCCCAACGTGGTCAATGCGATGTAGGCGGCCGAATCGACCGCAATCTGCACGGCGCCGATGGCGGTAAATTTCGCGCCGTCGCGGACGATCCTCACGGCCACAGTTTCCTGCGCGCAAAATCGCGAGCGTCGACAAAATCGTTCACGTCAGTTTTTCGTTCCGGCAGTTTCCATAGTTGCGCCGTGCCCAGGTCGCGCACGAGTTGCGCATCGTCCAGCGCGGCGGCGAGCGGTTCGTTGCGCGGTGCACGCGTCGAGACAATGGCGTAGCGCGCGTTAGTGCGAGCAAAAATCGCGCGCCAGCTCTGGCCGGTTGCATCGGAGTTCGCGGCAATCCGCATCGCATTCAGCTCGGGATCGTAGTGCGATGCGGTGAATCCGCGCCCCGCCAACTCGGCGGCGAACGGATCATCTGGCGAACACATCAAGACGTTCGCGTCCGGAATTTGTTCCTGCGCCAGACGAATCAGACTTCGCTCCGGCGCGAAGTGTTCGGCTTCCATCGCCGTATCTCGATGCAGCAATCGATGCTTCACGCCGCCGACGTGCAATGTCCATAACGCGCAGCTCTGATAGGCGATATTCAGCGCGATCAGTACGATGGACAATGCAGCGGTTTTGCGTGGCGAGGTGAGCGAAGACGCGACCACGACGGCGATGACAGTGAGGATCGTCAGCGCTGGAAACGCATAACGAAAATAGTGCACCGTCGCGACGGCGGCGATGAAAGCGAGCCCAGCGCACAGCGCGAGTGCGCGCGAACGCCTGGCAAAAATAGCCACCACAATCGCACCGGATAAGCCCAGCAGCGAAAACCCCGCAGCACCGTTCCAGCCTTCGTGGTAAAGGGATGTAGCGAACGTGAGTTGCCACGGAATGGTCGCGTCGACGGGTGCGGTCCAACGCGTGTCGGCGAGCACATCGGCGGCGAATCGCGCGTGGAACGCATCGGCAAACAACGGGAAAAACGGATCGCCCGTGATGATGTGCGCATACACGTAACTCGAGGCGCACGCGGCGAAAAAAATCGCCAGCGCGGACGCGCTGATGCGCCACGTCCATTGCCCGCGCCATCGCCAATAAAGCCAAACCGAAAGCGGCAGGACGATCGCCACGAACCCGGTCTTCAATCCAACCAGAAACGCGGCGACGAGAGCGAAACGCAACGCCTCACCGAGATTGACTCGACGGCTCGCCAAGATGACCGTCAATGCTAATGCCAATCCCGCTGCCGTCGCCGGAAGTTCCGCCTGCATGCCTCCGGCCAAACTAGCGAGCAAGGGCTGGCTCGCCACCATCGCAACGGCCAGCCAGCACGCGAAGCGCGGGGCCCGCAGCGCGTCGGCAAGTTGCCAGGTCAGCCCTGCGATGAGAAAAACCCACATCGCATCGACGGCGCCCCGCGCCTCGGTGCCTGCAAGCATCTGCGCAATAGCGTGCACGATATCGCCGGACCACGGCGCCAACGCCCAGATCTGCGACTGCACGTCCATGCGGTAGTAATGCAACGCCGCCAATTGCGATGGAAGGCCGAGGTGATAGGCCAGATCGTCGTACTGAATGGTCGGAAGCCAGCAACCGGTCGAAGCGAGTCCGACGACGACGACTGCAAACGCGGATAGACGTGGCGATGCAGCGACCGCGTCACTCCACTCGGCGTGAAACGTACGCGCGGTCGTGATGATCTGGCTTCGCCCGATGAAGGCGGGAATCAGCAAAAGCAAAAAGTATACTATCCGATAATGCACCGGAAACGGCAACGTCCATCCGACAATGCCGGCCATCGAGGCGATGCCGGCGACGAGCGCGGGAAGCGCGGACGAGGCGCCCGTGATCCAACGCCCGATGACGAAGGCGGCCGCGAGCAAAAGCGTCGCCGACAACATCGGCATCACGCCCACGAAATAAATCAGTGCGACGAAAAACACCGCGGCGATCGCCGTGGCTAGCGCGATCCGTGCAAGACGCTTGAACACCCAACCCAGCGCGAGCGCGAGTGCTGCGATCAACGAGGCTTCCAGCGCGCGCGGCGCGGGAAACGTTTTCCACATCGACGCGACGACGAAGCCTACGGCGAGAAGTATCGGGCCGAGCCAGAGGACGAGCGGCGCGAATGTCGGAAAATATTTTCTCATTCCATCGATGTCGATGTTCGCGACGTCTTTCGTCGATTTTTCTTTCCGCAAAAAAACAACCCGCCGAAACGGCGGGTCGTGAGTGTCGCATGGACGGATGCAGCGCTTACTTGATCTTCGCTTCCTTGTAGATCACGTGTTTGCGCACGACCGGATCGTATTTCTTGATTTCCATCTTGTCCGGCGTGGTCTTCTTGTTCTTGTCGGTCGTGTAGAAATGGCCGGTATCGGCCGACGACACGAGGCGAATTTTATCGCGTTTGGATGCCATCACAGATCTCCTTAGACTTGATCCAATTAAACTTTTTCGCCACGACCGCGCAGCTCGGCCAGAACGACCTCGATGCCGTTCTTGTCGATGGTACGCAGGGCATTGGTGGAAACGCGGAGTTTCACCCAACGGTTTTCGCTCGGCACCCAGAAACGGCGCTCGTGCAGATTCGGCAGCCAGCGGCGCCGGGTTTTATTGTTGGCATGCGAAACGCTGTTGCCTGATTGCGCGCGCTTACCGGTTACTTGGCAGACCTTCGCCATACGTACCTCATCGTGAAATTGGCCACCCTTAGCCAGGGTAGTTGCGGCCCAGCGAACGCTGGAAAGTCGCTTCGAATGCTCGGAGCGAGCCGCGTATTACAGCAGAATCAGGCAGTTGCCGCAAGCCAGTCGCGTCAGATTTCCTCGACGCCCGTGCGTTTTGAGCGCTTGATCAGCCATGAAACGCCGCGCAAATCCGAAATCCCGACCAGCGCGCGGTTGAGATTGTTGTATTTCGACGTTCCGCTGCCGCGCGGCCGATGATTGACTGGCACGCTTTTGACCTGCCATCCCGCGCGTTGCATCAGCGCCGGCAGATAGCGATGCATATGATCGAAATAGGGAAGCTCGAGGAACGCGGCGCGCTCGAAGAGTTTGATGCCGCAGCCGGTATCCGGCGTTTCGTCGCGCAGCAGGCGACTGCGGATGGCGTTGGCCAATCGCGAAGCCCAGCGCTTGCTTCCGGTATCTTTGCGATCGACGCGCCAGCCCGCATAGAGTTTGATCGAATCCGGCGATCCATCGCGCATCGCGACCAGTTTCGGGATGTCGGCCGGGTCGTTTTGTCCGTCGCCGTCGAGGGTCGCGATCCAGGCGCCGCGCGCAGCTTTTACGCCCGATCGCACCGCCGTGCTCTGCCCGCTCTGTACGAGGTGCCGCACGACGCGCAGTTCCGGAAACCGGGCCTTGGCCGCCTTGAGCACGTTCAGCGTATCGTCGCGGCTGGCGTCGTCGATATAGACGATCTCGAAATCCGCCTTTCCACGCAGTGCCGCGGTGATTTCGGCCAGCAAAGGGATGACATTGCCGCTCTCGTTATGCACGGGCACGACAACGGATAAATCGGGCATGCTCAGGTTCCGGGAAGCAAGGGCGCGGATTATGCCGCGTTTGTGCCTGCACCGATACGCGTAAGTACGACAGGTTACGTAAGTCGACTAGAGTTTCGCGCCGAAGTAATCGCGGCACCAGCTAACGACGGCGGGCATAGCTTCGTCAATCGTGATTCGCGGTTCGAAGCCGAATGCGGTTTGCGCGCGCGCCACATCGGCACTGGTTTGCAACATGTCGCCGGGCTGCATGGGTTTGTCGATGCGAACGGCGGCGCGTCCGGCGGCTTTTTCGATCACCGCGATGAAATGTTCGAGTTCGACGGGCCGATGATTGCCGAGGTTGTAGATGGCCAGTGGCGGCGCGTCGCCCTCATCGATAGGCGGATGGTCGAGCGCGCCGAGCACGCCTGAGACGATGTCGTCGATGTGCGTGAAATCGCGCCGCATCTTGCCGTTGTTGAAGACGTCGATCGGCCGGCCGGCCAGAACCGCGCGCGAAAACAGCAGCGGCGCCATGTCCGGCCTGCCCCATGGTCCGTAGACGGTGAAGAATCGCAATCCCGAACAGCGCAGGCGATACAGGTGCGCGTAGCAGTGCGCCATTAATTCGTTCGACGCTTTGGTGGCCGCGTACAGTGACAACGGTTGATCGATGCGTTGGGTTTCCTCGAAGGGCGCTACGGCGTTGCGTCCATAAACCGACGACGACGACGCATACACCAAGTGTTCGACGTGGCCGTGCCGACAGGCTTCGAGGATGTTGAGGAATCCGGCCAGATTACTGTGCAGATACGCATACGGATTCTGCAGCGAATAGCGCACGCCGGCTTGTGCGGCCAGATGGATGACGCGATTCGGAAGGATCTCTGCGAACAACGCGTCGATCGCAGGTTTGTCGGCGAGATCCATCGTTCGCAAATCGAGTGACGGACACAGTGCCGCGACGCGGTCGCGTTTGATCTGAGGATCGTAATAATCGTTGAAATTATCGATGCCAACGACGCGCTCTCCGCGCGCGAGCAGCGCGCGGGCGACGTAGGCGCCGATAAAGCCGGCCGCGCCGGTAACGAGAATCGTCATGCGAATTCCGGATGGTGAAGCGGAATTTTAGCGGTTTCGCGAGAAGCCGGGTCGATCAGGCTTTGAATGTCGCCGAACGCAGTGAGGCGCTCCACACGTTTTCGAGCTGATCGAAATGCGCCGCGTCGTGACCGAGCAGAACGAGCGTGCCATGCGCCAAAGGAATGCTTCGCCCGAACCAGCCGTCCTTGATGAAGTCCTGACGCTGTTCGTGCCGATCGTCGATGACATACAAAACGGTCACCGGACCTTCATTTTCCGGCACGACCAAATGCACCGAAACGAATTTCCCGACCGGACAGCACGCGACGAAACTGGAACCCGCCGGCACATCGTTCAACGCGATACCGAACGTCGCAAACGCGTTGCGGATTTCATCGTCGCCGATAGGATGGGTCTTGCCGAGAACGAACGCTTCTTTTTTCAGGTGACTGACGGCGATGTCCGGCAGCGGTTTGGACTGCAGTTTCGTGCCGACGCCGACGGCCAATACGGCCATCGCGGCGGCGGCGATCCACGTCGCACGGCGGCGCAGTGGACGTCGATCGCGCTGTTCTCGCGTCGCCTGCGCGAGCAGGATCGATTCGGCGAGATTCGCCGGCACCGCGACATCGAGCGCATGGCGTAGCGTTCTTTCGAATCCGCACGCGCGCGCATGTGCGTCGGCGCAACGCGCGCATGCGACGCGATGTTGCGCGAAGTCGCCGTCGACGTGCGGATCGATGTTCAATTGTCGGCGGAATTCAAGACAGTTCAACGCGTGCTCCAAACGGCTTGTCGCCGGCAAGAATGGCTTTCAATTTCTGGCGCGCGCGAAACACCTGGGTCATCACCGCGGCCGGCGTGATGTTCAGTTCGCGCGCGATTTCGTCGCACGAAAATCCGCCGAGCACCTGCATCAGCAACGGTTCGCGGTATTTCGGATCGAGCTTGAGCATGGCGCTGCGGATAAGACCTTCCTCACCGGCAAATTCGGGCATGTGGGCATCGCGTTCTTCGGGTACGTCGACATCGTCGATGTCGGCGAACTGAGGAATTTTTCGTTCGTACAATCGCGCGTGTTCGCGACGTAAAATCGTGATCAGCCAGGCTTTCGCCGATGTCGCCTCGCGCAGACTGTCCAGCGCGCGCCACGCGCGCAAAAATGTTTCCTGGACCAGATCGTGCGCGAGCGCCTCGTCGCTGCTCAGCCAATACGCGTATCGAAACAGGTCGCCGGACAGACTTCGCACCAAGGCGTCGAACTGCCGCTGTCTTCCCGTTGCGGGAAATGAAGACCTGCCGGTAGTCATCTATCTTTCATCCGGTCAGCGGATGCGTTCGAGAATGCCCTCGAGCTCGTCGACGCTGTGATAGCTGATGACCAGTTTGCCCTTACCCGCTGCGCTGTGCTGAATGCTGACGTTGGCCGCAAGTTTTTCGGCCAGTTCGCGTTCCAGCGTGGCGATGTTCGGGTCGTGCGCGGTGGGTTTTTTATTCGTTGCATGTTTGGTTTTTGGATTTTGTGCATCGCGCGCGGCGGCTTCGAGTTCGCGCACCGTCCAGCCCTGTTCAGCGGCTTTGATTGCAAGAGCGAGCGCAAGTTTCGCGTCGAGCGTGAGCAAGGCGCGCGCGTGACCCATTTCCAGTCGACCGTCTTCGAGCATTTTCTTGATCTGCGTCGGCAATTCCTGCAAACGCAACAGGTTCGACACCGAAGCGCGCGAACGGCCGATCGCATCGGCGACTTGCTGATGCGTCAATTTGAATTCGACGATCAAACGCTGCAATGCCTGCGCTTCTTCGAGCGGCGACAATTCCTCGCGCTGGATGTTTTCGATCAGCGCCATCGCGACGACGGATTGATCGCCCGCCTCGCGGACCAAGGCCGGAATATTCTTCATGCCGGCCAGTTGCGCCGCGCGCCAACGCCGTTCGCCGGCGATGATTTCGAATCGTCCGGCCGCGATCGCGCGCACGATGATCGGCTGGATCAAGCCCTGCGCCTTGATCGACGCGGCGAGTTCCTGCAATCGATCTTCGTCCATGGTCTGGCGCGGCTGGTATTTTCCGGGCTGGATGCGTTCGACATCGAGCGAACGCAGTTCGTCGGATTCCGTCGTCGCGTCCGAATCGGGAACACCTAGCAGCGCGTCGAGATCGCGCGCGCCCAAGCCCCGCTTTTTTACCGCCATGCCGATTGCTCCTTCAGTTCACGCGCGCGGATGCGGGCGCGCGTTCGCGCCGCAGCATCTCGCCGGCAAGTCCGAGATAGGCGATCGCGCCGCGCGATTCGCGATCGTAGAGATTGATCGGCTGGCCATGGCTCGGCGCCTCGGCCAGACGGATGTTGCGCGGAATGATCGAACGCAGCAATTTGTCGCCGAAATGTTTGCTCAATTGCGCCGACACATCGTTGGCCAGATTGTTGCGCACGTCGTACATCGTGCGCAGCAGTCCTTCGATTTCGAGCGTCGGATTCAAGCGTGTGCGCACCGCTTTGATGGTGTCGAGCAAACTGGTCAGCCCTTCGAGCGCGAAATACTCGCACTGGATCGGAATCAGCACGCTGTGCGCGGCAGTCAACGCATTGATCGTGAGCAGATGCAGCGACGGCGGACAATCGATGAGGATGGTTTGATACTGCCCTTCGATCTTGGCCAGATGTTCCTTCAGCCGCGATTCGCGCGCGAGCGCATCCATCAGTTTCAATTCGGCGGCAGTCAGATCGCGATTGCCGGGAAGAATGTCGAAACCCGACGGCGTCGGTAAAATGGCGCTTTGTATACTTGTTTCGTCGAGCAGCACTTCGCAGCCGGTATATTTCACCGTGCGTTTGTCGACGCCGGAGGCCATCGTCGCGTTGCCTTGCGGATCGAGATCGATGAGCAGGATTTTTCGACGCGTCTCGGCCAGCGCGGCAGCGAGATTCACGGCTGTCGTCGTCTTGCCGACGCCGCCTTTCTGATTGGCGACCGCGATGATGCGCGTCATGGTCTCGTCCTCACGCGGCATGTTCGTGCGCCGCGGCCGTGACGCGTCGAACGGTGACGAGGCGGCGCGGAACGTCGGCGCCGGGAACGACCAGCGGATGATCGTCGGCAATGACGTAATCTTTCGACAATCCGAGAATTTCTTCTTTTTTCAGCGAGCCTTTCATCGCGAGGAAAATGCCCTCGCGCGCGAGCAGATGGCCGCTCATTTTCAACATTTCGCCGAGACCGGAAAACGCGCGCGCGGTGACCGTATCGAATTCGCCGACGACGTCTTCGACGCGTTTGTTTTCGACTTTGACGTTCGCGAGGTTCAACGTGCGCGCCGCTTCGCGCAGGAATCGCGCTTTTTTTCCGTTGCTGTCGATGAGAACGCACTGACGCGCCGGCGCAAGTATCGCCAGAGGAATGCCGGGCAAGCCGGCGCCGGATCCGACATCGGCCAGCGTCGCGCCGCGCACGTATTTCGCGATGGCGAGCGAATCGATGATGTGGCGATCGATCATCTCGCCCGTGTCGCGAACGGCCGTGAGGTTATAGGCGCCATTCCAGCGATCGAGTAGTTCGACGTAATCGAGCAGTCGTTCGAGCGTCGCCGGTTCCACCGCGATGCCGAGCGCAGCCACGCCCGCGGTGAGGCGTGCGTGCAACGTGGCGCGATCGGCGGACGGACTCATGCGACTCCTCGGAACGGCGCGGCGAATGGCTTCGGCGCGCGGGGCCGACAAGTATCCGTGCCCGGACGGGCAAAATCCAGCGCGGGGGCGAAACTTAAGCTTGGGTGAGCTGCACGCGGGTGATCAGCAGTCCGCTTTCGCCGAGTTCGCTGTTGAGCTGCATCTTGATGCGACGGTTGCGATCGATGTCGTTTTCCTGATCTTCGCACACGCAGATGTCCGAAACGCGATGCGACAGCAGTTCCGACACGGTATCGATCACCGCATCGGCGCGACTGGCGTCGACGACCTGGACATAGATGTTGCCTTGAAGCGTGTCGCCGGAAGGAGTGGGGACGTTGACGCTGATCACGTTGCCCAGCAGGCGGATTTTGTGGATCACGCGCTCGACCAGCGGAACGACCACATGCAGGCCGGATCCGACCGTGCGCATATGACCGCCAATGCGGCGCAGCGTATAGACCTGACCTTCCGGAATGCGCCGCACCGAAGCAAAAATAAGCCCGGCGAAGCCAATCATGAGCAGAAAACTAGTAATCGGGGACATCTTATTATGCCTCTTTTCAAGAGGTTATAGAGCAATCTTAAGTTGTTGTAAAGGTACGGTGCACAGATAGCTGAAGTGCATCGACTTTAACGAATTATAAACTATTGAAACGAACCGTCGCTGAACTGAATCGCAGTCCCATGCGGAACCACGTCTCGGTTTGCGTCTACGTAGACTTACTTCGAGGGGAAAAGTGCGCCGAAGTCGATCGAGCGTAGGGGTCTCGGTTCACCCAGGTAATTACCCTGAGCATATTCCGCGCCACTCGCCCGCAGCGCCGAGAGGGTCGCAAAGCTGTCGACGTGTTCGCCGATGACCTTCAGCGTCAGGGATTGCGCCAGTTGCGTGATGGATCCGACCATTTTGCGATCGAGATCGCTGCCGGCCATGCCTTCGACGAAGCTGCCTTCGATTTTGACGAAATCGACCGGCAGATGTCGTAGATGCGTAAACGACGAGAATCCCGTTCCGAAATCGTCGAGCGCGAATCGGCAGCCGAGCTTTTTAAGCGCCGAAATGAACTTGCGCGCGATGTGCAGACTGGTCAGTTCGCTGGTTTCGGTGATTTCGAAAACCAGCTGGCGCGCTTGAACGCCGGAACTCCGGATCGCCGCCTCGATCAGCGCCAGCGATTCGGGATCGGCCAACGTCATGTTGGATAGATTGACGTTGAACGCGATCGGCGCCTTCAGGCTTTTCAGGCTCGCGAGATGTTTCACGAGCCGATTGATCACCCACAGATCGACTTTCGGCATCATGCCGACGCGTTCGGCCAGCGGCACGAACACGCTCGGCGAGATGAGCTGACCATCTTTGCCGACCATGCGGATCAGGATTTCAAACAGATATTCCAGACCGCCGTTGCCCGCGCCGTTGACGCGCCAACCCTGGCGCTGCACGACATCGCTTTCCTGTGTCGGCAAGGCGGCCAGCGGAACGATCGGCTGCACGAGGAAAATGAAACGTTCCTGCTCGAGCGCGATGCGCAGACGATCGGTCCAACCCGCTTCGATCTCGCGTGCGATACGCGCGTCGTGTTCGCCGACGTAGATTTCGGTTTGATCGCGCCCGCGCTGCTTGGCGTTTTTGCAGGCCAGGCGCGCGTGTTCGAGCGCGTATTCGCTCGACGGCGTGTCCTTGCTGACCACCGCCACGCCGATCGATGCGGTGCAATTGCGCTGCTGATTGTGCGCGACGTAGCGGCACGTGTGCATCAGCTCGCGAAAACCGTCGGCGACCGGAAACAGATTTTCGAGCTGTACGCCCGTCAGCAGCAATGCGAGCCGATCGCCTTCGATGCGCGCCAGAAGATCGCCTTCGCGCAAACGTTTGCTGACGGTCGCGGCCACTTCAACGAGCAGTTGTTCGGCACCCGACAATCCGGCCACGTCGATAATGTAGTTGTAGCGATCGATGTCGATATACAACACCGCCGCGTAGCCGCCCTGATCGCGGCGCCTATTCAATTCCTGCGTCAGCGAGTGATTGAAATGCCGCGCGTTGGCCAATCCGGTGAGACGATCGTGCGTCAATTCCCAACGCAGACGCTCGGTACTCTTGCGCTCGGAAATATCGCGGAATACCACGACCGATCCTTCACGACGCTGCGCGATGGCGAGCGGCAATACCGTGCACTCCACCGGAATGCCTTCACCGTTCTTTTTCCAGAACACGGTTTCGTGCGCGCTCAGCGATTCGCCTTGCAGATACGCGCGGCTCAGCGGCGATTCGCCCGGCAGGATGCGAGCGCCGTCTTCCGACGAAAAATGCATCACCTCATGCGCAGGCTTGCCGACGACTTCCGTTTCATCCGGATGCCCGAGCAGGCGCAATCCGGTCGGATTGATGAAGGTGATCACGCCGACGCTATCGACGCCATACACGCCATCGCCGACCGAACCCAGAATTCCATCCAGACGCTGACGTTCGGACTCGACCGATTTCTGCGTCTGGATCTGTCGCGCCAGCGTGCGCACGCGCGCGAGGAACAATTCCTTCGCCTCGTTCTTGAACATGCATTCCATCGCGCCGGCATCGAGACATCGCTTGATCACGTCTTCGCGATAGCTGCCGGTGATGATCGCCAGTGAGGGCGCGCCAGGTTTCCCGGACAGGCGACGGCACAGTTCGTCGCCGTTTCCATCCGGCAGGAAATAATCGACGATGACCAGATCGTAAACATTCTGCGATGCCATCTCCATGGCCTCGCGCAACGTGCTTGCTACGGACACGTTGAATCCGTTGCGTTCGAGCAGTTGTCGATACGCCAGCCGCACGCTTTGCGAATCGTCGACGAAAAGAATCTTGATTCCGGCCGATACCGCCGGTTCCGCGCTGATCACCGGCGCATCGACTTTCGGTTCGTTCGCCGCGGCCACCGGCGCGGGCGCCAGCGCGCGGATCGCGCCGGGGATGCGGCTGAATTCCGCCCACATGATCAGGTTGGACGGCTGGCGCGATTCGATGAACTGCATCAAATCCGGCGATTTTTCGTGCGCCATCATCAACACCGGCGTCGAACTGCCGTCGCCTTTGAAAAATTCGAGCAGTGCTGCGAATTCGCGCGTCATCCGCGCCGGCGCGCCGATCAAGACCAAGCGATAGTTCTGGCCTAGTTCGGACGATCGCTGCAAATGATCGAGCGCTTCGAGATAACTCGACAACTCACCGCGCGGAACGATACTGGCAGCACCCAGCGTACGCTTGAGCAAATGCCCGAGCGTGGCGGAGCGTTCGACGACCAGAATTCCCTCCACGTTCCATTCCCTCAGCGGCAGATCAACGACACTCAACCCTTCCGGACGCGCGGATGCGGCCGAAACACGTCACTGCGTAGATGCGGCCGAGCCGCATTGCCCCATAGTGTGCCAAAGCGGCGCAGACGAATGCGGGCGTCATCACACCAGCAACTGAAAACGTTTGCAACCCCGCCCGCCAAACCGGGCAAATAGCATTAAAATAGGGCAGTTATCCGGAGTTCCTCATGGCTTATCCACATTTGCGCATGCGCCGCATGCGGCGCGACGCTTTCAGCCGCGCGCTGATGCGCGAAACCACGCTGACCCCCGCCGATCTGATCCTGCCGGTGTTCGTGTGCGAAGGCGATGCGCAACGCCAGCCCGTCGCCTCGATGCCCGGCGTGGAGCGCTTGTCGATCGACCTGATGGTGAAACTCGGCGAACAGGCCCATGCACTCGGAATTCCCGCGCTGGCCCTGTTTCCGTCGACGCCGGACTCGGCCAAAACCGAGGACGCGCGCGAAGCGTGGAATGCAAACGGACTCGTGCAACGTACGGTTCGCGCATTGAAGAAGGCGATTCCGGAACTCGGCGTCATCACGGACGTCGCGCTCGATCCGTTCACCACGCACGGTCAGGACGGATTGATCGACGAAACCGGATATGTGGTTAACGATGCGACGATCGAAGCGCTCGTCAAACAAGCCGTATCGCATGCCGAAGCCGGCGCCGATGTCGTCGCACCCTCGGACATGATGGACGGCCGCGTCGGCGCGATCCGCCGCGCACTGGAAAGCGGTGGGCATATCCACACGCGGATTCTGGCGTACTCCGCGAAATATGCATCGTCGTTTTACGGTCCGTTCCGTGACGCCGTCGGCTCCGGCGCAAAATTGGGAAAAGGCAATAAGTATACTTATCAGATGGACCCGGCCAACGCGTCGGAAGCGTTGCGCGAAACCGAACTGGATCTCGCCGAAGGCGCGGATATGGTGATGGTAAAACCGGCGCTGCCCTATCTCGACATCATCCGAAACGTGAAACAGCGCTTCGGTGCACCAACGTTCGCGTATCAGGTCAGCGGCGAATACGCGATGCTGAAAGCCGCATCGCAAAACGGCTGGCTCGACGAAAAATCCTGCGTCCTGGAAACGCTCACCTCGATCAAACGCGCCGGCGCCGATGCGATCCTGACCTATTTCGCCATTCAAGCCGCGCAATGGCTGCACGAAAAATAGCGGATGTCTAAACGCTTCGCCGTGTTTGGCGATCCCATCGCGCATTCGCTGTCGCCGCGCATCCACGCCGCGTTTTCGCGGCAGACGAATATCCCGTTACGTTATGACGCCATTCGCGCACCGGCAGCGACATTCGAATCGCAACTCGCCGATTTCAGCCGCGAAGGCGGCGCAGGCGCCAACATCACGCTGCCATTGAAAGCGACTGTCGTGTCGTTGTGCGCAGAACTCTCCGATTTCGCCCGACGCATCGGCGCGGTGAACACCCTCTCACGACGTCTCGACGGCCATTGGCGCGGCGACAATACCGACGGCCCCGGCCTGATCGGCGATCTGTCGGTTCGCCACCGAATCGATCTATGCGGCCGTCGCGTACTCGTGCTCGGTGCGGGCGGAGCCGCGCGGGCCGCGGCATTCGCGTTGCTCGAGGCGCACGTCGAGTCGATCACCATCGCCAACCGCACTCGCGAACGCGCCGTGGCACTCGCCGACGCGCTGGCCGAACCCGATCGCGTGACCACCGCGCTGCCCGCCGCACTCGACGGCATGCCCGCTTTCGATCTGATCGTCGACGCCACCTCCGCGGGTCACAATGGAACCGATCTCGCCCTGCCATCGACATTGTTCGCGTCCAATACGATCGCCTATCACCTTTCATACGGAAAAGCGGCAACGAGTTTCCTGGCCCGAGCGCGAGCCGTCGGCGCGCAACGAAGCTTCGACGGGTTGGGCATGCTCGTCGAACAAGCCGCCGAAGCATTCGCGATCTGGCACGGCATCCGTCCCGATACTACAAACATCTATGCCGACTTGCGCGCCGAAGACGTGAGAATTCTGGTGTCGGAATGATCACGGGCACAGCCAACGCGTTGCGCGCCAAAATAGCCAAGATCGGCTGGGCGCCGCTGGGTGGATTTGTCATTGCGCTCGCGGTGACCTGGCCTATTCTGCGCGCAGGATTTCATCCGGAAGACTTCGGCTGGCTCTCCATCGCTCGTCGCATCGATTCGCCGTGGTCGCTCGTCACCGGCAACATTCCCTTCAACTATTTCTATCGTCCAATTCCGCTGCTGCTCTGGTGGCTCAGTGCGCATGTTTTCGGCGCGGCAGCGATGGCGCACAACGCCGCGGATTTGCTGGTCCACGCCTGCAATGCCGCACTAGTTGGCGCGTTGGCAGCGCGCCTGACACGCCAACAAGCGTCCGGCTGGATCGCCGCCGCGCTGTTTGCCGCGCTGCCTGCTGCGACGGCAACCGCCGCATGGATGTCCGATCGCTTCGATACGATCGCGCTGTTGTTCTCGCTGCTGGCATTGTTCGCTCTCGAGAAAGCAATTGCCCGGCGAGGGACGCCTTGGCTTCCGGCGCTTTTGTTATTCATCGCATTGTTGTCGAAGGAAATCGCTTACGCAGTCGCTGCAATCATGCTGGTGTGGCTGGTCGTTTTACGGCCGTGGCGCGATAAAAATCGGCTCGTGTTGCTCGGCGGCGTTTTCGGCTGCACGGTGCTGACCGTCATTCTCCGGTTCACGACGGTGGCGCCGCTCGACACCTCGCTGCGCACCAGCGACACCGCTCACGCGTTTTTAACCGGGGCAGGCGGCTGGTGGCGACATTCACTCGCCGCGTTGAACGGATTCCAATCATCGTCGATCGTGTTCGGAATCACCGTTGCGCTACTCGCTTTCTTCGCGACGATCGTCATCGCCCGCGGGATCTGGCACAAGCCGATTGATGAACTCGGCGTCGATGAACTTGCCCTCCCGATCATTGCCCTCGGATTGATCGTGCTGCCGGCATTCATTCAATGGCCGGTAACACAATATGCGCTCGTTCGGGACGAGAACCTTGCGTATCTCGTGAACCTGCGCTTCTACTATTTTGCCGCGGCGGGAATCGCCTTGCTCGTTGCAGCGGGTTACGCGCGGCTGAAATCGAACCGGACCCGTGCCGCGTTCGCGACCGTATGCGTCGTCGCTATCGTTTGTGGATTGGGCATCTCGCACGGCGTGGGTAAGCAGTGGGCGCGATCGTGGCGTCCCGGAAGCCATGAAGCGCTCACGCTGGGAGCCGAATTGAACGCGAGACGATTCCCACCACAGTGCCGGATCTACCTGGATTCGGAACAGTGGCCTCCCGCCTTTCAACCGCACGTCGACAGTATCGTAAAGTCAGTGGCCGATCCCGATGCGTCGATACAAGGCTGTGCGATTTTCGCCGGCTCGGTGGTTTTTCACACGCTGCTGGAAAATGGACAGTGCGACCTTGGCCTGTGGCCCGGCCTTGACGTTCGCAAACGGAACGGGACGCCACTCATTGGCAGCATCGGCAATCTTTGCTTCATACCGTTTGCGAGCGGGGAGCGCGAAAAGTTGGGCTCACCGCTGTTCCGGTTTCACGTCGACGCTCAGGGTCATGTTCAGGAAGAACTCGATTGAACGCCAATCCCATTGTGGCGCTCGCGAAATGAACTGCCGCATCGGCTGCGGGGCTTGTTGCATCGCGCCGTCGATTTCTTCAGCTATTCCGGGAATGCCGAACGGCAAGCCGGCTGGCGTGCGTTGTATACAATTGGACAATGCCAATCGTTGCGGATTGTTCGGACGCCCGGAGCGTCCTGCCGTGTGCGCGCGGCTCAGGCCTGATGTCGCAATGTGTGGAATGTCCAGCGCCGATGCGATCGGCATCTTGACGCAGCTGGAAGCCGCTAGCGCGCCGTAATCGCGCTCAGGTATTCGTCCTTCAACCGCACGTAGTGCTGCGCCGAATAAAGCAGTTGTTCGATCTGCACATCGGTCAGCTTGCGAACCAAACGCGCGGGATTGCCGAGCCAGAGTTCGCCTTCGCCGACGATCTTGCCCGGACTCACGACCGCACCCGCGCCGATCATCGCGTGGCGGCAAACGCGCGCGCCATCGAGCACCGTGGCGTGCATGCCGATCAAGCACACGTCCTCGATGGTGCAGGCGTGCAAAATCGCGCCGTGCCCAACGGTGACATCGGCGCCGATCGTGAGCGGAAATCCGCCCGGCGTGTACGGGCCGTCATGCGTGACATGCAGGACGGCGCCGTCCTGGATGTTCGTGCGCGCGCCGATGCGGATGTGATTGACGTCGCCGCGCGCGACCGCGCCGGGCCAGATCGATGCGTCGTCACCGAGGTCGACATCGCCGATCACCACCGCCGATTCGTCGATGTAGACACGCGATCCGAGTGTCGGAAAACGATTGCGATACGCGCGGATACTCATGCCGTCATCGTAACATCGACGCTCACGCACGAGCGGTCTACACTCAAGATATGCACGCGCCCGCCACGACGCCAGTCGACCTCCGCTCGCATCTGGATCGGCTGCGCACGGCGCATCGACGCGAGCCGCCGAGTTACGCGCAACGCATCGATGATCTGAAGCGTCTCCGCCGCGTGTTCAAAGCCAATCTCGACCGCTTCGTCGACGCGATGAGCGCGGATTTCGGGCATCGCTCGCGACACGAATCGTTGCTCACCGACGGCATGACCGTGCTCAGCGAAATCGATTATCTGATCGCGAATCTCCGCATCTGGATGAAACCGACGCGGGCCGCTGCCGACTGGCTATTTTTTCCGGCGCGGACCGAGATTCGCTATCAACCGCTCGGCGTGGTCGGCGTTATCGCGCCGTGGAATTACCCGGTCAATCTCGCACTGGTGCCGTTGATCACGGCGATCGCGGCGGGCAATCACGTCATGCTCAAGCCGTCCGAACATACGCCGCGCACATCGGAATTATTGCGCGCGGTTTTGGCGGAAGTCCTCTCCGACGATCGCGTCGCGACGATCCTCGGCGGCAGCGACATCGCAGAACAATTCGCCGCGCTGCCGTTCGATCATTTGTTCTTCACGGGATCGACGTCGGTCGGTCGCCACGTGATGATGGCCGCCGCGAAAAATCTGACACCGGTGACGCTGGAACTCGGCGGCAAATCGCCCGCGATCGTGGCGGCGGGTGCGTCGGTCGCCATGGCGGTGGACCGAATCGCAGCCGGCAAGTTTCTCAACGCCGGCCAGACCTGCATTGCGCCGGATTACGTTTTGCTGCCGCAGGCGATGATTGCGCCGTTCGTCGCCGAAATGCAAAAGTATATTTTGCGGCATTATGGAGAATTGAAGGATAATGCCGACTACTCGGCGATCATCAACGAACGCCAGTTTGCACGACAGTGGAATTATCTCGACGAAGCGCGCGCTTCGGGCGCCGAAGTCATGGAACTCGGCGAGAGCGATGCGGAAAAAAGAATCCTCGCGCCGACACTGGTGGTCGGTGCGGGCAACGAGCTTGCGCTGATGCGCGAGGAAATTTTCGGGCCGATCCTGCCGCTCGTCGCGATCGAGTCGATCGATGCGGCCATCGATTACGTCAACGAGCGTCCACGACCGCTGGCGCTGTATTACTTCGATTCGAACGCCGCCAACATCGAGCGCGTGTTGCAGCGAACGATAGCCGGCAGCGTCGCCATCAACGATACGGTGATGCAGTTCGCGCAGCACGGCTTGCCGTTCGGCGGTGTCGGCGCGTCGGGCATGGGTCAGTATCATGGGCGACAGGGATTTCTTACGTTCAGCAAACAGAAACCGGTTCTTTTCCAGGCGCGCTGGACGAGCCTTAAGTTGATGCGTCCGCCGTTTCGCGGCATCGCCGATTTCATCACGCGATTTTTGACGCGCTGATTCATGAAATCGTCACGCGAATTCCTCGATCGATTGGGCATCACGATTCCGATCATCCAGGCGCCGATGGCGGGCGTTTCGACACCGGCGATGGCCGCCGCCGTGTCGAACGCCGGCGCGCTCGGTTCGATCGGCGTTGGCGCGACGGATGTGGAAGGTGCGCGAAACATGATCGCGCAGTTCCGGCAACTTTCCGATCGAGGTTTGAACGTCAATGTGTTCTGTCATCGCGCCGCGCGCCCAAGACCGGACGTCGAAGCTGCCTGGGTCGAACGGTTACGCGCGGAATTCGAACGCGTCGAAGCGCAACCGCCTGCCAAGCTAAACGAGATCTATCAGAGTTTCGTCGAAAACGAAGCGATGCTTTCGATGTTGGTCGAAGAAAAGCCGAGCGTCGTCAGTTTTCATTTCGGTTTGCCGCCGCAACGCTACATCGATGCATTGATGAGCGCCGGCATCGTCTTGCTCGGATGCGCGACGAGCCTGCACGAGGCGAAGATTCTCGCCGCGTCGGGCATCCACGCCGTGGTCGCTCAAGGGTACGAAGCCGGCGGTCACCGCGGCGTGTTCGATGCCGATGCGCGCGACGATCAAATGACGACGATGGCGCTCACACGCGTTCTCGTTCGCGAACTCGATGTGCCCATCATTGCCGCCGGCGGCATTATGGACGGCGCAGGCATTTCCGCAGCGCTGCGTCTCGGCGCTTCCGCCGCGCAGCTCGGAACCGCGTTCATCGCGTGCGACGAATCGCAGGCCGATGCCGGATTTCGCGCAGCGCTTTTCAACGACGCGGCGCATCACACCCGCATGACGCGCGCGATTTCCGGCCGACCCGCGCGCTGTCTCGCCAATAAATTCACCGAACTCGGTGAGCGGATTCCATCAGACGCCATTCCGGATTATCCGATTGCATACGACGCAGGAAAATCGTTGCACGCGGCGGCGAAAGCGAAAGGAGAATTCGGATTCGGCGCGCAATGGGCCGGGCAGGGAGCACCGATGGCGCGCAAACTTTCGTCGGCGCAATTGATCGCTGAACTCGTCGATGAGATCGGCCGCGCCAGTTCAGTTGCAACAATCGATTTGGTGGGCCCACCAGGACTCGAACCTGGAACCAAAGGATTATGAGTCCTCTGCTCTAACCATTGAGCTATAGGCCCGATCGCGATGAAATTTTACTGGGTCTGAAATAAAAACGCCCGCGTCTGCGGGCGTTTCGAATAGCCGTCTACCAAGCTTATTCCAGATCGAGGAACGAGCGCAGTTGTTCGGAGCGGCTCGGGTGACGCAGTTTGCGCAGCGCCTTGGCTTCGATCTGGCGAATGCGCTCGCGGGTGACGTCGAACTGTTTGCCGACTTCTTCCAACGTGTGATCGGTATTCATGTCGATACCGAAACGCATGCGCAAGACTTTGGCTTCGCGCGGCGTGAGACCGGCGAGGACATCGCGCACGGTTTCGGTGAGGCCGGTTCCGGT
The DNA here is from genome assembly GCA_040002515.1 of Rudaea sp. GTDB lineage: Bacteria > Pseudomonadota > Gammaproteobacteria > Xanthomonadales > Rhodanobacteraceae > Rudaea. Next base: position 17,739 of record JBDUEI010000133.1, on the reverse strand, counting down.
CGCGGCTTCGACGGGTGATTCGACGTTCATGTCTTCGATGAAATCGCCCAGATGCGAATCTTCATCATCGCCGATCGGGGTTTCCATCGAGATCGGTTCTTTGGCGATCTTGAGCACCTTGCGGATCTTGTCCTCGGGCATCTCCATCTTTTCAGCCAGTTCGTCGGGCGTGGGTTCGCGACCCATTTCCTGCAACATCTGGCGGCTGATGCGGTTGAGCTTGTTGATCGTTTCGATCATGTGCACCGGAATGCGGATGGTGCGGGCTTGATCGGCGATTGAACGTGTGATGGCCTGGCGAATCCACCATGTCGCATAGGTGGAGAATTTGTAGCCGCGGCGATACTCGAATTTGTCGACGGCTTTCATCAAACCGATATTGCCTTCCTGGATGAGATCGAGGAACTGCAAACCGCGATTTGTATACTTTTTAGCAATCGAGATGACCAGGCGCAAGTTCGCCTCGACCATTTCTTTCTTGGCGCGGCGGGCTTTCGCTTCGCCGATCGACATGGCGCGATTGATTTCCTTGATGTCGGCCAGCGACAGGAACAGCGTCTTCTCCAGCGAGATGAGCTTTTCCTGTTCGGCGACGATGTCGGGCTTGTGCGCGCGGATCGATGACGACCATTTCTGTTTCTTGCGGATGACTTCGTCGGCGAAACTCGTGTTGATTTCGTACTGCGTGAACGCTTTCAGAAAATCCTTGCGCGGCATCTTGGCCTGGCGCACGCAGATGTCCATGATCACGCGTTCGTGGCTACGGATGTTGCCCACGACATCGCGCAGCTTGCGCACGAAACTGTCGATCATGATCGACGGCAGCTTGAGCTTGAGAAACGCCTCGGCCATCTGCTCGCGAACTTTCTGCGTCTTCTTGTCGCTGGCGCCGTTCTTGTCGGCCGACTTCTGGAATTTCGCGTACAGGCCGCGCAATTCGTCCATGCGCCGTGTCACTTCGACCGGATCGGGCCCTGTGTCGACCGGATCGGAATCCTCGCTGTCGCCTTCTTTTTCGTCCTTCTCGACGACGGGTTCGACTTCGAGTTCGGCTTCGATGAGCTGTTCGGTCGCGACCGGATCAAGGCCCGGCACTTCGATGTCGAGAAAACCGGTGAGCACTTCGGACAAACGCTTCTTGCCCTCGGTGTGCTGATCGAATTCTTCGATGAGCAACTGGATCGACCACGGGAAATTGGCGAGCGAACTCTGGACCTGGTTCAGACCTTCTTCAATGCGTTTGGCGATGGCGATTTCGCCTTCGCGCGTGAGCAGTTCGACCGTACCCATCTCGCGCATGTACATGCGCACCGGATCGGTGGTGCGGCCCACTTCGGCGTCAACCGCCGACAGCACGGCCACGGCTTCTTCGGTGGCGGTTTCGTCATCGACGGTGGCGACCGGCGTTTCCGGCAACAGCGTTTCGGTATCGGGCGCTACTTCGTGCACCTCGATGCCCATGTCGTTGATCATGCCGATGATGTCTTCGATCTGTTCCGGATCGACGATGTCGTCGGGCAGGTGATCGTTGACTTCGGCGTAGGTCAGGTAGCCCTGTTCCTTGCCCTTGATGATCAGGGTCTTGATTTCGGATTGTTGCTGCTGAACCGCTTGTTCGATGGCCATGAGTTCTTGAGAATCGACTTGAAATGAGAAAACGGGGGGAAAGACCTTTAAGTATAGAAACGCTGTCAAGGACAGCGTTTTTCCTCGTTAAACATGCATTTGGCTCAAGGTACTTCGAGCCAGAAAGTAACCGGTCCGTCGTTGACGAGACTGACATCCATATGGGTACCGAAGCGCCCGATTTCCACCCGTGCATGCGTTTCCCGGGCCCGTTCGACCAGCCGATCGAACCATTTCCGACCGTGTTCGGGCGCAGCAGCCGACGTAAAACTCGGGCGCATGCCCTTCGATGTGTCGGCCGCCAGCGTGAATTGCGATACCAGTAACAGGCCACCGCCCGTATCGGCGAGCGAGAGATTCATTTTCCCCGTCTCGTCCGAAAAAACCCGATAACCGACCAGCCGTTCGACCATGCGCGAGGTTTGCGCTTCCCCGTCCTGCGGCTGGATGGCGACCAACGCAAGCAGGCCCGGCCCGATCTGGCCGACCGTTTCGCCGGCAACGTCCACGCGCGCTTCGCGCACGCGCTGAATCAACGCGATCATGCAGGGTGTCTGGCCGCAGCGGAGGGAAGAAACCGATCATTCCACATGGTATTAACGCAATTCGAGGGTGAAACCAGACAACGTTTTCGATAATTCGAAAAAAAATGACTACATTCGTGCGCCGGGCGTCACTGCATGAACCACCCGTGGCTGACCACGATCGATTGACCGGTCAACGCATTCGACTCGAAACCGGCGAAAAACAGCGCGCAAGCCGCGACATCGTCGACGGTGGTGAATTCGCCGTCGACGGTGTCCTTGAGCATGACTTTCTTCACGACCTCGTCTTCGGAAATCCCGAACTCCTTGGCCTGTTCGGGAATCTGCTTTTCCACCAGCGGCGTGCGCACGAACCCCGGGCAGATCACATTCGCCCGCACTTTCTTGGCGGCGCCTTCTTTGGCGACGACTTTGGCCAGCCCGATCAGCGCGTGTTTGGCCGCGACGTACGGCGCCTTGAGTTTCGACGCTTCCTTCGAATGCACCGAACCCATGTAGATGATCGAACCGCCCTTGCCCGCCGCGTACATGCGCTTGAGGCAGGCACGCGTGGTCAGAAACGCACCGTCGACATGAATCGCCATCAGCTTTTTCCAGTCGGCGTAGCTGAAATTGTCGATAGGGTTGACGATCTGGATGCCTGCGTTGGAGACCAGAATGTCGACACTGCCGAGATCGCGCACCGTTTTTTCCACACCGGCTTCGACGGCATCCTCGTTCGTCACATCCATCGTGATGGCGGTGGCCTTCACTCCGCGCGAGCGGATGTCGGCGGCAGCCGCTTCGGCGGCTTCCTGGTTGATGTCGGCGATGGCGATATGTGCGCCGTTGTCCGCATACACTTCCGCGATGCGCTTGCCGATACCGCTTGCCGCACCGGTGATCAACGCAACCTGATTGCGGATTCCCATGGTTTTCTCCTTTTACATTTGTATATTTTGCAGCTTTTGGCGATGCGCGGTGCCGATCAGTCGTCGCGGCCGGGGTTCTTCACGTCGACACCGAGATCGCGCAGCTTGCGATACAGATGCGTGCGTTCCATGCCGACGGCCTTGGCGAGTTTGCCCACGCTGCCGCCGACGTTGTGCAATTGACGCAACAGATAAGCGCGCTCGAACTGCTCGCGTGCCTCGCGCAGCGGCAGATCGAAATCGATGCCGTTGGCTTCGATCTGCGCCGGCGCGGAAGTCACTCCGCCAAACGCGGCTTCGACTTCGCTCAATTCCACATCCGGTGCGCTGCCCATCACGAGCAGGCGCTGCACGAAGTTGCGCAACTCGCGAACGTTGCCGGGCCAGGCGTGATTGCGCAACCGGTTCTGCACCGAAACCGGGAAATGCCGATACGGGAGTTTGTCGCGATTGCCGAAAAAATCCGCATAGGCGCGCAGCAGTTCGGGAACATCTTCACTGCGTTCGCGCAGCGGCGGCACGATCAGCGGCACGACGTTGAGCAAGTAATAGAGTTCTTCGCGAAATTGACCGGCACGCACCAACGCTTCCAGATTTTGCGCCGACGCCGCCACCACACGTAGATCCAGCGGCGCGACGCCGCGCGCGCCACTGCGCATCAGCGAGCGGCGCTGCAATACGCTGCACAGCCGTTGCTGGATTTCCGAGTCGAGCTCGGCGACTTCATCGAGAAACAACGTGCCGCCATTGGCCTGTTCGAGCAATCCATGCTGCACGGCGTCGCCGCTTTCCGCGCCGAACAGCGCAGCGACGAGATGCTCGCGCGGAATCGTTGCCGGCGCGACCGTGACGAACGGACCGTCGCGTCGTGGACCATGTTCGTGCAGCCAGCGCGCGATCGATTCCTTGCCGGTGCCGCGCTCACCCTGAATCAGCACGGACGTATCGTGCTGCGCGAGTTTTTCCATCTGAGCGCGCAACGCGAGCATCGGTTTACTGCTCCCGATCGGTTCGAGAGGAACGACGAGATTCTGACGCAATCCTTCGTTCTCGCGGCGCAGGCGACTGGCTTCGCGCGCGCGCGCGATCGTCAGCAGCAATTTCGCCAGCGAAATGGGCTTCTCGATGAAATCGTACGCGCCCAGACGCGTCGCTTCGACCGCCGTCTCGACCGAGCCGTGGCCCGACATCATGATGACCGGGCAGGCCGCCAGCGCACCGGCCTCGGCCCATTCGCGCAACAGGCTGATGCCATCCGTCCCGGGCATCCAGATATCGAGCAGGGCGACGTCGGGATGATCGCGCAGCCGCACCTCGCGCGCTTCGGCCGCATCGGCTGCCAACAGCACTGCGTAGCCTTCGTCCTGCAGGATTTCCTTGACCGTATTGCGGATATCCGGCTCGTCGTCGACTACCAGGATCGTTGTGCTAGCCATGCGGGCACCGTTGCGAAAAAACAACGGTTAAGCATAGCGCAATCGACGGTCTGCGGAAGTCTCAGCCAGTTTTCAGCAGCGCTTCGGCGCGGGTCAGGATCGCATCCGCAAAGGCGTCGTTCTTCGCTTTGGCGACGATTTTCCGGAAATCCGGAAAAATCGTGCGCAATTCGTCGGCCGTATAGCAATGCTCGAGCTTCAGCGTGAACCGAAACGCGGTGAGCCCACCGAGCATGCCGAGTGATGCCACGGCTGTTTCGTTGAGGAGTTGCTTGACCTGCTGCGCCGCCGGAATCACCGATTCATTGTTCGCCGCGATTTCCGTCATCACGCTGCCGGCGCCGCCCTTGACCGCGACCAGCCCGAGGCCGATCAGTTCGTCCAGGATCGCCCGCACGTCGCCGAGCGAATGCATGCTTCGCTCGAGTTGCGCGACGGTTTCCGCACCGTGGACCATGATCAGCAGCGAACGCGACTTCGGCTGAAGCTTGCGTTGTTTAAGGCCGATCTCCTGCAGACCTGCAGCCGTTTTCAACGGAACATCGGAATCACGCATGACATCTCCTTGTATCGAGCGAAGAAGTTTCTGGCCATGACGTTTGTCCTCTCGCGGATCGAACGCGGCATCCTGAGTTTTATCCTATCGGCGGCTCGGCTACTCTGACCGCATGCACATTTCCGCACGCGAACCGATTTCGGCCTGCATCATCACATTCAACGAAGCCGATCGTATCGCGGCTTGCCTCCGATCGCTCGCTTTTTGCGACGAAATCATCGTCGTCGACTCCGCCTCGACAGACGCCACGCAGCAGCTGGCCGTCGCAAACGGAGCGCGCGTGATCGTCCGTCCGTTCGACGGCTATCGGGCGCAGAAAGATTTCGCCGTGCAAGCCGCGCAGCATGACTGGGTGTTGTGCCTGGATGCCGACGAACGTGTGACGCCGGCGTTGCACGAGGCCATCGAATCCGCGCGCGCCACACGTTTTGCGAACGCATCCGGCTATCGATTCGCCCGCGCCACCGACTACTTCGGCGCGTTTCTCCGTCACGGCAATGCGTATCCCGATCGCGTCCTGCGTCTGTTCGATCGCCGCCACGGCGGCTGGCGCGGTGATCGCGAGATTCACGAGCATGTCACTGTCGACGGCGCGGTCGCGACACTCCCCGGCGATCTCGAACACGTCGCCTACCGTTCGCTCAGCGATCAGAGCCATCGCCTGCAACGCTACGCGCAAATGATGGCCGAAGACATGCATCGGCGCGGAAGACGGGCGAGCCTGATCAATCTCTGGCTGAATCCGTTCTGGCGATTCTTCCGCGGTTTCGTGTTGCGCGCCGGTTTCCTCGATGGCTGGCGCGGGCTGATCTTCGCGTGGACCGAAGCCAATTACGTGCGGCAGAAATTCATCATGCTGTGGCTGCTCGCGCGCGGCGGGAAAATCTGACGTCGTGATCAGCGCATCGTCCACGCCGCTGCCTTCGGTCACCGTGCTCGTTATCGCATACCGGATGGCCGCGACGATCGAAGCGGCGTTGCGATCGGTACTCGCGCAAACCTTGCCGTGCGAAATCATCGTGTCCGACGACAGTTCCGGCGATGGCTCGCTCGACATCGCCGCTGGCGTGCTGCGCGATTACGAGGGCCCGCATCGGATACGCGTGCGCAGCACCGCGCAGAACCTCGGACTTTGCGCACACTTGAACGAACTGGCGATGGAAGCGTCCGGCGACGTTTTGATGTTCGCGTCGGGCGACGATGTCTCGTATCCGCAGCGCGCGCAACGCGTCGCCGAAGTTTTCGCGGAAAATACGAACGCACAACTCGTCGGCTCTCGCGTCGACGACATCGATGTGGCCGGAAAAATTATCGACACCAACGTCCGCGGATTGCCCCGACACGTCGATCAGCGCTGGTTCCTGCGCCGCGGCAAACTGATGACGACGGTCGGCGCGTCGATGGCAATTCGCCGCACGCTGCTGACCGCCTTTCCGCCGCTCGCCGGCGTCGTCGAAGACAACATGCTCAGCCTTCGCGCCGCGCTGGCCGGCGATTGTCTGTGTATCGACGAATCGTTGATCGGCTATCGCCGGCACGACAGCAACCTCGGCGATTGGGTATTCGATCGCAGCGGCGACGGCTACGCCGGATTCGAACGGAGACATCGTCGCGTCCTATCCATGTATCGAGATATCGCCGCCGACCAGGAACGCTGCGTCGTCGCGCGGACGGATTTGCCAGCCGACCGCCGCGAACTGGCCCTACGACTCGCCGACATGTATCGCCTGGAAGCCGACATGCGTGAAGCCATTCTCGACAAACCGCGCAGCGAATGGATCCCGTTGTTATGGCGCGGGCTGCGTCATCCCGGATTACGTCGCAAAAGTGCGGAGCGCGCACTCAAACTTTTTGCGCCGCGACGCGCTTTTGGCACCTTCCAAAAAAAATAACCAAGCCACAAATCAAAGCCGCACTTCGCTCCAAAACAGATTGCGACAACGACAACCCGCGAGCAGGATGCCGCGGTTCGCCGCCGGCACACGGGTTCATCAAAGAAAGCTACCCGCTCGCGCAGCGAGTGGAAGCTCTTGCTTGAAAACTCGGCAGCAAAGAAAATCTGTTTCGACATGCCGGAGTCACGGCAAAAGTGCAGTCTCATTGTCGAATAGCCTTACTGCTCGCGCGGCAATCTCAACGTAAACACCGCCCCACCCCCGCCACGATTTTCCGCACGAATCATCCCACCATGTTCCTCAGCGATTTTTTTCGCCACAGCCAACCCTAACCCCGTCCCTTTCGATTTGCTCGTCGTATACGGCTCATACCAGCGATCGCCAAATCCTTCCGGCAAACCCGGACCGTTATCCGCCACCGCCAACTCGATCCACTTTTGTGCATTTTCCACAATGTCGCACGTATCCACTTCGATGTGCGGCTTGCGCGCATCGCCGATGGCCTCGATGGCATTCTTGATCAGATTGTGCAGGAGCTGGCGCATGCGTCCGGCATCGACCCGCACGATCGGATCGGCCGTCGCGAAACGGCGCGTCAACTGAATGCGCTGATCGTTTTCGTACAGGTCGAGCACTTCGCCGAGCAGCGAATGCAGCGACAAAGGACGCGCATCGATCTGCGGCGGGCGCGCGTAATCGCCGAACGAATTGACCATCGACTTGAGTGCTTCTACCTGACTGATGATGGTGTGTGTGGCCCGATCGAGAATCTCGGTTTCTTCCGGCTGCAGGCGGCCGATGAAGCGTCGGCGCAGGCGCTCGGCCGCGAGCTGGATCGGTGTCAGCGGATTTTTCACTTCGTGCGCCAGACGGCGGGCCACTTCGGCCCACGCCGCATCGCGTTGCGCGCGATTGAGTAGCGTCAGATCGTCGATGACGACGACGACGCCGGCATCGGTGCCCGGCATCTGCGCGAGTTCCGCGCCGCGCAAGGTGAGCACGATGCGTTCGCCGCGTTCGATCACCACTTCCTCGCGCCATTCGCGCACGCCTTCGCGGACGTGTTTGAGGACCGGATCGATCAGCGGCGCGAGCGCGGGATATTGCTGGCGCACGGAACTTAAATGTTGTCCGAGAAACCGTGACAGCGGTGCTTCGAGAATGGTTTCGGCTGCGTGATTGGCGGTGCGCAACACGCCGTTGCGATCGAGCCCTAGTACGCCGGCCGACAACCGCTCCAGGAGCGCCTTCAGATACGCGCGCTGATTTTCCGTTTCCTCGGCGCTGTGCCGTGCGCGCGAACTAGCAAGCTCGATTTCGCGCTGCATCTGATCGAACGAAGCCAGCAAAAACCCGAGCTCGTCGTCGCGCCGGATCGGCAACGGCGTGTCATAACGCCCCGCGCCGACGGCTTTTGTCGCCGCCGAAAGACGCGCGATCGGTGCGGTCAATCGCCGTGCTGTGCCGAAAGCGGCAAGCACGGCGAACAATGCGGATAGGAGCAACACGAAAGTCAGCACGATAGTGAACGTGAGCTTGAGCGAACCGCGCAGATATTTCAGTCTCTGGAAATCGAAGCTCGCCTGTTCGACACCGGTGGTCAGCGGCTGAATGGCGTTCGGCACGGGATACAGTACTTGCAGCAGACGTTGCGTACCGGGCGTCGCGCTTTGCACCGGCAGTACCACGTGCAATAAAAGTTTCGAGCCGATCGGTTCGGCGGCGGCGAAATGTCCGCTGTTCTGCAATTGCAGCAACGCCGTCGAGTCGGGAAATACCGGTGTCAGGAATTGCGGATCGGAACTGGTTGTCGCAGCGACGGATTGATTGCTATCGAACACCGTCACCTGGATCGCTCCGTGTGAATCGATGAAGGTGTCAAGATGTGATTGCAGATCGTCGCGCGTCACGTTCGCGATCTCAGTCGCAAGCGCGGCGCTCGATTGTTGCGCGGTACGTAAACGCTCATCGAGATAGACGCGGCCGATTTCGAGCGAATCGTCCATCGCGCGTTCCATGCGCACGTTGAACCAGGTATCGACGGTCGCGTCGAGAAAGTTGAGCGCGAATCCGTACACCACGATCACCGGCGGCAGCGCCAAGAGAATGAGCATGACCAGCACGCGCCGCGTCAGCCGCGCGCCGGGAACGTGCGCGCGCAACTCACGGCGCAAGCGAAGCAGACGCTGCGCGATGGCGACAGCAAGCGCGAACAACGCCAGAACGGATGCGCTGAGGACCCACGGATACCACGCGCTCAGCCGATCGTTGCCGGTCGCCGCATCGTTGGCGAGCGACAGCACGGCCGCGAGCAGCACGACGGCCGCCGCGCCGGGCAGTACGCGCCGCGCAATGAAGGTCAGTCTGCCGCGGCTGGCCACGTAAATGCTCCGCTGTTCAGCCACCACGCCGGACGCACCAGCGAGGACACGCGCAATACACCCGGCAGCGACGCGCGATCGATCCGGACATCCATTCGATAGCGATCGGCGCCGCCCGGATTCCAGTTCTTCAGCGGAACGCGCATGTCTTCGAGCGCGGCGATGGCCGAGGCGCGCGCGGGAAAACTGCGCGTGCGATCCAGATCGACATCGCGAAGCTGGTAGTAGCGGCTGAGCGGGTAATAGCGCAATTGCACGCGGTGCTGCTGTTCGGCGACATCGGTGTGCCAGCCGAACGGTGCGTTCTTCTGCGCTTGCACGGTCACGATGAAATCCAGCGGAATGCCGTGATCGAGCGCATCGAGCAGATTGGCATCGGGCTGCCAGGCGATCTGCGCGAGGAGAAGATCGGAAACGATTTTGGCCGACGTGATCGTCATCGATTCCGGCTCGCGCGCGCACGCCGCGAGCGCGAGCCAGCCGATGCCGCTAAATATACTTTTCCACAACTGCATAAAAAAACCCGTCCATGCCGGATTCGCCCGGCAGGTTTTGCGCGCCGGCGCCCGACGCGCGCCAGCCCACCGGACCCGGTGCTGACTTGGCGTCGCGATGGCGCCCCAGAAATGCCGCGATCTGCCGCGCGTTTTCTGCGTGGAGGATCGAACACGTCGCATAGACTAAGCGTCCGCCGGGTTTCAGCAAAGGCCACAGCGCGTCGAGCATGCGCGTTTGCGCCCGGGCGAGCACGGAAATATCGGTTTCGCGACGATGCAGTTTGATATCCGGCTGACGACGAATGATGCCGCTCGCCGAACACGGCGCGTCGAGAAGAATGCGATCGAACGCGTGGCCGTCCCACCACGATTCGGGTGTGGCGACATCGCCGGCGCGCAGCTCGCAGCGCAACTTCAGGCGATCGAGATTTTCGCGGATCCGGACCAGCCGCGTCGCGTCGCTGTCGACCGCGAGCACGCTCGCCTCGGCACCTTCGAGGATGTGTGCGGTCTTCCCGCCCGGCGCGGCGCAGGCGTCCAGCACGCGCATGCCGTCGTGTGTGTCGAGCAGGGGTGCTGCGAATTGCGCGGCACCGTCCTGCACGGAAAACGCGCCGTCGGCATAACCCGGCAGGTGCGTGACGTCGCGGCTGTCGCGAAGGATCAGCGCGTCAGGCAACGCGGCGAGTTGTTCCGAAGCGATGCCTTCTTGCGCAAAGCGCTCGGCCAGCGCCGAACGCGTCGTGACGCGGCGATTGACGCGCAGCCACAACGGCGCCTCGAAGTTGTTGGCGATCAGGATGGAATCGACATCGTCCGGATAGTCTTTCGTCACCATCGAAATCAGCCACGGCGGATGCGCCGTGCGCGTGGCGATATCGGCATCGAGCGTGGCAAGACACGTTTCGCGTTCGCGCAGCCAGCGACGGAGCAATGCATTGACCAATCCGGTGAATTTCGGTTTTGCGAGTTCGCGCGTCGCATCGACCGTAGCGGCGACCGCGGCGTACTCCGGCAAGCGCAGGATTTCCAGTTGCACGAGCCCGAGTACGAGCAGCGCCTTGATGTCGTTATCGCGAATCGGCCGATCGAGCCATGCATCGACGGCCGGTGCGAAACGCAGCCACCAGCGCGCGCCTTCGCTGAGCAATGCGGAGAGCAGGGCGCGATCGCGCGCATCGGCAATCGTGGTGGACAGCGCGGCGAATGCCGCGCGTCGCGAGGTTCCGGAGACGATGCGCGCGAGTGCCTTCGCTGCGGTCGCGCGCAACTGAGCGCCGGGATTCACGAGGCGCGAATCAGGTCGGGCCGCGCGTTGAGATAATCGGCGGCGGCGATGCGTCGACCGCCGGATTTCTGCACGTCGCGAAGGCGCAGAATTCCGTTGCCGGTGGCCACGTCGATACCGCTTTTGTTGGCGGCGACGATCGAACCTGCAGGCACGTCGGCGGATGCCGAAACGGCCGTCGCCGCCCAGATGCGCAGGCGTTCGCCCGCGACATCGGCTTCAGCGACGGGCCATGGATTGAACGCGCGAACCTTGCGTTCGATCGACGCGGCATCGCTGTTCCAATCAATGAGCGCCTCGGCTTTGTCGAGTTTGTGCGCGTATGTGACGCCACCCTCGCTTTGCGAAATTGGCGAAAGGGTTTGGCCATCCAAAACGCGCTGCAATGTTTCACGCAAAGCTGCAGCGCCGATCGTCGCGAGTTTGTCGTGCAGACTTCCGCCTGAGTCGTCCTCAGCAATCGGGATGCGACGTTCCAAAAGGACCGGACCCGTGTCGAGTCCCGCTTCCATCTGCATGACGCACACGCCGGTTTCGCGGTCGCCGGACAGAATCGCGCGTTGAATCGGAGCGGCGCCGCGCCAGCGCGGCAGCAGCGAAGCGTGGACGTTCCAACAACCCAGTCGCGGTATCGCGAGAACCTTGCGCGGCAGAATCAATCCATACGCGACGACGACGAGAAGATCCAGATCGAGCGATTTCAGATGCGATTCAACGTCGACTGATTTCAGCGATGGCGGCTGTTCAACCGGATAGCCGGACGCGAGCGCTGCAGCCTTGACCGGACTCGGCGCGAGCTTGCGGCCGCGTCCGGCCGGACGATCCGGCTGCGTATACACCGCGACGATATCCACGCCGGCGATGTCGCAGGCGCGCAAATGCGGCACGGCGAACTCGGGCGTTCCGGCAAACGCCACGCGGAGGCGAGGCGGATGATTCAAGCGGCCGATGTCGCGCGGCGCTGCTTGTCGAGTTTCTTGCGCACCATTTCGCGCTTGAGCGGCGACAGGTAATCGACAAAAAGTTTGCCGATCAGATGATCCATCTCGTGCTGGATGCACACCGCGAGGAGCCCATCGGCTTCCAGCGTGATGGGTTTTCCGTAGCGATCGAGCGCGTTGACGGTGATGCGGTCGGCGCGCTCCACGTCGGCGAAAATGCCGGGCACGGAAAGGCAGCCTTCCTGATACACCTGCGAACCTTCGCGCGCGATGATGTCGGGATTGATCAGCACCAGCGGCGCGTTTTTCTCCTCGGATACGTCGAGCACGAGAAGCTGCTTGTGCTCGTCCACCTGTGTCGCCGCCAGGCCGATGCCGGGCGCCTCGTACATCGTCGCGAACATCGCATCGATGAGATCGAGCAGGTTTTGATCGAACACCGCCACCGGTTTGGCCTGCGTGCGCAGTCGGGGATCGGGATATTCCAGAATCGTGAGCATAGGCCTGAATATGGTGCGGGCGCGCGACCGACTCAAGCGGCCGCACTGCCCTGAAATGACCGCGAATGGCCGAAAATTCTACGCCGAATCCCCACTTGGCGCGACCCGGACCCCGGTTTTGTGCGCCAGTCGCCATATTTGCAGGGGCGGTCGTTTGCTACGGTAAAATTTTCGTATACACTCGCCAAGCCCAGGGGAAATCAAGTTGGGGAATCAGGGACATGGCAGCCATGCTTAAAAAACTACCTGCAGTTTTTGCCGGCCTGTTGATCACGCTGTCGGTCTTCGCAGCGACGGTCCAGCTGGCGGATAACCATCCCGACACCTACACGGTTCAACGCGGCGATACGTTGTGGGGAATTTCCCACCGTTTCCTGCGTAATCCGTGGGACTGGCCCGAAGTCTGGCAGGCCAATCCCCAAGTCAACAACCCGCATTTGATCTATCCAGGACAAGTTCTCAACCTGGCCTACCTGAACGGCCGTCCGCGCATCTCCAACGGTGGTTTCGGACCGCACGTCCGCGCCGAACCGCTCGACGAGGCGATCAAGCCGCTGCCGCTGTCGGCGATCGAGGATTTCCTCAAGAAGCCGCGCATGGTCGGCGAAGACGAATTCAAGAACGCGCCGCACGTCGTGGCGATGGAAGATCACCACATCAACGGCACGCCCGGACAGCTCGTCTACGTACGCGGACTCGATGCGCCGGTCGGCACGCAGCTCACGTTGTCGCGACCGATCGGACGCTATTACGAAATCACCTCGAAAGACGGCGGACCGACGCACATCTATCGCGACTCGATGGAAACGCGCGACGGCCGTCCGGACATGCTCTGGCACACCGGTCCGAATCATTTCACGCTGCACGGCGACGTGCGTTTTCTCGGCTATGAACTGATGCAATACGGCACCGTGCAGGTGACGCATTCGGGCGATCCCGCATCGACGTTGGCGCTGGCTGCGGATTTCGAGATTCGCAAAGGCGACCTCGTGATGCCGCTCGACAACCTGCCCTACGATTTCCAGTACATGCCGCATCCGCCCGCGCACGTGCCACCGGACATGCGCGTGATCGCATTCACCGACGCGCTGAACGCGGTCGGCCGCCTGCAGGTCATTGCGTTGTCGAACGGTTCTGCCGACGGCGTCGAAAACGGCCAGGTCTACTCGATCTTCAGCCCCGGCGATGTGGTCGAAGATCGTTCCGATTATCCGGAATTCAGCGCCAAGAATTTTTTCCATCCGAAGGACAAGGAAGTGCAGTTACCTGAGGAATATATCGGTCACGTGATGGTGTTCCGCACGTTCGATCGTGTCAGCTACGGTCTGGTCATGGACGGCATCCGCCCGGTACATCTGGGCGACCATCTGTACGAGCCGGATCACAAGTAACAAGCATCGGGGAGTGTAGACGGCGCGGGTTAGCCCGCGCCGTTTGCGTTTTTGCGTCCCGCATCGAATCAGCATGCCGATCACCTCATCGATATCCGACATCAGCGCATGGCTTGCGCTGCTGCGCGCGCCCGGCCTGGGTCCAGTCGGTTTGCGCAAACTCGTCGCGCAGCACGGCAGCGCGGAAGCCGCGCTGAATGCCGCCAAGCGCGACGCGCAGATCGCCGAAATTACGCGTGCGTGGCTGTCCAAACCGGATACGGCGACGATCGAATCGGATCTCGCCTGGATCGATGACCCACGCCATCATCTGATCACCGTCGTCGACGACGATTTTCCGGGACTGTTGCGCAAAGGCCAGAACCCGCCGGCCGCGCTGTTCATCGCTGGCGACGCGACGACGTTGTGGTCTCCGCAAATCGCCATTGTCGGCTCGCGCAGCGCCACGAACGCGGGTCTTTCCGACGCGCGCGCGTTTGCCACCGCGTTCGTTCGCGCCGGCAACGTGGTCACCAGCGGCATGGCCGAAGGCATCGACGGCGCCGCGCACGAAGCGGCGCTCGATGCCGGCGGCAAAACCGTCGCCGTGCTCGGCACCGGCCCGGACGTGGTATATCCGCGCCGTCATGCGAAACTGGCCGCACGCATCCTCGAAAACGGCGCGCTGGTTTCGGAATTCCCACCCGGCACGGCCGGGCGTGCCGAGCATTTTCCGCGCCGCAACCGGATCATCGCCGCCTTGAGTCTGGGTACGCTGGTCATCGAGGCGGGGCTCCGCTCCGGTTCTCTGATCACGGCGCGGCTGGCCAACGAGCAAGGTCGCGATGTCTTCGCGTTGCCCGGCTCCATCCATAACGCGATGGCGCGCGGCTGCCACAAACTGATCCGCGAAGGCGCCAAACTCGTCGAAACGCCAGCGGAAGTGCTCGAAGAACTGCACGCGACTGGCGCACTGCTCGCCGACGATCTGCGCCGCCGCCTGAGTCAGGACGTGACGCCGTTCATCGATCTGGACGCGAGCCGCAACGACGATCCCGATTACGTTGCGCTGATGTCCGCGCTCGAAGCCGATCCGGTCGCCGTCGACGAATTGGCCGAGCGCACGGGCCTTTCTGCCGCCGCGCTGTCATCGATGCTGCTCATGCTCGAACTCGACGGTGTCGTAGCCGCCGAAAACGGTCGTTATGCGCGGCGTTGAGGTCGGCGACTTTCGCCCGTTGCTTGACACGGCGGCGGACTCTGTGACCACACTGAAAAAGGGACGCGGTATACCGTGCGGTCGGATTCGGCTCGCTTGGGACTAGCCGAATCGACGCAGACGCAAGGCAACGGAACTGACTTATGGCAAAGAATCTTCTCATCGTCGAATCGCCTGCCAAGGCCAAGACGATCAACAAATACCTCGGCAAGGATTTCGAAGTCCTGGCTTCGTACGGTCACGTCCGCGACCTGCGCCCGAAAGAAGGCGCGGTCGATCCCGACAACAATTTCTCGATGGCATACGAAGTCATCGAGAAGAACGAAAAACACGTCGACGCCATCGCCAAGGCCGCCGCCAAAGCCACCTCGCTTTATCTGGCGACCGACTTGGATCGCGAAGGCGAGGCGATCTCCTGGCACATCTCCGAAATCCTGCGCGAGCGCAATTTGCTCGAAGGCAAGCAAGTGCATCGCGTCGTGTTTTCCGAAATCACGCCGCATGCGATTCAGGAAGCTGTCGCGCATCCGCGCGGTTTGTCGCTCGATCTGGTCAACGCACAGCAGGCGCGTCGCGCGCTGGATTATCTGGTCGGATTCAATCTGTCGCCGGTGTTGTGGCGCAAGGTTCAGCGCGGTCTGTCCGCCGGCCGCGTGCAATCGCCCGCGTTGCGCATGATCGTCGAGCGCGAAGAAGAAATCGAAGCGTTCAAAGCACGCGAATACTGGAGCATCGAGGCCGATTGCGCGCATCCCGATCAGCATTTCACGGCGCGTCTATTGCGCTTGCGCGGCAAGAAATTCGAACAGTTCGATCTGACCAACGCGCAAGATGCACATGCCGCGCGCGATGCCATCGTCAAATCCGCTCAGGGCCGGCTCGTCGTCAGCGAAGTGCAATCGAAAGAGCGCAAACGCCGCCCGTCGCCGCCCTTCACGACATCGACCTTGCAGCAGGAAGCCGCGCGCAAACTTGGATTTTCCACGAGCCGCACCATGCGCATCGCGCAGGGTTTGTACGAAGGTGTGGCGATCGGCAGCGAAGGCACGGTCGGCCTGATCACGTACATGCGTACCGATTCGGTGAATCTGGCCGCCGATGCGATCACCGAATTGCGCAAAGTCATCGCGCGCGATTTCGGCGCCAAAGCGTTGCCTGAAAATCCGAATTTCTATCGTTCGAAATCGAAGAACGCGCAGGAAGCGCATGAAGCGATTCGTCCGACCTCCGCGCTGCACACACCGGCGAGCGTTGCCGTATTTCTCAATGACGACCAGCGCAAGTTGTACGACTTGATCTGGAAACGCGCCGTCGCCAGTCAAATGCAATTCGCAACATTGAATACCGTGTCCGTCGATTTCGATGCGGGCGGCGATACGTTCTTCCGCGCCAGCGGCACGACCGTCGTCGATCCGGGATTCCTCGCGGTGTACGAAGAAGGCCGCGATCAGAAAAACGTCGAAGAAGACGAAGAAGCGCGCAAGCTCCCGGCGATGCAGGTCGGCGAAGCGGTGCCGCTCGCCGATGTCGCCGCCGATCAGCATTTCACCGAACCGCCGCCGCGTTATTCGGAAGCGAGCCTGGTCAAGACGCTCGAAGAATATGGAATCGGACGTCCGTCGACGTACGCGAGCATCATCCAGACCTTGCTCAATCGCGAATATGTTTTGCTCGATGCGCGCCGGTTCCGACCGACCGATGTCGGCCGTGCGGTGGCGAAATTCCTGTCCGGTCATTTCACGCAATATGTCGATTACGATTTCACCGCCAAGCTCGAAGACGAACTCGACGCGGTGAGTCGCGGCGAAGAAGAATGGGTGCCGCTCCTGCGCAAATTCTGGACGCCGTTCAAATCGCTGGTCACCGAAAAAAGTGAAACCGTCGATCGTGCGGAAGCCACGGGCGCGCGCGAACTCGGTACCGATCCGAAATCCGGAAAACCGATCAGCGTTCGTCTCGGCCGCTATGGGCCAATGGCGCAAATCGGCACGAAGGACGACGAGGACAAACCGACGTTCGCATCGCTGCGTCCCGGTCAAAGCATTCACACCATCACGCTCGAAGATGCGCTGCAATTGTTCAAGCTGCCGCGAGATCTCGGCGTCGCCGAAGACGGCCAGACCATCAGCGCCGGCGTCGGACGTTTCGGACCGTTCGTGAAGCACGGCACGGTCTACGCGTCGCTGAAACCCGAAGACGATCCGTACACGATCGAACTGACACGCGCGGTGGAATTGCTGCACGAGAAAGCCGAGATCGCGCGCAATCGCCTCATCGCGAATTTCCAGGACGGCGCAATCCAAGTGTTGAACGGCCGTTACGGCCCGTACATCACCGACGGCACCAAGAACGCGCGCATCCCGAAAGATCGCGATCCGAAATCGCTGACCGAAGCCGAATGCGTCGAACTGCTCGCCGCCGCGCCGGTGAAAGCCGCGCGCGGAAAATTCGGACGCGGCAACAAGTTCGCGTCGAAAGGTGCAGCGAAAAAGGCCGCCGCAAAAAAAGTAGCGCCGAAGAAAGCCGCTGCGAAAAAAGCGACGGTCAAGAAAACCGCGACGAAGAAGGCGACCG
>JBDUEI010000132.1:0-13942 GCA_040002515.1 Rudaea sp. | reverse complement strand
GTCGTCAGCGAATTCATTGCGACGACTTCGGCGGGTTTCGCTCCGACCAGTTCGGCAAGATGATCGCGTACTTCTTCGTGATACGGCATCCACGGATGTTTGCCGCGGAAATGCGCTTCCACGCCGAGGGCGGCCCAATCGTCGAGTTCGTCGATCAGTGCGGCGCGCGTGGCTTTCGGTTGCAGGCCGAGCGAGTTGCCGCAAAAGTATACTTGTTCGCCATTTTCGTGCGGCGGGATTAGGAACTCTTCGCGAAACGGCGCGAGGCGATCCGCTTCATCGAGCGCCCGCGCGTGCGTTTCTTCGGGAACGGGAGCGCCGGTCATCGCTCAGTGCGGCCGCAACGACTGCATGATCTGCGCGCAGCCTTTTTCGTATTCCGCTGTCCATTGCGGCGTGGTGGCGGCGAGCATCGGCCGTGCGCAGCGCGCGTGCACGACGGCGTGGCCATTCAGATACCAGGTTTCGCGGTATTCGTAACGCGTTTTTCCATTCATCGCGAAATAACGAAGGACGGTCGCGTCGACACCTTCGGTGTGCTGCTCGTAACCGGTCATCTGTTTGGCTTTGTCCATGCCGACATTGACCACGGCTTGAAAGTTACTGGAGTCGTCCAGCACTTTCGTCTCCACGGTGACGCGCGTGGCCTCGCCGGTGTTCGTATCGGCCGGATCTTTGACTTGAAAGGCGACGAACTGCGGCGCGCCTTCGGTTTTCTGCATGATCACCGGCCAGGCGGGCGGTGCGCTGAACTTGATGTAGCCGTCGTTGAGCGAGTACGCGCCCGTTTCGTCGGCGACGGCCGCGGCGCAGAGCGATGCGGCAAAAGCGGCAATGTATACTTTGTGCGAGCGCGGCATAGCGGCCTCCGGCGTCAGTTGAATCGGGAAAGGGGCAGGCCGAGCCATTCCAGCGCGGTGCCGTGGAAAAGGCGTTCCTGTTCAGGCGTTGAAAGGTCGAGTGCGGCGATGCCCGCGCCCGGATGTTGTTCGCCGAGCGGGAAGGGATAGTCGGTGCCGAGCATCACGTGATCGGCGCCGGCGACGTCGAGCAGGTAGCGCAGCGCGCGCGGATCGTGCACGCAGGAATCGAAGAAGATGCGCTTCAGATATTCGCGCGGATTGCGTGAGTTGTCCGTCGCCACCAGGTCCGGGCGCATGCGGAATCCATGCTCGATGCGGCCGATGGTGTAAGGAAACGATCCGCCGCCGTGCGCGAAACAGACGCGAAGTTTCGGCAGCCGTTCGAGCACGCCGCCGAAAATCAGGCTGCACGCCGCGCGCGTCTGCTCTGCCGGCATGCCGACCAGCCAGGGCAGCCAATATTTCGGCATGCTTTCCTTACCCATCATGTCCCACGGATGCACGAGGACCGCGGCGCCCACGTCGGCGGCGGCTTCGAAGAACGGAAACAGTTCCGGTGCGTCGAGATTCCATTCGTCGACATGCGAACCGATCTGAACGCCTTGCAAACCGAGATGCTCGACGCAGCGTTCCATCTCGCGAATCGCCAGCGTCGGCGATTGCAGCGGCACCGTGCCGATGCCCGCGCAATGCCGCGGTTTGGATCGGCAGATTTCCGCGGTGTGGTCGTTGAGAAACGCGTGCAGCTCCAGCGCCTGATTCGGCTTGGCCCAGTACGAGAACAGCACGGGCACGGTCGAGATCACCTGGGTTTGCACGCCGAACCGCGCGTAGTCGGCGATGCGATGATCGATGTCGAACGCGTTTTCCCACACTTCGCGAAAGAATTTGCCGTCTTTGTAGATGCGATGACGGCCTTCCGTTTTCACCATGACGGGAAAGCGGTCGTCTCCGTATTTTTCAGCGAGATTCGGCCAGTCCGCCGGGAGGATGTGCGCATGCGTATCGATCTTGAGCATGGGCGCATTTTAACTGAGCGCGACGCCGAAATTCGCATTGCACGAATTCCGGCGTTTGCGCGTGATGCTTTATTCGAAACCGTTACCGAAAATGTGATCGGTATCGAGCTCGTAGGCGCCGATGTCGGCCGCCACGCCGACGACACGGGCATACGGGTTGCCGCGCTGGTCGTAGTTCAATCCTTCGGGATTTATTCCTTTGTCCACGGCCGGACTGGTCGGGTCGAGCGCATGGGTTTGCGTCGTACCTCCGTTGTAAGCCAGCGGCTGAAGCAGCGGATCCTGCCCAAAGATGTTGTGAGTGCCGGAGAACGTGATTCCGGTTACGGTGGGATCGGATTGGACGAGGTTGTAGTCGCCGCCAATCGTGACCGGTCCAGGCGCTGCCAAATCTTCGGTGCCCGCCACACTGGCCGTGTTATCGGCAAGGATCACACTGTTGAGCGTGACAGACGCATAGTAGCTCGTGATAAGGCCGCCACCCGCACCGCCGGTGGCATTGAATGCAATCGTGCTGTTTTCGATGACGAGCGCTGCCGGAGTATAAGTGGCACTCTGGTACACGCCGCCGGCGAGTGAGTTGGCGGGCCCGGCAGCGGAAGTGGCGGTGTTGCCGGAAATCGTGCTGTTGAGAATGTTGAACGTGGTTCCAAAATTAAAGTAATACTTCGTGATGAGGCCGCCGCCGTTGGCGAAGCCGGTCGTCGTGGCTGTGGCTGAGTTGCCGCTGATCGTGCTGGAATTGATATTGATGTTGCTGTATTTGCCGGTGTACACGCCGCCGCCGCCGGCGAAACAGGAGGCACAAGCTGTCTGGACGGCGTTGCCGCTGATGACGCTGTTATCTAGCGTGAAATCGGCTTTCGAATAAACGCCACCGCCCGACGTCGCTCCGTAAATCGACGAGCCCGAGTTGTTCTCGACGGAGCTCTTGGTCAACGTGACGTCGCCGCCAACCGTTGACCCTGTGTAGGTAGTCGAATTGTAATAGTAGGACGTACCCGTATAAACGCCCGCACCTTTGACGATGTAGTTGTCGTTCGTCGTATTCGAGGTGACGTTACTGCCGGTGAGCGTGAGGCTCGTGGCCTGCGCGAAAATGCCACCGCCGCTGCTGCTGCCGTAGTAGTAGGTGGACATGTAGTTCGGGTCGTAATACGGCGGAACCGTGTTCGATGTCAGGGAATTGCCCGTGATGGTCGAATTTGTAACAGACAATGTCGCCGTAGTGCCGTGTGTGTGGTAGCCGGCGCCGACGCCACCGCCGATCGTGTCCAATCCCGCCACGGCGCTATTGCCGCTGATTACGCTGTCGGAAATCGCGCTGTCGGTATAGCCAGGTTGCGCAATGATGGCCACGCCGCCGGAGCCCGCGTAGTCGGAGGCGACCGCATAGCTGTTGGTGATACTGCTGGAACTGATGTCAGCCGAACCCAGCACGGCAATCGCGCCACCATAGGCGTAGCCGTTGGGGTTAGCCGTACCATCGACCGTGCAATTGGTGAATGTGGCATTGCTGATCGAAAGCGATCCCTGGACGAACAGACAGCCGCCTTCGTACGCAACGACCGCATTGGTCTTGGACACGGATCCGTTGGCCACCGTAACGTTGGAAATTTTTAGCGAATGTGCCGACGTAATGACGCGGTTGCTATGGCCGCCGTCGAGCGTGAGCAGATCACGACCAGGGCCGACGATCGTGACGTTGGCATTCGGCTGCAACGGCGTCGACAGCGCCACCTTGCCGCGCAATGACGAGATGTCGACGACATCGCCGTCGACGGCGTTTTCCAGTGCGGCGCGGAGACTGCCCGCACCGGAATCATTGCGTCTGGAGACGTGCACGGTAGTCGCCGCGCGCGTGACAGGCCGCGATGCCGGCAGAGAGCTGAAATAACGCAGTGCGCCTTCGCGAGCACGATGCATATCCAGCGGGGTCTTGCCGCGTTCTTTCGAATTGGGATGAAGCGGTTGATGACTGTGAAATGCGTGTGCCAACGGCGATTTGGTGCCCGCCGCATCGACATCGGATGGAGACACGGCGGCACCGGCAAGCGCGAGCGATAGCGCTGCCGCCAACGAAGTTATTCGCGGCAGTGAAACGAACGATCCAGAATTTCTAGGCATAAAAACTCCCCAGCTGTAAACCGCCGGACGGAGCGAGTCCCGTCCGGACCCTAAGTACCCCCCGAGAGTAACCAACTCGCTCGCGAAAGGCGAGAGTGAAACTGGCTAAAGAAATGAAAGGATTTGCCGTGAATATGAACCGCCGATGTGAATCGTGCGAACTGCCATATCCGAGAGCTCTATTGCCGTGAATCGCGCAACACATGCGCCAACGTATCCACGCTATCGGTGATGCGATCGCTCGCATCGATCCATGCCGCACTTTGAATATCCGTTTCGTGGGCATGATCGCGGCGTAGGGCTTCGCGCAATCGAGTTTGCGCGTCGCGCAAAGTTGTGGCTCCCGTGTCCATCGGCTTGCTGTTGCGCAGATATTCCACGATGGAAAGCGCATTCGTGTTGGCCGTTTCGGCGAAAGAGCGGATTTCCTCATGCGCGGGAATCGGGCCTTCGTGCTGTCGGATCGCTTCGAGCGACATCGCCGCGCGAATGAAGCGGTTGGCGTTCGCGAAAATGCCTTCGGCGACGACGACCTCGCGCCGGTCGCGGTGCGGTTCGTTGCGCAGTCGATCGAGCGAGGCTTGCGCGTTGGTCCGCGCGCTGCGTGCGGCGCGACGCACATCGGTGCGAACACGTGGCGCATCGTCGAGCACCGCGAGAAAATATTTGCGATAGGCATCGACCATCTCGGCGAGCGCCGGACGGATGCGTCGGTTTTCCCACGTCGGCCAGACGATGTAGGCGAACAACGCCAGTGCGCTGCCCAGGCTCGTGCCGATCGCGCGGGCGGTCATCGTGTCGCCCGGCGCTAGTCCTTCGAAACTGAGCAGGATGACGATCAGGCTGGTCAGCAACATCACGCCGACTGCGTAGTGCATCGTGGTGAACATGCGAAATCCGTAGCAAAACAGCGCGAACAGAATCACGCGCGGCCAATCGCCGCCGAACGCGAAATGCAAGAGCGCCGTCGTGAGCGCCAGTCCGAGCAAGGTGCCGATCACGCGCAGCAAGCCGAAGCTGAAGGTGCCGGCGAAGTCGGGTTTCAGCACGATCGCCGTGGTCATCGGAATCCAATAGCCGTGTGGAATGCCGGCGATGCGTTCGCCAACGACCGCGATAGCCAAGCACACCGCGCAGCGGATGGCGTGACGACAGGCCACCGACGACAGCGTGATATTCGCGCGCAGGATCGCCAGCGGATTGCGCGCGCGGAGTTCGCTGGGCAATCGTGCGTCGTCAGCGGCGAGGCGAAGCTCGCCGAGGCTGCCGGCGAAGTTGGCGTTGCGCAACGCCGCGCGAAGCTGTCCGCCGAGTGCTCGGCCGTGCGCCATCGCGATCGCGATCAGCCGTTGTTCTTGCGCAGACAAGTGATCGTGCTGAGGCAACGCTTTCAGCGCGGCATCGAATCCTTCCAGCGCACCCGACGCGGCGAGCGGTGCTGCACCGGCTTCGAGCGCGCCGGCCAAACTATCCAGCGTGCGCGCGGCATACTCGCGCAGGCGTCGCAAGGTGGATTGAATCGCGAGATGGTCGCTGCGTTCGTCGAGCACACCCAACGCGAGCAATTCCAGACGGATGCGCTCGATGATTTCGGCGAGCACGCGCAACGCTTCCATCGCCGAACCGCGTGCGCGATACGCGCCGTGCAGCAGATGCTCGACATCGGTCACCGCTTGCGTCACCGGCGGCGGTTGCGAGGAATCGTCGCGACGCCGCGCGCTGGCCGCCAGTTCTCGGCACAACTGCGCCAGCGCAAAACGCTCCGGCCTATAGCGCTGCAGCGGCCACGCGGCGATCGCGAGCAGCGTCAGCAGCAAACCGCCGCTGCAGAACAGCGCGCTGCGTGCGATCGCTTCTTCGGGCGGTCGCGGATCGGCGGCCGTGATGACGAGCAGGATCATGCTCGTCAAGCCGATCCGTCCGGCGTCCGGTCCGAGAGCGACGAGGATTCCGCCGCATAAACCCCAGATCAGCGCGGCGATCGCGACGAGCACGTTGCTGTCGCCGACCGTATAGCCGACGAATGCCGAAATGCCCGCGGCGAACGCGGCGAACAGCATGCGTCGCATGCGCAGACGGTATGGTCCGGGCTGGTCGGAAAACATCGTGTTCAGCGCGCCGACCGATATGCCCAGCCCGATGCCGAGATGATCGGTCGCAAGCCCGAGCGCGAGAGGGAGCGCGACGGCCACGGTATTCCGCAGCGCAACGATCGGCGGCACATCGCGGGGTTTTAGTTGAAGCAAAGTCTTGAACATGCGCGCCGATGATAGCGGCGGGACGTCGCCGGCGCGCTGAACGATTCAGCCGTATCGCGCTGGCGCGGGATTCAGGTGACCGCACGCGGTGCAGGTGCGTGCTTCCTGCGATCCGTAAAAACGATCGAACACGGCAGGAAAATCCGTCTCGATATTCTCAAGCACGAAATATTCTTCGAAGAGTTTGTGATTGCACCGCTCGCAGAACCACAACAGACCATCGCGTTCGTCGGGCAATCGTTTGCGCTCGACGACGAGACCGATCGAATCGGCCATGCGCTGCGGCGAATGCGGCACGCGCGGCGGCAGATAGAAAACTTCGCCGGCGCGGATCGGAATGTCGCGCGCGCGGCCGTCGTCCTGAATTTTCAGGACCATCTCGCCTTCGAGCTGGTAGAAGAATTCCGCGCCTTCGTCCCAGTGATAATCCGTGCGCGCATTCGGGCCGCCGACGATCATCACGATGAAATCGCCATCGACGATGCATTTGTTGCCGACCGGCGGCTTCAGCAAATGACGATGTTCGTCGATCCATTTTTTCAGATCGATCGGCGCGGACAACACGTCAGCGATCGTCCTGCACGACCGCGATGCACTTAAGCTCGATGGCGATCGGCGTCGGCAGCGCGGTGATGCCGACCGTCGTGCGGCACGGTTGCGCGTCGCGGAAATATTCGGCGTAGACGCGATTGTAGGCGGCGAAATCGTGCGTCATGTCGGTAAGAAACACCGTGACATCGACCAGATCTTCCCAGCGCGCGCCGCTGGCTTCGAGGACTTTGCGCACGTTCGCGAAAACCGCGCGGCATTGGGCTTCGATGTCATAACTGACGAGTCGATCATCAATGTCGTAGACGTTGCCGACGATCGCATTCGAATCGGCATCTCGCGGACCGATGCCGGAAAGAAACAGCAGATTGCCGACGCGCCGCGCATGCGGATATGCACCGACCGGTTTTGGCGCGCGCGGCGCGTGGATGACATCGCTCATGACGCGCTCGGGCCAATCACGATATCGCGCCCCGACAACGGACGATTGCTTCCATCCGTCGCCTTCAATCGGTACGAACCGGGCCGCAGGAATAGGCGACTTTGCGCTTGACCGTGATTGGTGAGGATGCGCTGGCTGTCAGGCGTCATGGCGTCGACGACGTTGAGCATGGTGCGATCGGCCGCGACGGCGTCGTCGCTTTCATTGAGATAGCGCGCCTCGACCAGACACGGGAACTGATTTCGGCACACGTCGCCGGCCACGGAATAGGGCAGGCGCGCACCGTTCAGCGCCAGCCACGGCGGCCGTTGTTTGGTGACTTCGTACTGCGGAAAAATCACGCTCATATCGTATTTTTCGGGTTTCAGCGTCCACGCTTTTCCGTCCGGCGCGACGAAAACGCTGGGTCGTTGCGGATGCAGTTTCTGCATCACCGCCAGATAATACTGATGATCCTGATCCTGCCGCGCGTGCTGGATCATCATGGTCTGCTCGATCGTCAACGCATCGATGCCGGAAATCTTCTTGAAGAATTCGCCCATGCTGCTGCCGCGCAAATACACGCCGGTTTTTTGAACGTGCGCGAAACCGGCGTTGACGACGAGGCGCGCGTTGGGATCTTTCTTGAATACCTGATCGTACAGATTCGCCGCACCAGCGCGTTCGCGCGCGTCGCCGACACCGGCGTTTTCCACGTCGTAGGCGACGACTTTGAAACCGAGCTTGAGCGCCGTCCGGATCATTTCGCCGTACAACGGCTCGTCGACGTAGAACCCGCTTTTCGTGGTCGGATAACCGCGTTTTTGCAAATCCTTGTCCGTGTCGTACAACGTTTCGGCGGCGAAATAATTGAATCCCTGCTCGCGCAGTTTCGGCAGCAGTTCGATGGTCAGCGTGCGCGTGACGGGCGCGCTATGCGCTTCGTTGAAAAATACCGCCTTGCGCGATTTCGTCATCTCAAGAATCACGTCGGCGGCCGGTTGCAACGTGTAGTTGGACGCGAGCGGCGAGGGTCCGTCGTCATCCTGCGGCGGCTGCGCGATCGAGAAGCTTGATGCGGCGCCGTCGTAGTCGCCGATAAAGGTCTGATACCACGACAGGTATTGGCCGAAGATGACCTGGAACGCGCGATCGTGATCCGCATCGCAGGCCTGCTGCATGTGGATGTAGCGGCCGAGCAGACCGGAGATTTTGTTGGCCTGTTGCATGATCCTGTCGGACTTGTCGGCCGCTTCGAGTTGACGGCGGCGCCATTCCGAAGGCGACATCTCGCTCGCGTTCGGCGTAGAACTGACGGGATTGGATGCGAGTGCCGTCGGTGCGGCGACGAACGGCATCGTCGCGCCGAACAGCAGATTGAAGAACGTCGAGCGAAGTTTATGCCGATGGATTCGATTCATACATTGTGTATTTATGTAGTTAGTCGATTTGTATACAAACATTCTTGGCTTCGGTGAAAAAACGCAATGCTTCGAATCCGCCTTCCCGCCCCATGCCCGAATTCTTTACGCCACCGAACGGCGTTCGCAAGTCGCGACGCATCCAGCAATTCACCCAGACGATGCCGGCCTCGAGTTTAGCCGCCACACGGTGCGCGCGCGCCAGATGCGTCGTCCATATCGACGCGGCCAGGCCGTAGTTCGTGGCATTCGCGAGCGAAATTGCCTCGTCGTCGGTATCGAACGGCTGCACGGTTACGACCGGGCCGAAAATTTCGTCCTGATTCGTCGCGCAATCCGGGCCGAGTCCTTCGATCACCGTCGGTGCGATGAACCAGCCGTTGGCGCAACGTCCACCGACCGAAACCGCATTGCCACCGCACAAAACGGTGCCGCCTTCGTCACGGGCGACGGCGATGCAGCCCATCACTTTGTCGAAATGCGCTTTGGAAACGACAGCGCCGAGATCGCTCGCCGGATCGCGCGGGTCGCCCACGCGCAACTTCTGCGCGCGTGAGACGAATTCCGCAATAAATGACGCATAGATCGATCGAT
The DNA here is from genome assembly GCA_040002515.1 of Rudaea sp. GTDB lineage: Bacteria > Pseudomonadota > Gammaproteobacteria > Xanthomonadales > Rhodanobacteraceae > Rudaea. The sequence goes on along the minus strand of JBDUEI010000132.1, from coordinate 4,690 downwards.
GGACGAGAATGCGCGAACCGCACAGACAAATCTGTCCCTGATTCGAAAACGCCGAGCGCATCAGTGTCGACCAGTTCGTTTCGTTGGATTCCCAATCGGCAAAAACGAGCGTCGGATTTTTCCCGCCCATTTCGAGTGATACTTTCTTGAACGTTTTTGCCGCGCTGGCGGCGATGGCCGCACCGGTTCGCGTCGAACCGGTGAATGAGATCGCCTTGATGCCGGCGTGTTCGATCAGCGCCGCGCCGGTGCGTGCGCCACTGCCGTGCACGATGTTGAGCACACCGGCGGGAAGTTCGGCATCGATGCAGGCTTGCGCGAATAGTGTTGCGGTGAGGGGCGTGACCTCGGACGGTTTTGCGACCACGGTATTGCCCGCGGCGAGCGCCGGCGCAATCTTCCACGTGAAAAGATACAGCGGCAGATTCCACGGCGAGATGCATCCGACCACGCCGATCGGCTGGCGCAGCGTGTAATTGATCGCGGCATTTTCCATCGCATGCGATTCCGTCGCGAATTGCGTCGCTGCCGCAGCGAAAAAACGCAGATTGGAGACGGCACGCGGAATATCCAGCGATTTCGCCAGCGCAATCGGTTTGCCGCTGTCGCGCGATTCGGCGTCGGCGAATTCGTCGAGGCGCGATTCGATTACGTCGGCGATGCGATTGAGTAAGCGCGCGCGCTCCGCACTCGGTGTCGCGGCCCACGAACCCGACGCATCGCGCGCCGCCTCGACGGCCGCATCGATATCGTGTGCATCGCTGTCCGGGCAGCGTGCGAACATCGCGCCCACGGCGGGGTCGACCACGTCGATGTAATTTCCGTTTCGCGGCGCGCGGAATGTGCCGGCGATATAGTTATAGAGTTGCGCGATCTCTCCCATCCGCGCAGCTTAGCAAACGCGCTTCACGTTCTCACAGGGAAGAAGTACGGCCTCCGTCGACCGGCACGTTGATGCCGTTGACGTAGCCCGCCGCCGGTGTGGCGAGGAAGGCGATGACGGCGCCGATCTCGCTCGCATCGGCGAAGCGTCCGGCCGGAACCGTCGCGAGCATCGATTTGGCGACGGCGTCTTCATCCTGTTTCGTCGCGCGCGCGCGATCGCCCAGGATTTGTTCGAGCCGTTGCGTTTTCGTGTAGCCGGGCAGCACATTATTGACCGTGATGCCGAACCCGCCGAGTTCGCCGGCGAGCGTCTTGGCCCAGCTCGCGACCGCGCCGCGAATCGTATTGGAAACGCCGAGATTCCTGATCGGCTCTTTCACCGACGTCGAAATCACGTTGATGATGCGGCCGTATTTCGCGTCGCGCATGCCGGGCAAAATCGCCTGCAGCACGATCTGGTTGGCGATCAGATGTTGCTGAAAGGCAAAAATATACTCTTCCACTTTTGCGGAATTCGCCTGACCGCCGGGCGGGCCGCCGGTGTTGTTGACGACAATGTGGAACGGATGTTCCGCCGCGGCCGCTTCGAGTGTCGATTGCAGATTCGCATGATCGGTCATATCGACGGCGATGAAATCGTGTCGCTGGCTTTCAATCGATGTCGGCAATTCAGACAGTGTCGTGCGCAACGAGGTTTCGGAGCGCGACAGCAACGTGACATTCGCGCCCAAGAGCGCCAGTTCGATCGCCGCGGCGCGGCCGATGCCCTGCGAGCCGCCGCAAACCAGCGCGTGTCGGCCGGAAAGATCGGTATTCATCAGGCGCGACCCAGCGCGAGTTTCTGCGTCATTTCCGGTAGCAATTCTTCATCGGTATTGGCGCGCGGCGGTTCGACGGAATCCAGATCGAATCCCATCACCGCCGCGTCTTCCTCGTCGAGTCCGTCGAACGCGCGGAATTCCGCGTCGAGCAAGGCCGTGAATGCGTGGTTTTCATCGTCGAAGCGAAGCGTTTCGCCGGACGCGTCGAACACTTCGGCCACGCCGGAGTCGAGCACGCGCAATCGTGCCCACACCATCACATCGCCGATGGCTGCAATCCACCACTGATCGGAATCTTCGTTGGTCATTTCTTGTCCGCCGCGGCGCCCGTATAACTCACGCGCCAAATCGAATTCGAGCCATCGTCAGTGACCAGGAGCGAACCGTCTTTGGCAACGGTCACGCCGACCGGACGGCCCCAGACATCGCCGTTGTCGAGCACGAAACCGGTCAGGAAATCTTCGTAGTCGCCGCTCGCGTGACCGGATTGGTGCAGCGGAATGCGGATGACTTCGTAGCCGGCGCGCGTGGATTTGTTCCATGAACCGTGTTCGGACGCGAAAATGTCGCCGCGATAATCCGCCGGAAATTGCGTGCCGTCGTAAAACGTCAGTTGCAGCGACGCGTTGTGCGGCTGGAGCAGAACGTCAGGAACGATGGTTTTCGATTTCAGCTCCGGATGTTTGCCGTCGTGGCGCGGATCCTGATGCGCGCCGATGTACCACCACGGCCAGCCGTAAAAACCGTCTTTCTGCACGTGCGTGATGTAGTCGGGCACGAGGTTGTCGCCCAGCCCATCGCGTTCGTTGACGGAACACCACACGTCGCCGCTGCCGGGCTGGATGGCGAGGCCTACCGGATTGCGGATGCCGGATGCGAACACGCGCACATCACTGCCGTCGGGATTGGCGACGAGAATATCGGCGCGATGACGTTCTTGCGGATGCGTGTCCGGATCGTCGACGTTCGATCCGGAACCGACCGACACGTACATCGATTTTCCGTCGGGCGAAAAAGCGATGTCTCGCGTGGAGTGTCCGCCGGTCGGGAGATCGAGGATGTGCTCGGGTTTGCCGCGCGCTTTCACGTCGCCGTTCTGATACGGAATGCGCACGACTTCATTGGTGTTGCCGATGTAAACCCATTTCGGATCGGGTCCCGGCGGATAGAACGCGATGCCGAAGGGCTGATGCAATCCTTCGGCGAACGATTCGGCCTGTTCGGGTTTTCCTTGCGCGGTGATGCCGCGAAACAGCGCGATCTTCCCGGCGTTGGTGAGCGCCGCGAAATAATCGCCGTTCGGCGCGGTGCGAATCAGGCGCGGCGCGGCGATGCCTTCGACATAAAGTTCGACGTTGAAACCCGGCAAGGTTTTCGGCCACACATCGGCGGGACGTTTGACCATGCGCGCACCGTTGTTCGACGACGTCGTCGCATACGCTTTAGGTAAATCGTTCGGCGTGATCTTGCGCGACGTGCCCGGCGATTCGTAGCGATAGTCGGTGAAAGGCGCGTTCGGCGACGCGGTGGCGGCAATCGGTTGAGCCGTCGAAGCCGATGTGACGGGTGCCGCGCTCGCGTTCGCCGATTGCAGCGATCGGACGAAATCGCCCAGTTCCCAGCGCTGCGTTTCCGGCAATTGCTCCCAGGCCGGCATGCCGTTGGCCGGACTGCCGTGCGTGATGAACCAGAACAGTTCGCCGTCGGCTGCGCTTTTGACCGCATCGGATTTCAGCGTCGGCCCATCGATCGCGCCTTCGCCGGCATTGCCGTGACAACCGGAGCAATTGGTGGCGTAGGCGTCCGCGCCGGCTTTCACCGCGGCGGTGCCGCTGGTCGGGTTGCGCTGGTCTTTCGCGGACGCCGGCGCGTCGTGGAACGTCTGTGCGACGGATGTCGTCGCAACGGTCGCTGCGAGCAAGCCGAAGCAGATTCTTGGAAAGTGCGAACGCATGGCGATTCTCCTGAAGTCCCGTTCCAATGTTCGCGACAATTCAATCAAAGGTCGGATGAAATCGTCATCAAAAATCCGCCGAGCCCGGAACGCGCGGGTAGGGGATCGCATCGCGGATGTTCGACAGTCCGCAGGTATACACGACCAGCCGTTCGAACCCGAGACCGAATCCGGCATGCGGCACGGTTCCATAACGGCGGAAATCGCGATACCACTGGTAATGCGCCGGATCGATGTTGAATTGAGTCATGCGCCGGTCGAGATAATCCAATCGTTCTTCACGCTGCGAACCGCCGATGATTTCGCCGATGCCCGGCGCGAGCACATCCATCGCCGCGACGGTTTTTCCGTCGTCGTTCAATCGCATGTAGAACGCCTTGATCGCTTCCGGATAATTCATGACGACGACGGGACGACCGACATGTTTTTCGGTGAGATATCGTTCGTGCTCGGTTTGCAAATCGCTGCCCCATTCGACGGGGTAGTCGAATTTCTGACCGGATTTTTTCAGAATCTCGATCGCATCCGTATAGTCGATGCGTTCGAACGGCGCGGCGATAAATGCTTCGAGACGCGAGATCGCCGTTTTCTCCTGGCGCTCGGCGAAGAACGTCATGTCGTCCATGCGTTCGTCGAGCACGGCTTTGAAGATGTATTTCAGGAAATCCTCGGCGAGCGTTGCGTCGTCGTTGAGATCGGCGAATGCGATTTCCGGTTCGATCATCCAGAATTCGGCAAGGTGCCGCGTCGTGTTCGAATTCTCCGCTCGGAAGGTCGGTCCAAATGTATACACTTTGCTCAAGCTGAGCGCGTACGCCTCGACGTTGAGCTGGCCGGAAACGGTGAGATAGGTTTCCTTGCCGAAGAAATCCTTGTGGTGATCGATGGCGCCTTTGTCGTCGCGCGGCAGATTCATCATGTCGAGCGTGGAGACGCGAAACATTTGCCCTGCGCCTTCGGCGTCCGACGCGGTGATGATCGGCGTATTGATCCAGAAAAATCCGCGTTCGTGAAAATAGCGATGGATCGC
>JBDUEI010000131.1:0-21226 GCA_040002515.1 Rudaea sp. | reverse complement strand
GGGAGGGCGCGGCCGACGATCACGCTCATCGCGTAATCGAGGTAGCTCTGACGCATCTCGTCTTCGATATTGACGCGAATAATTTCTTTGGCTAGCTCAGCCATTCGTTCTTCTTCCTGATATTTTTTTCGAGCGGATGAGCGCCGGAATGGGCTTCCGCAAAGTCCCGTTTTAACTCGTGAATTCTATCACATCGAGGGTATTTAAGTCCTAGAAAAAGGACTTCGGATTCAGCGAGTTACGGGGTCAAAATCACGTCGCCGAAGAATCGCCGAAAATCATTCGTCGGCGGCCTTTTTCGGGTGCCGGTATACCCAGTATCGCGACGCCGTGTAGTTGACGCCAAGACCGGCCAGCGAGCCTGCGCCGACGGCGAGAACGAGCCACTGCTTGTCCAGGTCGAAAAAGTATACAAGTGCCGAATACGCGGCGAAGTTGCACAGAAATCCGCCGCTCATCGCGAAGACGTATTGAATCCATTCGACGAACAACGCATGACGACGCGGACCTTTGAACGTGAAGTGTCGATTGAAAATCCACGTGGCCGTCGCCGCGCACAGAAACGAAATGACGCGTGCGCTGTAGCGATCCCACGACAATCCGACGACGAGGACCTGCAACACGCCGGCATCGACGATAAAACCGATCACGCCGCCGACGCAAAACGTCAAAAGCTGTTTCAGGCCGGATTTAGTCACACGTAAATCCGAGCGCGGCCGAAGTGCTCATGCGAACATCGACTTCATGCTCGCTGGATCGGGTCGCCGTAAAACGCCGCGTTCGGTGACGATGGCGTCGATAAGATCGGCCGGCGTGACATCGAACACGGGATTCCACGCCGACGCGCCTTCGACAACGTGACGTTGCCCGGTGACGCCGAACAATTCGGTTTCGTCGCGCAGTTCGATATCGATCGCGTCGCCGTTCGGCGTGGACATATCGACCGTCGATGCCGGTGCTACGACCATGAATTTCACGCCGTGATGTTTGGCGACGATGGCCAGTTGATGCGTGCCGATCTTGTTGGCGGTATCACCGTTCGCGGCGATGCGATCGGCACCCACGATCACCCACTGCACCTGGCCGGATTTCATCAGATGCGCGGCAGCCGAATCGGCGATCAGTTTGGCGGGAATCTTGTCGCGCACGAGTTCCCACATCGTCAAACGCGCACCTTGCAGCCAAGGCCGCGTCTCGCCGGCGTATACATGTGCAATTTTACCATCGGTCACGCCGGCGCGGATGACGCCGAGCGCAGTGCCGTATCCGGCCGTGGCGAGCGATCCCGTGTTGCAGTGAGTCATCACACCGCTGCCGGCCTCGAGCAAATCTGCGCCGAGCTGGCCCATGTGGCGATTGGCGGCGAGGTCATCGTCTTGAATCGTTTTTGCTTCAGATTCGAGAGCGCTGACCACATCTTTTGGTTCGGTCGCGAGCACGGCGCGCATGCGCGCGAGCGCCCAGGCGAGGTTCACGGCCGTCGGTCGCGCGGCAATGAGTTTGTGGAACGAGGGATCGAGCGTCAGCAGCGATGGTTTTTCGTTTAATTCAGCGAGTCGTCGCGCTTCGAGCGCCACGCCCCATGCGGCGGCGATTCCGATTGCGGGTGCACCACGCACGACGAGATCGCGAATGGCTTTTGCTACGTCGTCGGCATTGCGGCAATCGATATACGTTTCGAGCAGCGGCAATTTCCGTTGATCCAGAAGGCGCAGAACGCCATCGGAATACGACACGGCGCGAATGGTGTCGTGCGAGTCGCGGTGATCCATGCATTCTTCCCGAAATCCGTTGGCTCAGGATACCTTATGGGGCCGCGCCGGAGCGATTCAAACGCGCGAACTGCTAGCATTCGATCATGAAAAAGACCACGGTAAAAAAAGCGGCATCGAAGAAAAACGCCGCGAAGAAAACGGCCGTCCGGAAAAGCGCGAAGCCGCGCAGCCGGCAGATTCACGCGCGCAAATCGAAAGATGCGCAGTTCGACGATTTGCTTCGCCGCAAATGCGTTCGCGCGGCAAGTATCGGTGCGCTCACGGCTGGTGCCGAAGCGGTGCCCGGCCTGGGTCGCGCGCTCGGATTCTTCTTCGGCGAGCTGGTCGATGCGACGATGTTGTCCAGCGTGCAGCGCGATCTGGTCACGGAAACGTTCGAGGTCTACGGCTTCGAAGTATCCGATTCGCTGCAAAGTACACTTGTGGACAAAATCCACATTGTCGGCGCCGGTGCGAGCGTGACCGCCGACACGGCCATTCGCGGCCTGCTCAAGCGCGGTCTTGGGCAAGCCGGAAGTCTGCTGACGCATCGATTGATGCCGATCGCGCCGATCGTCACGTCCGCCCTGACCAATGCGACGATCACTTACGCCGTCGGCAAGCGTGCGCAGGCGATCGCGAAGTTCGGCGATACGTCGATGCAGGGAACGGCCGACGTGATACGCGCGTTTACCGGAGTCGACGAGCGGCGCGTGTTCGAGTGGACGATGAGCGCGATCAAAGGTTCGACCGAATCGCTGTCGAATACGTTTTCACGCATCAAATCGAAGTTGACGCCGCGACGTAAGAAACAGTGAGCGTCCACAACGGACGCTCACTGTGAAGACAACCTACGCTTTACCGGGCTGCAAGAAGAACTCACCGGCTTCGTGGCCCGCGAACTGGATCGGCGCGTATTCCGGCGCTTGCTGCAATCCAGCCTTGGAATTGCGCAGCGCCATTCCGGTGGCGATTTCGCGGAACAGCTGCTGACCGGTCAGCAATTGATTGTTGCTGTTGAGAACGCTGAGCAACGAGCTTGCGAAAACCGAATGATCGCTGTTGCCGGCGGCATCGGCGACCGGCTGCACGCCGCCCGACGTCAGCGCAGTGCGCGAGCGACCGGCGACCATGGTTTTCACCCAATCGCCCCACGCGCTCTCCGGCATGCCGCCGCCGAAGGTGGCGAGCGACGAACGCGTCATCGTGCCGGAATAGCAAGAATCGGCAATCACGAGTACGTGCTTGGCATCCATCGTCGTGAGGATGTCGCTGACCGCGCGATTGGAAATCCAGCTCGTTGGCTGCGACGTCTGTGCATCGACAGGCAGCCAGTAACCCTGACGGCTCGAATCGATTTCGCCATGACCGGCGTAGTACACGAGCAGGTTGTCGTTTTCCTTGAGCAACTCGCGCATGTCGTTGAGCGCGGACAGGATCTCGAAACGATTGGCATTGGTCAGCAATTTGACGTCGTAGCCATACTTCGACTGCAGAACCGACGAGATGGCTTTCGCGTCGCCGACGGCGCTCTTCAATGTCGGGTATGTCGTATACGTGTCGTTGCCGATGACCAGCGCGTAATACTTGCCGAGACGCACGTTGGCCGGCAGCGTATCGATGCGCTTGGAACCCGTGCTTTGCGCCATTCGCGCTTCGTTGCTGCTGCCCGGTCCCGGCACGAGGACGAAATCGAGAACAGCTTTGCCGCCGGCCTTGTCGAGCGCGGACACCTGCACCGCCGTGTTGTCACCGGCGACGGCGACGTGCGTCTTGAAAATTCCGCTCGCATCGACGGTGATGGTTTGCCCGTTCAAGCTCAACGTCGTAAGGCCTGCCGGCGCCTGCACGCGGCCGACGACATCGATGCCGTCTTGCGACTTGGGCACGGACGCCGCCGGTTTGCTCGAACCGCGCGTCATCGCCAGTGCGGGCTGCAGGATTTCGACTTTCAGATCGCCGCTCAGGCTAGCTGTCGTCGCGCCGGGCGATGCCGGGCTGTTGCGATCGCCTTCGATCTGCGACTGCAACGTCGTGATCTGGCTGCGCTGCGCGACCATGGTCTGGCGCTTTTCGCTGAGCTGCGCTTCCATCTGTTTCAGCAGGCGTTTGGCGTCGTCGTTGTTGGCGCGTTCGCGCGTCAGGTCCAGGCGCGCGGCGTCGAATTTCGCTTGTGCGTCTTGTCGCTGCTGATCGTTCTGCGACATCTGCTGTTGCAGTTGCGAATTGCGTTCGCGCGCTTCGCGCAAAGCGCGATCCATCTGCGCGGCCGATTGCTTGAGCGCCGCCATCTCGTGATCGCTCGTCGAACCTTTTTGCGACTGCAGTTCCTGTTCGTGCGCTTTCAACTTCGCGATTTCCGCTTCGGCATCGGCGAGTTGCTTGGCGTTCGACGCCTGCGCGGTTTCGAGTTCTTTCTGTTTCGTTGCGAGATCGCGTTCGTGCACTTCCGCGTCGGCCTTGAGTTTCAGGTATTGCGGATCTTTGTCCGATCCGACTTTGGCCTGTTCCGCATCGAGCTTGCGGCGCACGTCGTTCAGATCGGCTTGGGATTTCTGGTAATTCTGCTGCTTGGCGTGCAACTCGCTTTTCAGCTTGTCGATCTGTCCGCGCAGTTGCGCCGACTTCTGCTGCTCGTCGGATAATTGTCCGCGCAACGACGCGCTTTCGGCTTTCGCTTCGTTGACCTGCGCGGTGACCGACGAGGCGAACACGAGTTTGTCGTTGCTGACGCCGGAGGCTTCGCCGTAAAGATTCAGCGCTTTTGCGATGTCCTTGTCGACGCCCAGGCCCTGTTCGTACAGATAGCCCAAGTTGATGCGCGCGCGGCGGGAATTCTGCGCAGCGGCTTTCTCAAACCATTCCTTGGCCTTGGCGTAATCGGGATCGGTACCGAGTCCTTTCAGATAGATTTCGCCGACGTAATTCTGCGCATCCGCGTCACCCGCTTCGGCCTGGCCGAGCCATACCTTCAGCGCGGTCTGATAATTGGCGCGGTCATACGAAACGTATTCGCCACCGCGGATTTCGCAATCGGCTTGCGTGGTGCGGACCGGACGGCGCGCACCCATGAAGGTGGCGGACCGGCCGAGCTTGCGCATCGTGCCGGGCAGCAGGCAGTCGACAATCAGGAGATCTTCGGGATTTCGGGTCTGGACGGTGGCCTGTGCGCTGCGTTGCGGCGTGCAGATTCCCGCCATGGCAACCACCAACAACGCGCCGAACATCGGCAACGGACTGAATCCTCGAAACAGACGAACATGGAAACGCCCCATAAGCTCCCCTTGTCGTATTCGGACGGTTTTTGGCGTTATTTCATTTGCCGGTATACTCATTATAGGCCTGTTAGGGGAGATTGGGGATGAACACCATTCAGAGCCGCGGCGTCGCACGCCGCTGGACGTTCGCGCGCAAGATGATGTTGATCGCTATCGCGGTATGCGCGCCGCTGCATGCAGCGCTCGCGCAAAATCAGATGACGATTGCGAGTGGCAACAATCAATCGGGGCAAGCCAATCAGCAATTTGCCCAGCCGCTCACGGTGCAATTCTCCGGGACGCCGGTCGCGAGCACGTTTGTCGGCGTGCATTGGCAGATCAACGCCGGTTCGGGCTTCTTCCAGGAAACCGGCACGAATACTTACGATCAGACCTTGTCGACAGGCCCAGGTTCCACGACTGCCGCAACGCTGGTCTCGAACTCAGCCGGCACGCTCAGCGTATCGGCTACGTGCACGGCGGGTTGCGACACACCGCCGCTGTCCGTCACGTTTACCGAAACCGCGACACCCGCACCGGCGTATCTCGAAATGGACATCGTGAGCGGGAATAATCAAACCGGCGCGCCGGGAACGACGTTACCCAGTTCGCTGGTCGTCCAGATAAAACCGACGCCCAACGGGTTCGACGGACCGTTCAACGAGCCGATCACCTGGACGATCGAAAGCGGCAGCGCGACGTTCGCGCAGAACAACAGCAGAACCTACACCGAAACCGTCTCGCTCGGCAGCGGCGGCAGTCAGGGACGTCCCGGCGCACGCCCCTCGGCCATCACGGCGCAAAGTTTTACGTCGCGGGTATCCGTCATTCTCGGCGCCACGCCGGGCCAGGTCGTCATTCGAGTGAGCTGTCCGGATTGCACCGTGGGCGCCGCACGCGTCTTCCGCGAAAACAATCAGGCCCCCGCGACGAGTTCGCTCGAAAAAGTGTCCGGCGATCTGCAAAGCGGGTCGGTCGGATCGCAGGCAGCCGCACCGTTGATCGTGCAGTTGCCAGGCGGTTCCGGACAAGCCATTACCTGGAGCGTGGTCAGCGGTCAGGCCACGTTGAGCAGCAGCACGTCGACCATCGACAGCAATGATCAGGCATCGATCACGTTCCGATACGGCAACACCGCGGGGCCCGTCACCATCCAGGCCAGCGCGGGCAGTGCCGGCCAGGTGACGTTCACCGAAACGGCAACGACGGGCGGCACGGCCATCATCGTCAGCGGCAACAATCAAACCGGAACGACCGGCGGCATGTTGCAGCCGTTCGTCCTGCAATTGGGCTCGGGCACGTTGGGCGCGAGCGGTGTCGTGGTGACGTGGAGCGTGGTGCAAGGCGGCGGCACATTCGCATCGCCGACCACGACCACGGATTCGAATGGTCGCACCAGCAATACGCTAACGCTCGGACCGAACGCCGGGCCGTATGTGGTTCAGGCCGCCGCACCCGGATACGCGACGACGATTTTCAACGGCACGGCGGTCGCGGGCATTCCCGGTGGAACGGTGCTCACGATCGTGTCCGGCAACAACCAGGCGCTGATTCCGAATCAGATATCGCAGCCGCTGATCGTCAAGCTCGCGTCGTCGAACAGTCAGGGCATCGCCGGCGTCACGATTCAGTGGACAGTTTCCGGTTCTTCGGGAACGCTCGACAGCACGACGACGACAACCGATGCGACCGGTCAATCGCAGAACCGGCTGAAAGTCATTTTGCCGGCGGCGTACACGGTCACCGCGCAAGTCGCCAACCAGCCGGAAATTCCGGCGGTGACCTTCACGTTCGATAACGCAGTCGCCAACTTGCCTGCGCTGAGTGCGGGTCAGATCGGCGTGGCGCATGCGATCGACAAGGCCTGCCCTGCACTGGCGGCGGCGTCGAACTTGAATACGCAGCAGCGCGATCTGTTGCAGCGCTGTTCGGAAATCGTGGTGGGTTCCGGAAGCAATCCGCAGCAGGTTCCGAACGCGCTGGATCAGATGTTGAACAACAAGACCCAACCGCAGACGGGATTGGCCGATACGGTCATGCAAGGCCAGCTCACGAATTTGAATACGCGTATGGCCGAATTGCGCCAGGGCGCGCACGGCTTCAGCGTGGGCGGACTGGCGTTGAACGAGGACGGGCGCAGCCTGCCCGTCTCGTCGCTCAGCGACATGTTCACGAGTTACCGCAAGGATCCGAAAGAAAGCACCGACGATGAAGTCGGCAAGGATTTCGAGCGCTGGGGTTTCTTCGCAACCGGCATGATCGATCGCGGCGGTGCATCGGCCGATGGCATCAGTCCCGGTTTCGATTTCCACAACGAATCGATCACCGCGGGCGTGGACTATCGTTTCAACGACGCGTTCGTCGGCGGACTGGCGTTGGGCTATGCGAGCAACAAATCGAGCCTCGATCAGAACGCGGGCAAGGTCGACGTCGACAGCTACAGCCTGAATGCTTACTTCACGTGGTATCGCAACAACGATTTCTACATCGAAGGCGCGGTGGTTGCGGACTGGCTGAACTACGACCTGCGCCGCAACATCGCCTATCAGATCGCCAGTCTCGACGGCGGCACGACGGACGTGAATCAAACCGCCAACGCCGCGCCGGACGGCAAGCAATATTCGTTGTCGCTTTCCGTCGGCAAGGATTTCAATCGCGGCGCGTGGACGTTCAGCCCGTATGTGCGCGGCATCTACACGCACGTGAATCTCGATGGCTTCAGCGAATCGCTGAGCGATCCGAACGCGCCGGGCGGTGGACTCGGAACCTCGGTGGAGAGTCGCTCGTTCACCTCGGAGCTGGGCGTTCTGGGCGGACGTGTCAGCCGCACCATCACCACCGATTGGGGCGTGCTCGTGCCGAACGCGGTGCTGGAATGGAATCACGAGTTCAAGAACGATCCGCAGACGGTCGTGACGCGCTTCCTGGCCGACCCGACGCAGACGCCAATCTTCATAACCGACAACAATATCGATCAGAATTACTTCAACATCGGATTCGGGCTGAATGCGATTTTCCCGAAAGGACGCTCGGGGTTCCTTTACTATGAACACGTCGCAGGACTGGGCGGAATTCATGAGAACCGATTGTCGGCCGGAATCCGCATCGAGTTTTGATGAACTGTCAAGCATGCCTCGGCATGACCTGCACCGCTTGCGCATGCCGCGTCCCGCGCGGCATGCTATGGCTACCGCGTTCGGCAACATCGATGCGGGCACCACTGCGAACATCGGGGAGCTCCGCATCTTGTTGGTCAGCGCATGATTGAATTCGGTCACAGCACTCACGTTGGCTTGCGTCGCGAGCACAACGAAGACACGTACTACGCCGACGCGGACCTCGGTCTGTGGCTGGTCGCCGACGGTATGGGCGGTCACGAACACGGCGAAGTGGCCAGCGCGCTGGCGCGCGATACGGTGGTGCACGAAGTGCAAGCCGGCGCACCGCTCGCGCAAGCCGTGCAGCGCGCCGACGAGGAAATCATCCAGCACTCGAGCAAAAAAGCCGAAGCCTTGCCGATGGGAACTACCATCGCTGCGATCCGCATGCGCGCCGAGGAATACGAAATGTGCTGGGTCGGCGACAGCCGCGTCTACGTGTGGAACGGCGAACTGAAACAGCTATCGCAGGATCATTCCTACGTGCAGGAGTTGATCCAGCAAGGCGCGATCACGCAGGAACAAGCGCGCACGCATCCGCATCGCAACGTCGTCACACAGGCGCTCGGCGTCACCGATCCGCAAAGCTTGCGCGTCGAGACCTTGCGCGGAACGTTGCATACGGGCATGCAGATTCTGTTGTGTTCCGATGGACTCACCGAAGAAGTGGACGACAAGCACATCGGCGCGATCCTCGCGCGCCAGGATCTCTCGGCGCAGGAATGCGTCGATCATCTGATTCTCGCGGCGCTTGAAGGCGGCGGATCGGATAACGTGACGGTGATTCTGGTCCGCAACCGCTGACTTAGAAAATTGGCCTGACCCACTGACATTCCAGCGAGAAGCTCTTCAACAAAGAAGCTGGTCGAGCCGGAATCCAGATCTACGTCTCTCGCCGGCCGCTGCACGTGCAGACCGGCGCGCGACGGCTGCGTTCTGTGAATAGGCAAATCAGCCGCTCGGCACTTTTTTCGTCAGATCGGTTTTCAGCTTGGCGAGATTCTCGTTGCGCGGATCCGCGCGCAAACCTTTGTCGATGAATTCGTCGGTCGCGGTATATAAACCGTTTTTCAACGCATCGCGCGCGGCCTGTTCGTAATACGAAGCGATGCTCGCAAGGCCCTGCTTGGCCTGCGCGTTGGACGAATCGCGGCGCAGCACTTCGCGATACATGTCGATCGCATTTTCGCCGGGCGGAAAATCTAGTTTCTCGCCGAAGTTTTTTTCGCCGAACGCGCGGAATTCGTCGCCGCGCGAAAGCAGAGTCGGCAAGTCGAGCCGCATTACTGCGGCGCTGGCTTGCACATCGTCATTGGTCGATGTCGATGCGGGAACACTCGGCTGCGCTGGCGGTTGCACCACCACCGGCGCCGGGATTTCAGTTGTCGGCGACCGCCGCATCGCAAACCATCCGCCGCCGATCACGGCGGCCAGCGCAACCACGCCGACAGCTGCCATCACGACGACCGGAATGCGGCGCGGCGCGGCTTCCGGCCTCGCTGCCGGAATTGTGCCGGGGACCGGTGTGAACCCCTTCAGCGTAGATCGCTTGCGTGCTGTCTGTTGCGCGGAGGCATCGGCTTGCGGATGTTCCATCAGCATACGATCGAGTGCCGCGATGTACGCGTCACCGGTCGCGAAGCGCTGATCCGGCTGCTTCGCCATCAACCCATCGATGAGCGGTTGCAGCCACGCGCTGTTCTCGGGAAGCTTCGGCACCGGTTCCGTCACATGCATCAACGCGACGGCATACGCGTCGTTGGCCTGATAGGCTTTATGGCCCGCCAGACATTCGAACAAGACGGCGCCCAGGCTGTACAGATCCGAGCGGCCATCGATCATCGTCGCCTGAGCTTGTTCGGGGCTCATGTAATCCGGCGTGCCGATCGCGTTACCGGCCATCGTCGCGGCGCTGACCGACTTCATCGCTTTGGCGATGCCGAAATCGGCGAGCACCGCCGTTCCGTTGGATCGGAACATGATGTTGCCGGGTTTCACATCGCGATGGACGAAACCTTTTTCGTGCGCGTACGCGAGACCGGCTGCGATATCGCGCGTGACTTCCAGAATTTCGCTCGAGGTGATGCGGTCCATGCGCTCGCGCAACGTGCCGGCGGGCAGGAATTCGCTGGCGAGATAGTAGACGCCGTTGTCCGATCCGATGTCGTGCACCGTCATCAGGTGCGGATGCGTGAGCTTGGCCGTGATGCGGCCTTCCTTCATGAACTGTTCGCAGAAGGTGGCATTCGCCGCGAGCACGGGCGACATCACCTTGAGCGCCACTTCGCGATCGAGCGATTCCTGCACGGCCAGAAAAACGGTGGCCATGCCACCTTCGCCGAGCTTGCGGATTACCTTGTAGCCAGGAACCTGGACAGTGTCAGCCATTGGCCAATCGTATTCGTTCGGACGCGCTGAAAGATAGTCGGCTCATCCCGAAATATTTTGGGCCGAAGGCTAGGATAAATTCGAAGCGCGGCGGCGGGCAACCGCCGCGCGCAGTTACGGCGCGGACGAGCGCAAATCCTTCAGCGATGCGTCGAAGCGCGACATCGAATAATTGTTCTCGTCCTTCACGGCGTCGTACAGTTTATCGAGCTTGGCGTGCAGCACGCCAGCTTTGGCTTTGTCGAGCTTGCCGTCGTTCTCGAATGCCACGACGACGGATTGCGACGCCATCGCCACCTGCTCGGCGGCCACGAAATCGCGGAACTCACCGCGTGCGCCGTCGGCGGCGATGCTCGCCAGGATCGAATCGAAACTGGCCGGATCGTAATTGAACGCGGCGACTTTCGGCAGCGCGCTTGCGATCGTGCCGCGAAGATTTCGCGCGGCGGTGAACGTCGCATCGCGGCTCTGTGTCGTGGCGCGATGCAGTTCACGCGTTTGATCGAACACGCGTTGCGCCAAGCCTTTGTCGACCGGAGCCAGGACGTGGCGGAACATCACCAGATTCGCGTCGTTGAGCCGGACCACGCCCGGGCCGAGGCCGGTGCCCTGACGCGGACCCCAACTGTTGTCCTTCATCAATTTATGGCAGGCCTGACAATTGAACAGCACGAGTTCCGGAAAAATTCCCTGCCAGCCGGCCTTCGGATCGAGCAGAAGATCGAGCAGATTTTCGGCAGCCGCACCCTGTCCGACGGCCCAGTCGCGCACGCCGTTCCAGTCGCCTTTGCGCTTGACCCATTTGTCGCCGATCTTGTAATGCGGATGCAGCCAGGTAAACGTATCCAGCTCGAACGACAGGCGCGGATGACCGGCGCCCATGATCCGGTGCGTGATCATGCGTTCTTTTTCGCCCATGTGACACGACAGGCAAAGTTGCGCGCGCTTGATCGGATCTTCCGTCGCGTACATGCCTTTGCCGAGGTTGTCCGCGTGCGTGACTTTGCGGTCCGCGTGCGCATTGAGCCACAACTCCGAACCGCCGTGGCAGGCTTCGCAGCCGACGCCATCGCTCACCTGAAAACGTTCGCCGCGATGATCGGCCGGCTGGTTGTCGGCGTGGCAATCCAGGCAAACGGTGGCTTTGGTCGGATCGCCCAGACCGAGTTTGGCGGCGATCGATTTTGATTTGGGTGTTTCGAGAACCTGATACGCCTTGGCGTGCGGATCGAATTCCTGCCAGATGGCAAACTCGTTCTGCATCACGTCCGAATCGCGGAACGGTTGCGAAGCGCCGTGACAGACGCTGTTGCTGCATGTAGCCACACCCATATGTTTGTGGGCGGCGATAGCCTCCACCGCCGTCTGGGCGTGCGCGGCCGAAGCGAACAACAGTAATCCCGCGAGTAACGCTCTCATCGCCGTCCTCTCCCCAAGTCTGGCAAATCCTGGTCTGACAAATACCGGCAAATTCGGAT
Source organism: Rudaea sp. (assembly GCA_040002515.1). Lineage (GTDB taxonomy): Bacteria > Pseudomonadota > Gammaproteobacteria > Xanthomonadales > Rhodanobacteraceae > Rudaea. The sequence continues at coordinate 9,191 of JBDUEI010000131.1, read as the reverse complement.
CATGAAACGGTGTCAGCGCCGATCATACCGCAGTCAAGGCCGATTGGTTATCCTCGACCCGCCACAGCGACCGGCCCTTGCTGGCCTTGTCGACATCGGCGATGCGAGCTGCGTGCAACGCCAGTTCGACCGCATTCGCGCGCCGCACCAGCAAAGCCGGTCGCGCCGCATTGAACACCGGCACGATCGCGCGCACCACGGCATCGCTACCGCCGAATCCGAGATCGCCCTGCCCGCCGGTCATGGCCAGATAAACGTCGGCCAGCAATTGCGCATCGAGCAGCGCGCCGTGCAGATCGCGATGACTGTTGTCGATGCTCAGGCGTTTGCACAGCGCATCGAGACTGTTTTTCTGACCCGGATATTTCTCGCGCGCCAACAGCAATGTGTCGAGCACCTGCGCATGATGATCGATCTTGCCGTGCGCGGCGTCGGCCAGCGCCAGTTCCATATCGAGGAACGCGACATCGAACGCCGCGTTGTGAATGATCAGTTCCGCGCCGCGAATGAATTCGACAAGTTCGGCCGCGACGTCCGCAAAATAGGGTTTGTCGCTCAGAAAGTCGTTGCTGATGCCGTGCACGGCCAGCGCGCCTTCGTCGATGCTGCGCTGAGGATTGACGTAACGGTGCAGCGTGCGCCCGGTGCTGCGCCGCTCGGACAGTTCGACGCAACCGATTTCGATGATGCGATGACCCTTTCCGACTTCCAGTCCGGTCGTTTCGGTATCAAGAACGACTTGCCGCATCCATGTCCTCCAACGCACGCAGTTTCACGATCACGTCCCCGCCGCCGCGATCGCCGCGTCGCGCGCAAGTTTATCGACTTTTTCGTTCTCCGGATGGCCGGAATGTCCGCGCGTCCATTCCCATACCACGGTGTGCGGCGCAGTCGCGGCGGCAAGGCGTTCCCACAGATCCTGGTTCTTCACCGGCTTTTTCGCCGATGTCTTCCAGCCGCTGGCCTGCCAGCGCGCGAGCCAGGTTTCGATGCCCTGCTTGACGTATTGCGAATCGGTGATCAGGTGCACCCGCGAGGATCGGCGCAGCGCTTCCAGGGCTTGAATCGCGGCCATCAATTCCATGCGGTTGTTGGTGGAAAGTTTTTCACCGCCGGAAATACACTTTTCCACATTTCCATAACGCAGCAGTGCGGCCCAGCCGCCCGGACCCGGGTTGCCGAGACAGGCGCCGTCGGTGAATATTTCGACTTTTCCGCCGTCGGCCGGCGTCATGCGCAGGCCCGATGCGCGCCGGGCGCCAGCCGCGGGTTCAGCGCCATCTCGCGCGGAGCGGACCGAAGCCGCAGCGGCGTCAACGTACTGCGCCGTTTGCGCGCCAGCAGCAACCACGAACTGCCGAAACGCGCGAAGGTTTTCGTGATCCATCGCGCGTAGCGCCCAACCGGCGCCGACGGATCGTTGGGAAGGATCAGTCCCGGATAGCGAATCTGCAACGTCTCGATGTGCTGGCGTGCGAACACGTGTTGCCACTCATGCGACGAACGCAACCGGAGCCGCGCACCGCGCGCGGCCTGCCAGGACAGCCACGGCCGCCATGATCCATAGGGATTGAAGCCGAGCACCAGCGCGATGCCTTCGGGTGCCAGGACGCGCGACAGTTCGCCGGCAAACGCATCGGCATCGTCGACCAGCTCGGAGCCATGCTGCACCACCACGAGCCGGAAACTGTCGTTACCGAACGGCAATGCCGTCGGTTCGGCACGAACCGCGCCGGACAGAATATTACGGCCGCTCGGCACCAGCTCGACGACGTGGCGCAGCAGATGTGCGGGCAACACGGACGCTATCGACGAATGCGCCTGGATGAACAGTCCGCTGTTGCCGTAGACACCCGACAGAATCGATTCCAGCGCGTTCAGTTCCCGCGCGAACAACGCCTGCAATGCCGGGTCGGCGTAAAAACGGCTGTAACCTTCTCGCATGCCGGTGGCCAACGTCGGATAGGCCTTGAATTGTGCGCGAACCCTGCAGTGCCGTAAACATTTGCTGCGTCGCGCCATCGGCCCCTGAAAAGCGCTGCTATAGTGCGCGTCCGTTTTTGCCCGGTGAAGGGAACGTCGTTGACGGCCGAGCATGCGTAAGCGCGAGTCCCGCGATCGAACCGCCGACCGTCGAAACGGCCACGCGCCCCGCCGCGATTGGCGACTGGCGGCGCTGGGCAGCGGCTGCTGTTCACTCGGCATCGCGTGCCTGACTCTGGTCGCCTGCAGCACGGCGCCGCAGCGTCCGAATGGCACCGCGCCGACGTCGAATGTTGCTTCGATCATCGAATCACCCGTTGCGGGTCCAACGGTGCCGCTGCTTCCCGGCGCGTCGACGATGCCCTCCGATTTCATCATGCAGTCGCCGTGGAGCCGGCTGCGCCAGCGCATGGCGATGCCGGACTGCGATTACAACCCCGCTGTCCGCCGCTGGACGCATGCGTACGCGCAAAGCCCGGTGCAGTTCGCCGCATCGATGAGCGAGGCGATGCCGTATCTGCTTATCGTGCTCGACGAGATTGAACGCCGCGATTTGCCCGGCGAGTTCGCGTTTCTGCCGTATATCGAAAGCACCTACACGCCCATCGCATCGAGCGGGGACCGCGCCGCCGGCATCTGGCAATTGATGCCGGACACCGCGCGCGAAACCGGTTTGTCGATCACGCCGGACTATGACGGACGTCTCGATATCGTGGCCTCGACTCACGCGGCGCTCGATCTGCTGGAGCGCTATCAGCGCGAGTTCGACGACTGGCGCGTCGTGGATCTCGCCTACAACGTCGGCGAGTACGGCGTAAAAACACGGGTGGGCAGCGGTGCATCGAATCGCAGCGCCGAGGAACTGGCGCGATTGCGCGTCAATCCCGGCGCGCACGACCATCTGGCGAAATTGCTTGCCGTTGCGTGCGTGGCGTCGGATCCGGAACGCTTTCATATCGAGCTGCCGGAACCGACCCTCGACGATGTGCTGGCGCCCATCGAATTATCCGCTCCGGTCGATCTGAATCTGATCGCGTGGATTGCCGGAATCGATATCGCGCAACTGCGCCGGTTCAATCCCGGCTACACGTTGGGCCGTATACCCGCGAACGGTCCGTACGGATTACTCGTACCCAGCGCTCAGCGCGATCAGGTCGAATCCGCACTCGCGCTGCTGCCGGCGGAAAAGTGGCGTGAGTGGCATGAAATCTCGCTGCAGCAGGACGAGACCGTCGATGTCCTGGCGACCGCGCACGAGATCGACGCGGCAGCGGTGGCTTCGATCAATCACGTCTCCAGCGGCGGCGTGCTGCCGGCGGGCCAACACGTTTTGCTGCCGGGCCGAGGCTCCGGTTTTCCCACCGAGAACAAAGTCGAACCGCCCGCGCGAAAACTGGCATCGGCGCCGTCGATTCACATCGTGCGGCAAGGCGAGACGTTGTGGGGAATCTGTCGCGCCGAACACGTACGGCTCGACGAACTGCTGCACTGGAACGGCCTGCAGCGTTCGACAAAACTGCATCGCGGCCAGCGCTTGCGCATCGATGCGAGCGCGGCGGAAAGCACCGCGTCCACCGCCGGCGGCGGCACACACTGACGCGCACTCGCATACTCCGCTAAAATCGCGTGCTTACGATAAATCGCGGAGGCATCATGGGATTCTTGCACGGAAAGCGCGCACTGATTACCGGCATCATCAGTCAGCGATCGATTGCGTGGGGCATTGCCGACGCGATGCATCGTGAAGGCGCGCAACTCGCGTTCACCTACGTCAACGATTCACTGAAGAATCGCGTCGACGAAGCGGCCAACGCATTCGGTTCGAATATCGTGCTGCCGTGTGACGTGGGCGTCGACGAACAGATCGATGCGCTGTTCGAGAATCTCGGTAAGCATTGGGACGGCCTGGATATTCTCATCCACTCGATCGGTTTCGCACCGCGCGAGGCGATTCAGGGCGAATTCCTCGACAATCTCACGCGCGAGAATTTCAAGATCGCGCACGATATTTCCAGTTACAGCCTGTCGGCGATGGCCAAGGCGGCGCGGCCGATGATGAAAGGTCGCGCCGGTTCGATTCTCACGCTGACCTATCTCGGCGCCAACCGCGCGATGGCGAACTACAACGTGATGGGCGCAGCCAAAGCCAGCCTCGAAGCAAGCGTGCGCTATCTCGCCTACAACCTCGGGCCGGAAGGCACGCGCGTCAATGCGATCTCGGCTGGACCGATCAAGACCTTGGCCGCAGCAGGCGTCGGCAATTTCCGCAAGATGCTCGAGCACGTCGAACAGAACGCGCCGCTGCGCCGCAATGTGACAATCGCGGAAGTCGGCAACGTCGCCGCGTTTCTCTGTTCGGACCTAGCCTCGGGCGTGACCGGTGAAATCATGTTCGTCGACGCCGGATTCAACATCATGGGAATCAGCGGGATCTGACGTCGTGCCATGTCGCGCATAAAAAAAAACCGCGTTTCCGCGGCCTTTTTTTTGGAAGCGAACATCGTTACTGAATGCGATCTTCCGCCACTTCGATCTTCGCGCTTTTGCGCAGACTGTCAACATAGCCGCGCACCGCCAATCCGCCCATTCCCTGGCGTAAGGTGTTGCGCGCCGCTTCACGCGTCTTCGCATCGAGCTTGGCCGCATCGGCGTCTTTTACCGCGGTCAGTTCGACCAGTGCGTAATTTTCATCCGACATCACAGTTTCGCCGAGCGTCGGTTTGCCTTCCTGCGGACGATCGAGTTTGAACACGGCCTCGACCAGCTTGCGATCGACATTCGCCGCGTTGCGGCCGATGTCTTTTTGGTCGTCGATCTTCAGTTTCAATTCGGTAGCGATCTTGTCGAACGTTTCGCCTTTGCTCAGTCGCGCATACAACGTATCGGCGCGTTCGCGTGCGGCTTTCGCGATTTGCTGATCGGTCAGTTTTTTGCGGATGTCGTCGCGAACCTGCTCGATGGGTTTCGGCGTCGATTTCTCATGCTGATCAACGCGAATGATGACGATATGGCTCGGCGCGATTTCGATCGGATCCGAGGCGTTGCCCTCGGTCAGCACTGCATTCGAAAACGCGGCTTTCAACACCGCTGGATTGGTCGCAATGCCCTCGCCCGCCGTGCGCGTGAACAACCCGGTCTTCTGCACGGGAAGTCCCAACGGTTTGGCCGCGGCTTCCAGCGACGTCGGATCCTGATAGATCGCATCGGTCAGGCGTCCGGAAACATCGCTGTATTCCCGCTCGCGCTCGCCTTCCAGATATTTGCTCGACAGTTCCGCCTTTACGTCTTCGAACGGCCGCACTTTCTCCGTTTTGATATCGCGCAATTGAATGACGTGATAGCCCTCGTCCGATTTCACCGGATCGGAAATATCGCCTTTCTTCAAAGCGAACAGCGCGCTTTCGAAGGCCGGATCGGTGACGCCTTTTTCGAGCCAGCCGAGATCCCCGCCCTGCGCTTTGGACCCGAGGTCATCGGAATCGGCTTTGGCGAGCGCCGCGAAATCTTTTCCGGATTTCGCTTCCTTCGCGATACCGTCTGCTTTCGCCAACGCGGCTTTCTGCGCGTCGGCGTTCGCGTTCTTGTCAACCTTGACGAGAATGTGCGATGCCAAACGCTGCTCGGCCGTGACGAACCGAGACTTTTGCTCGTCGTACTGTTTCTTCAGGGTTTCGTCGTCGACCTTCGTCGCCGTCTTCATTTTCGACGCGTCGAGTTCGACGTATTCCAGCGACACTTTTTCGGGCGTCGCAAATTCGTCGCCGTGGGATTTGTAATACGCATCGATATCGGCGTCGGCGATTTTCACGTCGGCGCCGGTCGGCTTGTCGAGCTTGATGAAGCGGAAATCGCGCGTCTGATCGCGCAGGCGCAGATAATTGTTCACGTCGGCATCGGTTACGAACGCGCTGGCGGTGAGCTGTCCGTCCATCTGTCGCAGTTCGAGTTCGCGGCGCACGATATCGGCAAATTCTTCCGGCGAGCGGCGCTGCGCGGCGAGCAGTTGCCGATACTGTTCCTGGCTGAATTTTCCGTCGGCCTGAAACGCGGGGTAGCTGGCGATCTCATTCTGGATGGCGTTTCGCGACACGGCGGCGCCGAGTTTGCTGTCCGCGTTCAGAATCAGTTGTTCGTTGATCATCTGATCGAGCACTTCGCGCTTGCGCTCCGGCGTGTCGAACTGCGCCAGATCGATTTGCTGACCGTACATGCGCTGGATCTGCGATCGATATGCATCGTACCGTTCGCGAAATTCCTGCTGCGAGATCTCGTGACCATCGACACTGGCGACAAACGTTTCCGCGCGCGAACTCATGAACTGTTGCGTGCCGAAGAATCCGCCGAATACGATGACGATGATACCGAGCACGATCTTGGCGACCAGCCCGGAGAATTTTTCATGAAGTGTTTGCAGCATTGATATGCCCGAAGCCGTTGGGTTTCACGCGAACCGCAGAACGCGCGTTAGCTGCACATTTTCGCCGATTAACGGCTCCGCTGCAGCTGGCGGGGAAAAGAAATTCGCCTTAGCGAATAAATGATCTGAAAAATCTCCAAAAAAACAAAGGCGCCAAGGGCGCCTTTGTGGGAACACGTGGCGGAGTGGACGGGACTCGAACCCGCGACCCCCGGCGTGACAGGCCGGTATTCTAACCAGCTGAACTACCACTCCGCATTGTTCTTCCCCGAAAGTTCGACCGTCACTGGCCGAACTTTCTGCGGAATGATCCGCACCTCGGTTTGGTGGGTGCTGAGGGTTTCGAACCCCCGACCCTCGCCTTGTAAGGGCGACGCTCTACCGCTGAGCTAAGCACCCTTACGTGCAGGGCGAAAGCGCATTAGTTTATGGCATCCTTGAGCGCTTTGCCAGCTTTGAAGGACGGATTCTTCGAGGCCTTGATCTTGATCTGCTGTCCGGTGCGCGGATTGCGACCCATGCGCGCAGCGCGCTTGCGAACGATGAACGTGCCGAATCCTACCAGCGAAATGGTGTCGCCTTTCTTCAACGCTTTCTTGATCGTTTCGATGATCGCTTCGACTGCTTTGCCGCCTTCGACTTTCGTCAGACCGGCTGCATCGGAAACCGCACTCACAAATTCTGCTTTATTCATTCTCTCTCTCCCGATCGGAACAAGTGCCCGTTGTACGTGGCATGTGTGCGAATCGATTTGCGCACGTTCGTATCGTGACAATTCGATTCGCTGCTCCGCGATCGCCCGGCCTTTGCGGTCAATCGGATCGCGGCGCGGACTTTATACCAGCCGCGCCGACTACGCGCAATACAAGGCGTGGTGCGGGTTTGCGCGAATTCGCAAAAACCGTCGTCGCGCGAAAATATGTTCGATTCGCGCTTGACGCACTAAAGGAAATTTGCAAGGCGCCGCAGCGACGGCGCCTTGCGGCGGATCAGTGCGGCCGCGGCTGACTGCCCTCTCCATCGCCGTCTCGATTTTGTTCCAAAGTGGATTTTGCATCTTTTTCCACTTTTTCTCCAGTGATCGGAACGAGCGGACGCTCCAGCGCGATGTCCAGGACTTCATCGATCCAGCGCACCGGCTTGATCGTCAGATGCGCCGTGATGTTCTTCGGGATATCGGCCAGATCCTTTTGATTTTCCTCGGGAATGATGACCAGCTCGATGCCGCCGCGATGAGCCGCGAGCAGTTTTTCCTTGAGCCCGCCGATCGGCAGCACGCGGCCACGCAGCGTGATCTCGCCGGTCATCGCCACTTCCGAACGCACCGGCACTTTGGTCAGCGCCGAAACAAGCGCGGTGCACATCGCGATACCCGCGCTCGGCCCGTCTTTCGGTGTCGCACCTTCAGGAACATGGATGTGGATGTCGTGCTTGTGATGGAAATCCGGATCGATTCCCAAGCGGTCCGCGCGAGCTCGTACCACGCTCAGCGCGGCATGAATCGATTCCTGCATCACTTCGCCGAGCTGGCCGGTGTGGATCAGCTTGCCTTTACCCGGCACCACCGTGGCTTCGATACTGAGCAGATCGCCGCCGACTTGTGTCCAGGCCAGGCCCGTGACCAGCCCGATCTCGTTCTGCAGCTCTTTGCGGCCGTACGTGAATTTCTGCACGCCGAGATAGTGTTCGAGATTGCGCGATGTGACCGTCGCCTTGGCGCGCTTGGAATCTTTTTTCTTCTCGTTGGCGAGGGTGACTTCCTTGACTACCTTGCGGCAGATCTTGGCAATTTCGCGCTCGAGATTGCGCACGCCCGATTCTCGCGTGTAATAACGGATCATGTCGCGAATCGCCGATTCTGCGACCAGCACTTCCTCTTTCTTCAGACCGTTGGCTTTGGTCTGTTTCGGCACGAGATAGCGCAGCGCGATATTCAACTTCTCGTCTTCGGTGTAACCCGGAATACGGATTACTTCCATGCGATCGAGCAATGGTCCCGGGATGTTCAACGAATTGGCCGTGGCGATGAACATCACCTCGGACAAATCGAAATCGACTTCCAGATAGTGATCGTTGAACGCGTTGTTCTGTTCCGGATCGAGCACTTCGAGCAAAGCCGACGAAGGATCGCCGCGAAAATCCATCGACATCTTGTCGATTTCATCGAGCATGAACAGCGGATTGCGCGTGCCACCCTTGGACATATTTTGCACGATGCGACCCGGCATCGATCCGATGTAGGTACGGCGGTGTCCGCGGATTTCCGCCTCGTCGCGCACGCCGCCGAGCGACATGCGCACGAATTTGCGATTGGTCGCGCGCGCGATCGATTGGCCGAGTGACGTTTTGCCGACGCCCGGCGGTCCGACCAGGCACAGGATCGGGCCTTTCATTTTTTTCACGCGCTGCTGCACCGCGAGATACTCGACGATGCGTTCCTTGACCTTTTCCAGGCCATAGTGATCGGCGTCGAGCACGTCCTCGGCGGCCTTCAGATTCTTGCGAACCTTGCTGCGTTTTTTCCACGGCGCACCGACCAGCCAGTCGATGTAATTGCGCACGACGGTGGCTTCGGCGGACATTGGCGACATCTGCTTGAGCTTGTTCAACTCTGCACGCGCCTTCTTCTCGACCGGCTTGGGCATGCCGGCGTTTTCGATTTTTTTATTCAGCTCCTCGACTTCGTTCGGGCCTTCTTCGCCCTCGCCCAGTTCCTTTTGGATCGCCTTCATCTGCTCGTTGAGGTAGTACTCGCGCTGGCTTTTCTCCATCTGCGTTTTGACGCGGCCGC
>JBDUEI010000130.1:0-7660 GCA_040002515.1 Rudaea sp. | reverse complement strand
CGGCAGGGATTCCGCTGGTGGGAAATCGACATGACGTATTACGCGCTGCGCGGCATGGCGCTGTTCGGACTGGTCTGGGATCTCAAGCCGGTTCCGCCTGGATTGCGGCGGCCGCGCTGAGATGCACATCGCGGTGGTCGGCTCCGGCATCGCCGGTCTCGCCAGCGCATGGTTGCTGGCGCGCGATCACGAGGTGACGCTGTACGAGCGCAACGATTATCTGGGTGGCCATACACATACGCACGATGTCGAAATCGGCGGAAAAATTTTCGCCGTCGATAGCGGATTCATCGTCTTCAATACGGCGCACTATCCGTTGCTGAATGCGATGTTCGACGAGCTCGGCGTCGAATCGCAACCGACGACGATGAGCTTCGCGTTGAGAAACGAACGTACTGGCCTGGAATACAACGCGACCAGTCTCAACGGCCTGTTCTGCCAGCGCCGCAATATCGTTTCGCCACGATTCCTCGGCATGGTCCGCGATATCTTGCGTTTCTATCGCGAGGCACCTGCCTTGCTCGATTCCCCCGACGCGGGACCGAGCCTCGGCGACTATTTGGCCGAGCATCGCTACGGCGATGCGTTTCGCGACGACCACCTGTTTCCGATGGCCAGCGCGCTGTGGTCGTCGCCGGCGCACGCGATCGCGAAGTTTCCCGCCAAATATCTCGTTCGGTTCATGGCCAATCATCGCATGATGCAGGCCGATGGTCGGCCGCAATGGCGCGTGGTGAAAGGCGGTTCGCGCCAGTACGTGCGCGCCTTGCGCAAACGCTGGAAGGTGCGCGAACGTATCGGATCTGAAGTGGCGAAAATAACCCGCACCGATGACGGTGTGCAGATCGAATCCGATTCGCGCAGTGAACGTTACGATCACGTGGTCCTCGCCAGCCATAGCGATGAATCGCTTCGGCTGCTGTCGGATGCGACGATGGCGGAGCGGGACATTCTCGGTGCGATCGCGTATCAACCCAACGACGTCGTATTGCATACCGATGCGAACGTGTTGCCGCGGCGACGCAAGACGTGGGCGGCGTGGAATGCGCTGGTTCCCGCCGACGCGAGCAGCGAATGCACCGTCAGCTATTGCATGAATCTCCTGCAATCGCTCGATGCGAGCGAACCGATCGTGGTCTCGCTCAATTGCACGGCGCGCATCGATCCGAAAAAAATCATCGCGCGGATGCGTTATCACCATCCGTTGTATTCGCAGGAAAGCGTCGCTGCGCAACTGCGCAAGAAAGAAATTCAAGGCGTGAACCGGACGTGGTTCGCCGGCGCGTATTGGGGTTGGGGATTCCATGAAGACGGTATGCGCAGCGCCGTCGACGTCGCCCGCGAACTCGGCGTGCGCTGGCTATGAACGCGCCGTTGCAAAGCTGTATCTACGAAGGCTCGGTGCGTCATCGGCGTCACGCGCCGCATCCGCATGCGTTCCGCTATCGCATGTACATGATGTATCTGGACTTGGCCGAGATCGATCGCGTGTTCGCAGGACGAAGGCTGTGGTCGATCGGTCGGCACAACATCGCGGAATTCCGGCGCAGTGATTTTCTGGGCGACCCCGCCATCCCCCTCGATGCGGCGGTGCGCGCGCGCGTGTCGGAATTACTCGGCCGCGCGCCGACCGGACCGATCCGCATGCTCACGCATCTGCGCACGTTCGGAGCGAGCTTCAATCCCGTCACGTTTTACTATTGCTATGCGGATGACGGCGTCACGCTGGACTGCATCGTCGCGGAAATCACCAACACGCCGTGGCGGGAACGTCACAGTTATGTACTTCCCGTCGCCGAAAGCGAACGGCACGGCCGCGCGATGCGCTGGAATTTCGGCAAGCGCTTCCACGTCTCGCCGTTCCTGCCGATGCAGCGCGATTACGCATGGCGCTTCACCGCGCCCTCCGACAGTCTGCGCGTGCAAATGGACGTGCTCGACGGCGCGTCGCGCGAGTTCGACGCGACACTGGTCCTGGAAAAGCGCGAATTGAACGGCGCAAACCTGGCCCGAGTGCTTTGGCGCTTCCCGGCCATGACCGCGCGCATCGTTCTGGCCATCCATTGGCAGGCCTTCTTGATCTTTCTTAGACGCAACCCGGTTTACGATCACCCGAAATCGAAGGCCAGCTGAATCATGGGGACGGAAATCACCAGAACGATCGAACTGCTCTCCGCGCCGGCCTATGGCGCGCTGGACAATGCATTGCGCACACGTCTGCTCAAGCAGATGCAGGGTCTGCGCGACAGCCAGCTGCGCATCGTCGATGCGATGGGAGACGTTTTGCTCGGAACACCGGCGCAGGATCCCGCGCACACGCTGCACGCGACGCTGCATGTATACGATGCGGCATTTTACCGTCAGGTCGCCGCCAACGGCAGCGTTGGCGCGGGCGAAGCGTTCGTGGACGGACTTTGGCATTGCGACGATCTGGTCTCGCTGATGCGCATGCTCGTGCGCAATCGCGATCGGCTCGATGCGATGGAACAAGGACTCGCGCGCGTTGCCGGAACCTTGTTGCGGGCGTGGCATGCGATGCGCAGGAACACGCGCAGCGGCAGCCAGAAAAACATCGCCGCGCATTACGATCTGGGCAACGATTTTTTCAAGCTTTTTCTCGACGAGAACATGATGTATTCGTCGGCGATCTATGCGCGGCCCGACGAATCGCTGGAAACCGCATCGCGTCGGAAACTCGATCGCATCTGCCAGAAACTGGCACTTCAGCCGCGCGACCGCGTCGTCGAAATCGGCAGCGGCTGGGGCGGCTTCGCGATTCACGCGGCGACGAACTATGGCTGTCACGTCACGACAACGACAATCTCGCGCGAGCAGTTCGATCTCGCGCGGCAGCGCGTGCACGAGGCGGGCATGGCCGAACGCGTCACCGTATTGCTCGAGGATTATCGCGATCTTTCGGGCACGTTCGACAAACTCGTGTCGATAGAAATGATCGAGGCGATCGGGCATCAGTATCTCGACACGTATTTCGCCAAAGTCAGTTCGCTGTTGAAGCCTGACGGCGCCGCGCTTATCCAGGCGATCACCATCGAAGATCATCGTTACGCGCAGGCGCTGCGCGCGGTCGACTTCATCAAACGCCATATTTTTCCTGGCAGCTTCATTCCTTCGATCGCTGCGATGACGTCGGCGATGGCGAAGTCCAGCGACCTTAAACTGTTCAACTGCGAAGACATCGGCCTGAGTTACGCGGTGACGTTGGCGGCGTGGCGCGAACGATTCCATCGTGTTTTGGCCGAGGTCCGCTCGCTCGGCTACGACGAACGATTCATCCGCATGTGGGATTTTTATCTGGCCTACTGCGAGAGCGGATTTCGCGAACGGTCCACCGGCGACGTGCAGATGTTGCTGGCCAAACCGGACTGCCGGCGCGCGCAGTTTCTGCCCGATCTGGATGCGCGCTTGTGAACAAGTGGATAAATTTAATTTTGTACCAGAGCGTATGGCTACTCGCCGTGGCCGGCGCGGCACGCGGCTGGTGGTGGGCCGGACCCATCGCCGTGGCGATATTCGCAGCGCTGCAACTGGCGGTATCCACCTCGCGCCGCTCCGACGTGGTGCTGATCTGCATCGCAGCGGCGGCGGGTTTCGTGATCGATTCGCTGTTCGCGCGGAGCGGCGCGCTCAGCTACGCATCGCCGGTGCCGTGGGTGTCGCTCGCGCCGGTGTGGATTGTCGCGTTGTGGGTCAACTTCGCGCTCACGCTCAATCATTCGCTGTCGTATCTCAAATCGAATTTCGTGCTCGCTGCAGCGCTGGGCGGGATCGGAGCGCCACTGGCGTACTGGGCGGCGTTCAAGGGTTGGAATGCGATCAGCTTTGGCGAGTCGCCGATCGGCACGTTGATCGTTCTCGCTTTCGTCTGGGCGGTCGTAACGCCGATCTTGTGTCTGGCGGCCAATCGACTGCGAAAATACGACGGTGCCCTGCCAGCCCTAGCTGGCGCCGTGTCGTGAATCCCTGGTTCATTCTGTGCGTATTGATCGCGTCGTGTATCGCAATGACCATCGCGTGGGCGATCCAATTGCGCACGCGCAATGCCGGTATCGTCGATGCGGTGTGGTCGATCGGAATGGGTGCGAGCGCGCTGTTTTATGCGTGGGTCGGAACCGGCGGTCTGATTCCGCGCCTGGGTGTGGCGATGTTGGGCGGCATTTGGGCGTCGCGGCTTTGCCTGCACATTTTCGCGCGCGTACTGAACGAGCCGGAAGACGGTCGCTACAAGTATTTGCGCGCGCACTGGCAGGACAATCAGGCGAAGTTTTTTGGATTTTTTCAGGCGCAGGCCATCATCATTGTTTTGTTTTCGCTTCCGTTTTACGCGGTTGCGGAAAACGTTCGCGATACGCCTTCGCTATGGTGTGTGCTCGGCATCGCCATTTGGTTGATCAGCGTGATCGGCGAATCGATTGCCGATGCGCAGCTGGCGGCATTCCGCAAGAATCCGCGAAATCACGGTCACGTCTGCGATGTCGGGTTGTGGCGATATTCGCGTCATCCGAATTATTTCTTCGAATGGCTGCACTGGTTCGCTTACGTATTTCTTTCGTTCGGAACGCCGCTGCACATCTGGCTGCTGAGCTGGATCGGTCCGATATTGATGTTCGTTTCGCTGATGTGGGTGAGCGGCGTTCCGTACACAGAAGCGCAATCGCTGCGTTCGCGCGGTGAGGCTTACCGGGCGTATCAGCGCAGGACGAGCGTGTTCATTCCGTGGTTTCCCAAGAAGGCCGAATCATGAGCCACGTCATCGCTGATGGAATTCCGCCGATCGCCAATCCGACCGGGTTGACCGGTCTTGCCGAACGCGGCCGGCTGCCGGATTTCCTGATTCGTTTCGGCATCCGTCGACTGTGCGCGCAGCGTTTGCGTGAAGAGTGCGCGGGCGACGCGCCCGAAGTGTCGCGCCGCGTCCAACAGCGCATCGAAGAACTGCGCACCGCGCCGGTTGCGATCCATACCGATGCGGCCAATGCACAGCATTACGAATTGCCGCCGCGTTTTTTCCAGTTGTGCCTGGGCGCTCGGCTGAAATATTCGAGTTGTTATTTTCCGAACGGAGACGAAACACTCGATCAGGCCGAGCAAGCGATGCTTTCGTTGTATGTCGAGCGCGCGCAATTGGCCGACGGACAAGACATCCTCGAACTCGGCTGCGGCTGGGGTTCGCTGACGTTGTGGATGGCCGAGCATTTTCGCAATAGCCGCATCGTCGCGGTTTCGAATTCACGGCCGCAGCGGGAATTCATCGAAGCGCAGTGCCGCGCGCGAGGTTTGAACAACGTTCGCGTGATCACGCAGGACGTGAATACCCTCACGCTCGATTCGGCGCAGTTCGATCGCGCGGTATCGATCGAAATGTTCGAACACATGCGCAACTACGACACATTGCTGGGCCGCATCGCATCGTGGCTGCGTCCGGGTGGAAAGCTGTTCGTCCATATTTTCTGCCATCGCGAACTGTTGTATCCGTTCGAAACCGAAGGCGACGACAACTGGATGGGCCGCTACTTTTTCACCGGCGGCGTAATGCCGTCGGCGGATACGTTGCTGTGGTTTCAGCAGGATCTATGCATCGAACGGCAGTGGCGATTGTCGGGCACGCACTACGAAAAAACCGCCAATGCGTGGCTGGCCAATCACGATGCTCACCGCGACAAGATCCTGAGTGTGTTGCAACAAGCCTATGGCGATGACGCGGCGCTGTGGAATCAGCGTTGGCGCATGTTCTGGATGGCTTGCGCCGAACTGTTCGGCTATGCCGGCGGTGATGAATGGATGGTCGGGCACTATCGCTTCTCGCGCTGAAGTCGCGGTCGCGTTTCTCGAAAAATCGTTACGACTAACGCATAAAAAAAGCCCGGCTCGCGCCGGGCTTTTTCGTGTTGCTTGCGTACGAGTCGTCGATCAGTTCTCGACTTTGAGCTCGGTACGGCGGTTGCGCTGACGGCCAGCCGCGGTGTCGTTGGTGTCGATCGGAGCGCTTTCGCCAAAGCCCTTCGGTCCATCCAGCTGGCTCGACGAAACGCCGTGCTCGGCGAGGTAGTCGTACACGCCTTTGGCGCGACGCTCGGACAACTTCTGGTTGTACGCGTCCGAACCGACGGAGTCGGTATGGCCGTCCACTTCGACGCGGACGTTCGGATTGCGCTTCAGGGTATCGACGGCTTCGTCCAGGATCTGTACGGATTCGGCAGTCGGTGCCTTCAGCGACGGGACGATCTTCTCGCCGACGCGCGGATGGTCGAACTTGAACTCCACACCACGCAGGTCGATGGTCGTCGACGTCGTCGCCGGAGCTTCACGTACCGGCGGCGGGGCCGGGGGTGGCGGCGTCGAAGCGGAAGGCGCCGGCGCAGCAGCGGCGGCATGGCCACCGAAGTTGTACGTCAGGCCGATCGTGGCGATACCGTCGGTGAATCCGCTCTTGCGATACGGGAAATAGTTATCGGAAACCGTCGAGTTGATCGAGTTGTTGTCACGATCGTAACGGGCTGCGACTTCGCCGCGAACCGACAGACGGTCCGACAGGTTGTAGGAAACGCCTACGCCCACGGCAGCCATCGGATCCCAACCGCCGCCGCCAGAGAACGACTGGTTCTGCAGCAGGAAGCCCGAGTAGGCTTTGTGGCGAAGGGCGCCGACGGCACCCATGACGTACGGACGCAGCGTGTTGCTCACGTCGCCAAAGTAGTAACGGCCAGCGATGTCGAGCTGGACGCTTTCCCACTGGTGGTTCGCACGGGGCGAGCTGTCTTTGAATTCGGCATTGTTGATGCCGTATTCCAGATCGACCGAGAAATTAGGATTGACCCACGCGCCCAGACCGATGCCCGAATAGAGCGTGGTCTTGGTGGTGCGGTCGCTGTCCGGAACATCCACGCCAATGCGCGGGGCGAGATACCAACTGCTGGCCATGTCCTGCGCCTGCGCGACGCTGACACCACCCAATCCTAGGGCGATCAGCACAAATAAAGTATTACGTTTCATCGGAGTCTCCTCTACAAAGTTTTTAGAGCGCCCGCCCCACCCTTGTGCGGCACGCTGACACGTCAACAGCTGGGTACTACTAGGCTGCGTTAAGTATATGTTATCACAACGCTAACATAGTCGGCGGGAGTCTAACAAAAGGAAATGCTGTTCTCCAGCCTAGGTCATTCATTTATCAGTCAGAAATCAAACCGGACCGCTAGGGTGGCGTACCGGGTCACAACGCGAATAAATCCATGAATTGCGGCACGGGAAGTGCTGCCAGGCGCTGCGGATCGGCCGACACGTCGAGAATCCGCGCAACTTGCCGTGAAGACAAATGACCCGCCAGAGCCTGTTCCACCTTGCGCACGAGCACCGGGATGCCTTCCTGACGGCGCTTGCGATGACCGATCGGATAATCGATCGAGACTTTCTCGCTATGGGTTCCGTCCTTGAAGAATATCTGCAGGGAATTGCCGATATAACGTTTTTCGGGATCGAAATAATCTTTTGTAAATTGTGGGTTTTCTTTCACCGTCATTTTGCTGCGAAGCGCATCGATGCGCGGATCGGCGGCAATCGCGTCGGCGTAATCGTCAGCGGTGAGACGGCCGAAGATCAGCGGCACGGCGACCATGTACTGGATGCAATGGTCGCGATCGGCGTA
>JBDUEI010000129.1:0-30520 GCA_040002515.1 Rudaea sp. | reverse complement strand
GACAAGAGCTTCCACTCGCTGCGCGAGCGGGTAACTTTTTGTCGTGACAAAAAGTCACCAAAAAACACTTTGTTCTTCGTGTAGGCCGTGTCCGTGAGAGGCCATCCCTGGCCTCGCACGGACCGCGCGCATCCTGCGCGCGATCACCGTTGATACAAGCTATGAAGATGTCGCGGAAGCCGTCGCGTTTGATGTGCTTGGAGCGCCGGCGTGAGAAGGTGCGATTAAGTACGCGCTTCGCACCCCGCACCGAGGATTCGGCTTTCGCAGCGATAACGCGTGGCCCTCGCGCTATTGCGTCGAGGTATAAACAGCAAGTGCGCAGTGTGAGTCTTTGACGATGAGAAGTCAGTCCGGAACGGCACGCCTTTTTCGTCATCTATCTCTCGCTGTGACTTAATGACGGATACGCACATCATGATCACGACACGCCCGCTCTCGTTTGCTCTGCGAGTCGGGTTAATTGATAGCGAGTCGCGCTTAAATTCTCCTTCCATCAAAGAGCATTCTGGCGCCCCGTCACGGATTCGATGCGAATCCTCCTTGGGCCGCTAGCCCGCTTCGGGTGCTTTCTTTGGTTACTTTCTTTGCACCCGCAAAGAAAGTGACCCGCAGTCCGCAGGACTGTGGAAGCTCTTCAATACAAACCAACCGGAATTCAATCAACCCTACGCACGCTGCGACAGCGTCGTCACCAACGCCATCGCCGTCCCCAGCCGTTCCGCCGCGCCCGGCAATTCGAGTCTCACACGCAACTTGTCCTGCCCATCCAGCGAATAAACTTTCGGCTGCGTCTGTATCAATCGGATGATGGTCGCAGGCTCGACATTCGGCTGCGCGTTGAAATGGATGCGCCCGCCTTTTTCGCCGAGTTCGAGTTTGCGGATGCCGAGCGCGTTCGCGGCGAGCTTGATGCCGGCGACGGCGAAAAGATTTTTCACTTGCTCGGGTAGCAATCCGAAACGATCGATCATTTCGACTTGCAGTTCGCGCAGCGCGTCGGAATCGCGCGCGCCGGCGATGCGTTTGTACAGCGTGAGACGCGCGTTGACGTCGGCAAGATAGTCGTCGGGAATCAGCGCGGGCAAATGCAATTGCACATCGGCTTCGTGCTCGCTGAGCAGATCGAAATCGGGCGTGCGTCCACTCTTCAATGCCTTAACCGCGCGTTCGAGGAGTTCGCTGTAAAGCGCGAATCCGATTTCCTGCATCTGGCCGCTCTGTTCTTCACCGAGCAATTCGCCGGCGCCGCGGATTTCCAGATCGTGCGTCGCCAGCGTGAATCCGGCGCCGAGCTCTTCCATCGATGCGATCGCGTCCAGTCGTTTTTCCGCATCCGCGCTGATCGCGCGGCGATCCGGCACGATCAGATAGGCGTATGCGCGATGATGCGAACGCCCGACGCGTCCGCGCAATTGATGCAACTGCGCCAGTCCGAAACGATCGGCGCGATTAATGACGATGGTGTTCGCACTCGGTACGTCGATGCCGGATTCGATGATCGTCGTGCACACTAGAACGTTGAAGCGTTGACGATAGAAATCGAGCATGACTTGTTCGAGTTCGCGCTCGGGCATTTGTCCGTGTGCGATGCGGATGCGCGCGTCGGGAATCAAATCGCCGAGTTCGCGCGCGGTGCGCTCGATCGAATCGACTTCGTTGTGCAAAAAGTAAACCTGTCCGCCACGCGCGATTTCACGCTGGAACGCCTCGCGCACGACAGCCGGATCGTACGGCGCGACGAACGTCTTTACGGCCAAACGATGTTCCGGCGGAGTCGCAATAATGGACAGATCGCGCAATCCGGCCAGCGCCATGTTCAACGTGCGCGGTATCGGCGTTGCTGTCAGCGTGAGCAAATCGACTTCGGCGCGCAATCGCTTGAGTTGTTCTTTCTGGCGCACGCCGAAACGTTGTTCTTCGTCGACGATGACCAGCCCCAGTTCCTTGAACTTCACGTCTGGCTGCAGCAAACGATGTGTGCCGATGACGACGTCAATGGTGCCTTCGCGCACCTTTTCGAGTTCCGCGGCGATTTCCTTTTTCGATTTGAAACGCGACAGAACTTCGACGCGCACCGGCCAATCCGCAAAACGATCGCGGAAATTCTGATAGTGCTGCTGAGCGAGCAAGGTGGTCGGTACGAGCAATGCGACCTGTTTGCCCGCCGTCGCGGCGACGAACGCCGCGCGCAACGCGACTTCGGTTTTGCCGAATCCGACATCGCCGCACACCACGCGATCCATCGATTTGCCGGCGGCGAGATCGGCGATCACGGCTTCGATCGCGCGCAATTGATCCGGCGTTTCTTCGAACGGAAACGAGTTGGCGAATTGCTCGTACATCGCGCGGTCGTAGACGAAAGCCTTGCCCGGACGCGCCGCGCGCTGCGCATACAGCGCGAGCAGTTCGGCTGCGACGTCGCGCACTTTCTGGGCCGCACGTTTCTTCGCGCGTTCCCATGCTTCGCCGCCGAGCGAATGCAGCGGCGCCATCTCGTCGGCAACGCCGGAATAGCGCGAGACCAGATGCAACTGCGCGACGGGTACGTACAGTTTGTCGCCTTTCGCGTATTCGATGCTGAGGAATTCGCCACCGTTGCCGACATCAAGCTTGATCAGGCCCTGATACCGGCCGACGCCATGATCGACGTGCACGATCGGCGAACCGATTGCCAGTTCGGACAGATCGCGCAGGATCGTATCCGGATCGCGCGTGGCGAGTTTGCGACGACGCGTTTGTTGCACGCGTTCGCCGTAGAGCTGGCGTTCGCTGAGGATCGTAAGTGGAGGGGTTGCAAGTGCGAAACCATCGTCGAGTTGCGCGACGACGATGGAGACCTGCGAGCCCACATGCGCGTCATTCCGGCGAAGGCCGGAATCCAGTGACTCGTCTTTTTCCAACGGCGAAGTCACTGAAAGCCGACTTCCGACGGAATGAGGAATTGAGAGGAATTCGTGCCATGACGCGACGACGTGCGGCTTCATTCCGATCGTCGACAACTGCTCGATCAGCGCTTCACGCCGTCCCGCCGAGTCCACGGCGATGAGCGCGCGACCTTCGTAGCGCTCGACGAAACGTTTCAATTCTTCGAACGGCGCTTCGCGCTTCTGCGCGGTCAACGTCGGCGCGGGTTGCGTGCCGAGATCGACCGCGTGTTCGTTCGAGCCTGCGGCGACGATTTCCGCGCGCAATCGCTGATTCAATTGTTCGCGCAAAAGTTGCGGCGGCAGATACAACTCGGCGACGGGCAGAATCGGCCGTTCGATATCGTGGGCGCGATTGTCGTACCGCGATTGCGCTTGCTGCCAGAACGTATCGGCCGCATCCAGCGCGTGTTCGGCGGTGACGAACAACGTGTTGTCGCCGAGATAATCAAACAGCGTTTCGGTGTGCTCGAAAAACAGCGGCAGGTAATATTCGATGCCGGCTGGCGTGGCACCTTCTTTCAGATCCTGATAGATCGGACAGCGTCGCGGATCGATCGGGAAACGTTCGCGCAAGGTATTGCGAAATGATTTGATCGATTCTTCGGTCAGCGGAAATTCGCGCGCCGGCAACAAATCCACTTTGTCGATCTTGTGCAGCGAGCGCTGGTTTTCCGGATCGAAACTTCGGATCGATTCGATTTCACGATCGAACAGTTCGATGCGATAGGGCTGGGAACTTCCCATCGGAAATATATCGAGCAGCGCACCGCGCACGGCGAATTCGCCCGGCTCGCCGACCTGCGGCACGCTGCGATATCCGGCGGATTGCAAACGACGTTGTTCGGCGACGAGATCGAGCGTTTGGCGCACCGAGCGCTGCAGACTCGAACCGCCGATGAAACTGCGCGGTGCGAGCCGCTGCATCAGGGTTGCGACGGGAACGATCAGAATCCCGCGCGTGATCGAAGGCAATCGATACAACGCCGCGATTCGTCGCGAAACGATTTCCGGATGCGGCGGAAACAAATCGTAGGGAAGAGTTTCCCAGTCGGGAAAATGCATGACTTCGATCGAATTGCCCGCGAACAGATGCAGGTCCGATTCGAGCGTGAGCGCCGCATGCGTATCGTGCGCCACGCCGACGACGATGCCGTCGTGCGCGCGTGCCGCTTCGGTCAGCGCAAGCGCCTGAGCGCTGCCGTTTAAGCCGGTCCAAAAAGCGCGGCGTTTCGCGTCGCGCGGCAGAGGAGGTTTGATCAATGCCGAGTCCATCGTTTACATTCCATCGCTTATGGTCCATCGCATTTCGTAAAATAAAATTCATCAAACGAACACAGCGCCGGGACGCAGTTGCGGCCAGCGCGGATCATGCATTGTAGCGGTCTCACACGGCGCGACGTGCGGCGTGCATGACTTTCGATCTAGGTGCAGATCAGGACTTCACAAGTCTTTACTCCGCATCCGGACGAAGAATTTGACGCGTCCTCCATAATAGCGGCCATGTCGAACTCCATTTTCCGAACTTCCGCAACATGGCGTCGCGCACGCGCGATTTTTGTTTTTTCGTCGATCGCGATCGCTGCGTGTTCGGGTAAACCGCCGCCGCCGGTCGAGATGGCAGTGCCGGTCGATACCGCCAAAGTCGTCAAAAAAAGTTTGCCCGATCTGATCGGTGCGCCGGGCGCCGTCGAGCCGATCGACAGCGTTGCGGTGAAGTCGCTCGTCGATGGGCAATTACTCGAATCGCACGTCAAAGACGGTGAGGCGGTGACCAAAGGACAACTGTTGTTCAAGATCGATCCGCGCCCTGCGCAGGCGGCGCTGGCCCAATCGCAAGCGGTGCTCGCGAAAGACAATGCGGCGCGTGATCTCTCCAAAGCGCAGCTCGATCGCTACGAACCCGTCGCGTCGAAAGGATTCATTTCCGCCGACCAGATGCAGCAATACCGCACCGCCTACGCGGCCGCGGCGGCGAGCGTGAAGGTCGATCAGGCCAATCTCGACGCGATGAAACTCACGCTCGGCTATACGGATATTTTTGCGCCGATCGATGGCCGCGCGGGACGCATCCTCGTGCAGGCCGGCAATCTGGTGAAGGCAAACGACACACAGGCATTGTTGACCATCAATCGCGTGTCGCCGATCTACGTCAGTTTTTCGATTCCAGGTCTGTACGTCGATCGCGTGCGCAACGCGCAAGGCAAAGGCACGTTGCCGGTGTTTGCTGCGGGTGATGGAATTGATGGACGTATAGACGGCCAATTGGCCTTCATCGACAACGCCGTCGATCAGCAAACGAACACGGTGAAACTGCGCGCGATGTTCAAAAATGCCGATGAGCGTTTGTGGCCGGGCGAATACGTCAACATCACGCTCACGCTAGGCACCGACAGCAACGCGCTGGTCGTGCCCGAGGCGGCCGTGAAGGCCGGGCCGAACGGCAGCTACGTGTTCATCGTCGACGCTGACGGCAAGGCCGCGCAGCGCGGTGTGAAAGTCGCGCGCACTGTCGACGGCGAGACGATGATCGTCGACGGTCTCGCCGAAAACGATACGGTCGTCACCGATGGGCAATCGCGTTTGATCGATGGCACCAAAGTGAAACCGCGCGGCACGGAAAAGACGGCGGCGAAATGAATTCGATGTCGGAAATTTTCGTTCGCCGGCCGGTGATGACCACGCTGTTGATGGTCGGCATTCTGGTGTTCGGCATTGCGGGATATCGTCTGTTG
This sequence comes from Rudaea sp., assembly GCA_040002515.1. Lineage (GTDB taxonomy): Bacteria > Pseudomonadota > Gammaproteobacteria > Xanthomonadales > Rhodanobacteraceae > Rudaea. Next base: position 24,858 of record JBDUEI010000129.1, on the reverse strand, counting down.
CCGGTTTCGGATTTGCCGAACGTCGATTTCCCGACCATCCAGGTAACCGCTCAGTTGCCGGGCGCGTCGCCGGAGACGATGTCGTCGGCGGTGGCGACACCGCTCGAAAAGCAGTTCTCCACGATTGCCGCGCTGGATTCGATGACGTCGGTCAGCGGCATCGGGCAAACGCAGATCACGTTGCAATTTACGCTCGAGCGCAACATCGACGATGCCGCGCTCGACGTCCAGTCGGCCATCTCGGCAGCGCTCAAGCAATTGCCGCCGACGATGACGACGCCGCCCACGTTCAAGAAAGTGAATCCGGCCGACGCGCCGATCTATTTCATCGGCATGCAATCCGACACATTGCCGTTGTCGAAGGTGGACGAATACGGCGAATCGCTGCTCGCGCAACGCTTGTCGATGATCGACGGGGTCGCGCTCGTGAACGTGTACGGTTCGGCGAAATACGCGGTGCGCATCGATCTCGATCCGGGTGCGATGGCCGCGCGCGGGCTCGGTATCGATCAAGTGCAGAGCGCGGTCGGCAGCGGAAACGTGAATCTGCCGACGGGCACGCTATACGGCAGCGACCGCACCTACAACGTGATGGTCAACGGACAGTTCGACGCGGCGAAACCGTTCGCCGATTTGATCGTCAGCTACCAAAACGGCGCGCCGGTGCGTTTGCGCGATATCGGCAACATCTACGACGGCATCCAGAACGACAAACTTGCTGCGTGGGTCAACGGCAAACGCGGCGTGCTGCTGGCGATCCAGAAACAGCCGGGTGTGAATACGATCGCCGTCGTTCAGCGAATCAAATCGGTGCTGCCGGGATTCCGCAAACAATTGCCGGCCGGCGTCGATCTGAAGGTTTTCTACGATCGCACCGAAAGCATTCGCGCGTCCGTCGACGACGTCGAGTTCAGCCTGCTCCTTGCGCTCGGTCTGGTGATCCTGGTCATCTTCGTATTTTTGCGAAACGTGTCGGCCACGATCATTCCATCGCTCGCGCTGCCGATGTCGATCGCCGGCACGTTCGCGATCATGTATCCGTTCGGCTACAGCCTCGACAATCTGTCGCTGATGGCATTGACGTTGTGCGTCGGATTCGTCGTCGACGACGCGATCGTCATGCTCGAAAACATCGCGCGGCACATGGAAATGGGCAAGACGCCGCTGCAGGCGACGTTCGACGGCGCGAAAGAAATCGGCTTCACGATTCTGTCGATGACGCTGTCGCTCGCCGCGGTGTTCATCCCGATCATGTTCATGAGCGGCATCATCGGTCGGCTGTTGCATGAATTCGCCGTCGTCATCGTCGCGGCGGTTCTGGTGTCGGGATTCGTGTCGCTCAGTCTCACGCCGATGTTGTGCAGTCGCATGCTCAAATCGCACGCGGGAGAAAAGCACGGACGCATGTACCAGATGTTCGAGAACGTGTTCGACGGCATGCAGAATTTCTACAAGCGAACGCTGCACATCGCGCTCGCGCATCGCCGATGGGTGATCGGTACGTTTCTGCTGATCATCCTGGCGACCGGCGCGCTGTTCATGCTCGTGCCGAAAGGATTTTTGCCGAGCGACGATACCGGACAATTGTTCGTGTTCACCGAAGCCGATCAGGATGTCGGCTTCGCGGAAATGGCGCGCAAGCATAACGAGGCCGCGAAGATCATCCGCGACGATCCGGCCGTGCAGGGCGTGATGGCGTTCATCGGCGTTTCCGGGAGTAGCGCGTCGTTGAATCTCGGCCGCATGATCGTCACGTTGAAGCCGCGCAGCGAGCGCGGTTCGCCGGAAGAAGTGATCCAGGAATTGCGTCCGAAACTCACCGGCATTCCCGGCTTCAAAGTCTATCTGCAGAACATCCCGATCATTCGCATCGGCGGCCAGCTCACCAAGACGCAATATCAGTACACGTTGCAGGATATCGATACGAAGGAGTTGTTTGCGTTCGTGCCGAAACTCGTCGACACCGTATCGAAACTCCAAGGCTTCCAGGACGTCACCAGCGATCTGCTCATCGCCACGCCCGAGATGGACGTGAAGATCGATCGCGATGCGGCGGCGGCCGTCGGCGTCACCGCGAGTCAGATCGAAAACGCGTTGTATACCGCGTTCGGTCCGCAACAGGTGTCGACGATTTATACGTCCATCGATCAGTACTGGGTGTTGATGCAGGTCGATCCGAAACGCCAGAACGATCCGTCCGTACTCGGTCAGCTCTACATCCATTCCAGCGGCGGGCAACTCGTGCCGCTATCGGCCGTGGCGCACTTCGATAAATCCGTGGGACCGGCGACGATCAGCCATCTCGGTCAGGTGCCGTCGGTGACGATGTCGTTCAATCTCGCGCCGGGCGTTTCGTTGAGCCAGGCCGTCGAGCGCATCGACGGCGCCGTCGCGAAGATGAAAATGCCGGATACGATCACCGGTACATTTCAGGGTACGGCGCAGGCGTTTCAATCGTCGATTTCGAGCATGGGTTCGCTGTTGCTGTTCGCGGTGTTCGTGATCTATCTCGTGCTCGGGATTTTGTACGAGAGTTTCATCCATCCGCTCACGATTTTGTTCGGCGTGCTCACCGCCGCGTTCGGCGCGTTGCTCACATTGCTGATTTTCCACATCGACCTGAACCTGTATTCGGCGGTCGGTTTGATCATGCTGATCGGTATCGTCAAGAAAAACGCGATCATGATGATCGACTTCGCGCTCGAAAAGCAGCGCGAGGGCGAATCGCCGGAGAATGCAATTTTCGACGCGTGCATCGTGCGTTTCCGTCCGATCATGATGACCAGTTTCGCCGCGCTGATGGGCACGTTGCCGATCGCGCTGGGATTGGGCGCAGGCGCCGAATCGCGGCGCCCGCTCGGTGTGGCAGTGGTCGGCGGATTGCTCACCTCTCAAATCCTTACGCTCTATCTCACGCCGGTGATCTACCTGTATTTCGAACGTCTGCAGGAACGGTTTCAACGTCGCCGGCGGAATAAAAATCGGCCGGCGGCCGTCGAGTCCGACCACGCGCCTGTTTCTTCGCGCTGAGGCGATCGATTCGAGAGAGTGACTTTCGAGGGATTTGGCACACGCCGATCTCGGTTAGCATGGCCGCCTCATTCGCGGGGGAACTTCCATGAAACCGATGCTGCGCCTGACGTTGTTCGCAACCTGCTTTTCGATCCTCACACTCTGCGGCTGTCAGCGCGCGCCGGATCAACCGGCAAAAGTCGCCGCGCCCGCGGCTACTCCTGCGGCTACTCCTGCGGCGACGCCGACGCAGCCGGCAAAGCCCGATGTCGTGGCGGCGAATATCGATACATCGGTCAATCCCGGCGAGGATTTTTTCACCTACGCCAACGGCGCCTGGTTGAAAGCCCATCCGATTCCCGCTTCCGAACCGTATTGGGGAATCGGCCCGGCCGTGCGTGAAGATCTGTACGCCAAGCTGCGCAAGATCAGCGACGACGCCGCGCAGAAACCGAACGGACAGGGCAGCGACGAGCAGAAGATCGGCGATTTCTGGAGCACGGGCATGGATGAAGCGCTCGCCGAAAAACAGGCGCTCGCGCCGCTGAAGGATCAACTGGCCCGCATCGACGCGGCCAAAGACGTGAACGGAATACTGGATGCCGCGTTCGCGATGCAGGAAATCCGTTCGACCACGTTCTTCGAACCGGAAATCGCACAGGACGAAAAACAAAGCGACGTGATGGCCGTCTATTTGCAACAGGGCGGGTTGGGTCTTCCGGATCGCGATTACTATTTCAATAAGGAAGAAGGCGTCGCCAAAGCGCGTGCCGCGTACGTGACACATCTGCAGCGCATGTACGTACAGCTCGGCGCGAACGATGCAGCCGCGACGGCCAGCGCGCAGAAAGTGATGGCATTCGAAACCGCGCTGGCGAAGGCGTCTCGCGAACTCGCCGATTTGCGCGATCCGCAAAAGAACTACAACAAAATGACCGCGGCGGAATTGACGAAAAAGTATACGCCGTCGATCGACTGGACGGCGCGTTTGAACGCATGGAAAATCGCGCCGAGTTACGTGATCGTCGGCCAACCCGAGTTTTTCGCCGGGCTCGAAGCGCAATTGAAACAGACGCCGGTTGCGGTATTGCGCGATTATCTTCGCGTGCATCTCGTCGACGACTATGCGCCGTTTCTCAACAAGGCCATCGACGACGAGAATTTCGATTTCTATGGCCGCACGCTGTCCGGCCAGAAAGAACAACGGCCGCGCTGGAAACGCACGCTCGACGCGGAAAATCACGCCATCGGCATGATTCTCGGCCGCATTTTCGTCGCCGAATATTTTCCGGAAAAAGCCAAACAGCGCTACAACGCGCTCGTCGATGCGATCCGCACCGCGTTCGGCGAACGCATCGACAAGCTCGACTGGATGAGCGATGCGACCAAGAAAAAAGCCCACGAGAAACTCGCGGCGCTGAACAAGAAAGTCGGATTTCCGGACAAATGGAAAGATTATTCGACGCTCGTCATCGGGCGGAATTCGTACGCGGAAAACGAAATCAATGCGCGGCATTGGGCATTCAACGATCGCGTCTCGAAATTCGGCAAACCCGTCGACCGCACCGAATGGGGCATGACGCCACAAACCTACAACGCGTATTACAACCCGTCGAACAACGAGATCGTATTACCGGCCGCGCAGTTCGCGATTCCCGGATTTCTCGATGCCGATGTCGACGACGCCGTGATCTACGGTTATGCCGCCGGCTCGACCATCGGACATGAAATGACCCACGGTTTCGACGATCAGGGCCGACAATTCGACGCCGCCGGCAATCTCACCGATTGGTGGACCAAAGAAGACGCCGAGAAATTCGACGCGCGTGCAGGCGTGATGGTGAAACAGTTCGATGCGTACGAACCGATTCCGGGCCTGCACATCAACGGTCACGCCAGCCTCGGCGAGAACATCGCCGATTACGGCGGCATGCAGATCGCGCTCGATGCGTTCAAGAAAACCGATCAATTCAAGAAGAACGAAAAGATCGCCGGCTATACGCCGCTACAGCGTTTCTTTCTCGGCTATGCGCTGTCGTGGCTGTACGAGACGAACGATTCGATGTTGCGTCGCTCGCTGCTGAGCGACGTGCACGCACCGCCGAAATGGCGCACCAACGGCCCGCTGTCGAACATGCCGGATTTCTATGCCGCGTTCGACGTGAAACCCGGCCAGCCGATGCGTCGAGCCGATGCCGATCGCGTCGATATCTGGTGACATTCGAACGACGTTACGGGAGCGTGCTCGTTCGAGCACGCTCTTATCCGAGCCCGCTCATCCGGGCGTGAGTGGCATCCGCAATTGCACCATGCCCGGATCGTGGAACATCGCGTGTCGCACGAATCCCAATTCGAGGCACAACGCGAGCATCGCGCCGTTTTCGAGCAGGACGTCGCCCCAGATTTCAACGGCACCGCGCGCGCGGCATGCATCGATGAGATGTTTCATCAGTCGCGTGCCGATGCCCTGGCCGGTGAACTGGCGTTGCACGACGAGCGCGAATTCGGCCGATAGCGTGGTCGGATCGATATAGGCGCGAGCCACGGCGCGGATCTCGCGCTCCGGCGTTCCGGGTGGATCGACGAGAACCAGCGCGATGCTCGACGCCGGATCGAGATCGCACAGTTGCGTGGCGAATTCCTCGGGCAGTTCCGTCATCGGATGCAGAAAACGCATCCGCACTTCTTCGGGGCTGAGACTGGCGAAACCCCGTTGCAGCGCGGCCACATCCCCCGCGTAGATTTCGCGCAGCACCAGCACACGCCCGTCGGACAAGGTGATGCGTTCGCATTCGGACGGTTCTGCGACAGCATTCGTGCTCGGCTCCTGCGGCTGCCGCGAACTGCCGTATGATGGCGGCAACTCGTGCGGTCCATCGGCGGGTTTTGCTACCATGGTCATGCCGCCAGAATGGCGCAAACCGTTCGGGCACGCCACCTGAAAACCGCGTCGGCGCGTTCCGCCTTCCGATAGCGCAAACGAAATGAGTCCATCGCAGCCGTGAACGAAAACGATTTAAGCGCGCTGTGCTCGCCGTGGGGCGGTGTCGATCAGGACGTGAAGTGGGAAGACGATCTGGTCTTCACCGTGAGCGGCAAGATGTTCGCCGTGTATTGCATGCGCGGACCGGACAAAGGCCGCCTGTCGTTCAAGGTCGATCCGGACCGTTTCCTCGAATTGACCGACCAGCCTGGCATCGCGCCGGCGCACTATATGTCGCGCGCGTTTTGGGTCACGCTGGCCGAACCGGATACGTTCAGCCGCGAAACCATCGAGGAGTTCGTGCGGCATTCCTACGAACTGGTGCGCGCGAAATTGAGCAAGCGTTTGCAGGCCAACCTCGCCGCGAAAGAAGCGCGCTGACGGTTCGCTCTACGTCGTCGTCGTGACCTCCGGCAGCGGAGTGCGCTCGCGGCGGATGATAGACTCGAACGCTTGCAACCGTGTGGCGCAGTCAATGTCCGGCAAGGCCGATTCGCTCAAAACCATTTTCTTCGCGCTCGGCGCCAACTTCGCGATTTTTGTCGCCAAAATGTTCGCTGCGTTGTCCACGGGCTCGGGCTCGATGCTCGCCGAGTCCATCCATTCGCTGGCCGATTGCGGCAATCAGGGTCTGCTGCTGGTCGGAATGCGCCAGGCCAAGCGCGTGCCGACGGCGGATCATCCGCTCGGTTACGGCATGGTCGTATACTTTTGGTCATTCCTCGTCGCGCTGCTGCTGTTTACCGTCGGCGGACTGTTTTCGTTTTACGAAGGATTCCACAAACTCGAGCATCCCGAACCGTTGCGCTTGCCGTGGCTGGCGATCGGCGTGCTGAGTTTCGCGCTGGTCGCCGAATCGTTTTCGATGTGGGGATGCCTGCGCGAAGTGCGCAAGGCGCGCGGCGAGCAGAGTCTATGGCGATGGTTTCGCGAAAGCCGGCAGAGTGAATTGATCGTCGTGTTCGGCGAAGATCTCGCCGCGTTGTTCGGCTTGGCGTTCGCGCTCGTCGCCGTGGTGGCAACGATGATCAGCGGCGATCCGCGCTATGACGCATACGGTTCGATATCGATCGGCGTGCTGTTGTGCGTCGTCGCGATTTTCGTCGCGCGTGAAGTCGCCTCGTTGCTGATCGGCCAGAGCGCCGAGCCGCGCCTGCGCGACGCGATCGGCGATTTCGTGCGCGCGCAGCCCGAAGTCGAACACGTGTTCCGCGTCATCACGCTGCAGCTCGGACCCGACGTGATGCTCTCGACCAAAGCCAAGATGCGCGGCGACACCACGTCGATCGAATTGATCGAGGCGATCAATCGCGTCGAGGCGCGCGTCAAGGCGCAATTTCCCGACGTGCGCTGGTCATTTTTCGAACCCGACGTCGACGACTGACGGCGCACCACAGCGCGTTTAAGCGGCTGCGTAAATCTTCGCAAGCACGGCCTCGGAACGGTCTCCCGGCGCGAAATCTCTGGCATCATCCCAACGAATTCAACGCCGATCGCGAGCGCGCATGGATCCGAAACTGGTCACCCCGATTTTGATGGTCGCCGTCGTCGCATGGGCGGTTTATCGACGCGTGCGCCGCACCATCGGGCGGCAGCCGTATCAACCTAAACGCATGCAGGTTCGCATCGGTTTTCTGGCTTTCGTCGGCCTGATCATGCTCGTGTTTTCGCTGCGCAACGTCGAACTCGCCGGCGCCGCGCTGGCGGGCATCGCGGCGGGCGCGGCACTCGGCTTTTTCGGACTGCGCCATACGAAATTCGAGAACACCCCGCAAGGCCAGTTCTATACGCCGCACCTGTACATCGGCCTGTTCGTCACCGTGTTGTTCCTCGGACGCCTGGCGTACCGGTTCATCTATCTCTACCCAACCCTCCACGCGGCCGCGCAATCGAACGAAAGCCCGTTCGCCTCATTTCAGAAAAGCCCGCTGACGATGGCGATCTTCGGCATCGTGATCGGCTATTACGTTGCGTACTATGCCGGCGTGATCCGGGAGATGCGGCGCGCGTCGGCGCTTGCTTCCGTGACATCAGCGGATGCGGAAAACAATCCGACGTAGTTCGTCGCAACGACAGACTTAAATTCCGCATAAAACGCTGGCTCAAGCATTCCGGGTCAGCCACTCCACGTCATGCTGCCCGAATCGCCCCTGCGCCAGATGTTCGCGTAACACGCGCAACAGGTCTTTCACCTGCTGATCGAATTTCCACGGTGGGTTGACGATGACCATGCCGCATCCGTTCAAGCGGAGCGCGGAGTTATCCGGGTGCAGCAGAAGCTGCACGTTCAGCACGTTGGGGATTTTCTTGCGGTCGAACCAGCGCATGAAGGGCAGGATCTGCTGTCGCAATTTGATCGGATACCAGATCGCGTAGATGCCCGTGGGCCAGCGCGCGTGCGCGGTTTCGAGCGCGGTTTCGATCGAGCGGAATTCGTTTTCCTGCGCTTCGAACGGTGGATCGATCAAGACCAGTCCGCGCCGTTCTTTCGGCGGCGTGAGCGCGGGCAGTGCCGCGTAGCCGTCGCGATGGTGCACGCCGATGCGCGCGTCGCCGGCGAACAACGCCTTGAGGATATTGGCTTCGTCCGGCTGCATTTCGCACAGGATGGCGCGATCCTGTTCGCGCATCAGCAGGCTGGCGATAAGGGGCGAGCCGGGGTATGTGGCAAGGTCGGTCTTGCCGCTGGTCGGATTGAGTGCGCGGACCAGGTTCAAATAGATGTGCATCGCTGCGGGCATTCGCGTCGACGCGAGCAGACGCAACACACCGTTTTCGTGTTCGCGCGTTTTGCGCGCCGCTTCGCTGCGCAGGTCGTAACGACCGGCGCCGGCGTGCGTGTCGAAGTAGCAGAACGGCGTCTGTTTGGCTTTGAGCGATTCGAGCAGCGCGACCAGAATCGTGTGTTTGAACACGTCGGCAAAATTTCCGGCATGGAACGAATGGCGATAGTTCACGTCGGCACCACGCCTGCGGCTTGATATTAAGGTGTCGAGTGTAACAATGTCGCTCGTTATGCCAAGGTGTTGAACCTGCCGTGTCGACTGATTCGCCGAATCAACTGCGTCGCCGTTTCGTACAAAGCATCGCGCTGACCGGCGCGGCCGCCGGCGTTGGCGTACTGCGCGCGGCGGACGGAAATAAAACGGCGCAGGTGTTGTCCGGCGACGAATTCGATCTGTCGATCGGCGCGATCGATGCCGATGTCGGCCGCGCGCGCCGTCAGGCCACGGTCGTCAACGGGCAATTGCCGGCGCCCACGTTGCGCTGGCGCGAAGGCGACACCATCACGCTGCGCGTGCGCAATACGTTGCCGGTCACGAGTTCGATCCACTGGCACGGCATTCTGCTGCCGGCGAACATGGATGGCGTACCCGGATTGAGTTACAACGGCATCGCGCCGGGCGCGACGTTCACGTATCGGTTTCCGGTTCGGCAATCGGGCACGTATTGGTATCACAGCCATTCGCGCTTTCAGGAGCAGACCGGTCTGTACGGCGCGATCGTCATCGAGCCGAGTGGTGGCGAACGGCACCGCGCCGACCGCGAGTACGTGATCGTGTTGTCGGATTGGACCGACACCGATCCCGAGCGGATTTACGCGACGCTAAAAAAACAAAGCAACTACTACAACTTCGCGCAGCCGACGGCGGCAGAATTCGTGCGCGATGCGAAAGCCGACGGCACACGCGCAACCATGAATCGGCGCGCGATGTGGAACCGCATGCGCATGGACCCGAGCGATCTGGCCGACGTGTCCGGTTATGCGTACACCTATCTGATGAACGGTGCGGCGCCCGCATCGAACTGGACGGCTCTTTTCGCGCGCGGCGAAAAAGTTCGGCTGCGATTCGTCAACGGCGCATCGATGTCGTTTTTCGATGTGCGCATTCCGGGGTTGTCGATGACCGTCGTCGCCGCCGACGGGCAGCCGATCGAGCCGGTCGACGTCGACGAATTTCGCATCGGCACGGCAGAAACGTACGACGTGATCGTCGAGCCGAAAGACGATCGTGCGTATACGATTTTCGCGCATTCTATGGATCGCTCCGGTTTCGCGCGCGGCATGCTCGCGCCGGATCCGAACATGCGCGCCGATGTTCCGGCACTTGATCCGCCGCCGCGTCTGTCGATGCCGGACATGATGGGCGAGATGTCGTCGATGCAGCACGGCGCGATGCCGAACATGAAAGGCATGGAAGGAAGTTGCGGCGCAGGCATGGCGATGCCTGAGGCGCCGGCGACCGGACGCGGCGTGGACATGGTCGTGACGTCGCCGCGCAAAAATCTCGACGATCCGGGTATCGGTCTGCGCGACAACGGCCGGCGTGTTCTGACGTATGCCGACCTGCGTTCTTTGGAAAAATACGGTGACGCGAAAACCGATCGGGACATCACGCTGCACCTGACCGGAAACATGGAACGTTATGTCTGGTCGTTCGACGGCACACGGTTTTCAGACGCCGAACCGTTGCGGTTCAAGCTCGGCGAACGGGTGCGCATCACCCTCGTCAATCACACGATGATGACGCATCCGATTCATCTGCACGGCATGTGGAGCGACGTCGAAGACGAACACGGCGAATTCCTGGTCCGGAAACATACCGTCGTCGTGCAGCCTGCGCAGCAAGTCCGATATCGCATCACGGCCGGGCCGGCCGGGCGCTGGGCTTATCACTGCCACCTGATGTATCACATGGAAGCGGGCATGTTTCGCGAAGTGATCGTCGAATGATCGCGTCGCGAATGATGATCGGCGCGACGCTCGCGATCGGTGCGGCACTCGCGCACGCCGACGAAGCGCCGATGGCGATGACCTCGATGACCGACGCGATGCAGATGGACGACGACGCGAAGTTCGTCATGATCAAGCTCGATCAGCTCGACTACGCCGTCGCGTCCGGTCAGCCGGTTTCGTGGGAAGGCGATGCGTGGTACGGCGGCGATTACGACAAGATCTGGCTGCGCGCGGAAGGCGAGCACGAGGCGGGTCGGCTCGATGCGCATACCGAACTGTTCTGGGATCACGCCTTCGCGACGTTCTGGGATTGGCAACTCGGCGCTCGCCACGATTCGGGTTTGGGCAGGGATCGAAATTGGGCGGCGTTCGGCGTGCGCGGCATGGCGCCGTACTGGATCAACGTCGAATTGACGGGCTACGTGGGCGAGCAAGGCCGAACCGCGTTGCGATGGCGCGCGGAGTACGAATTGCTCGTGACGCAGCGCCTGATCCTGCAGCCGGAAATCGAAGCGAACGCGTACGGCCGGAAAGACCCGCAACGCGAGATTGGATCAGGAGTATCGGATGCGTCGTTCGCGCTGCGCTTGCGCTACGAAATCCGCCGCGAGTTCGCGCCGTACGTCGGTGTGGTCTGGCAACATCGGTTCGGCGATGCGGCACGATTCGCGCGTCTGGACGGACACGATCCGGTCGATACTCAGCTCGTCGCGGGCATCCGTTTCTGGTTTTGAACGTCAACCGATGCGCACGGATGTCATCGAGATCGCGCTTTGTACGGTGGCGTTGAAGATGCGCACCGGCTCGCCGCCGCGGCGCATGCCGAGTGGATAAAGCAGCGGAAGAAAGTGCTCAGGCGTCGGCACGGCGCGAGCGACCTCAGGACTGAGTTCAGTCCAGTTCGCTACGGAATCGAAATCTCCCGTTTCGATTTTTTCGCGTACGAGCGCATCGGCGCGAAGCGCCCAATCCGACGGTGCCGGATTGCGAAAATCGGCCAGCCGCAAGTTATGGACGATATTGCCGCTGGCGATCAACAGGACGCCTTCATCGCGCAATGGCGCCAGTTCCGCGCCGAGACGCAGGTGGTAATCGCCCGGCTGGGTTGGATCGACACTGAGTTGCAAGACCGGAATGTCGGCATCCGGATACATGATTCGGAGGATGCTCCACGCGCCATGATCGAGACCTTGTGCCGGGTCGATGTGGATTTGTGTACTTTTTACCCTTTCCGCGATGCGCCGCGCCAAGTGCGGCTCGCCGCGTGCCGGATAACGGACGTCGAACAGTGCTTGCGGGAAACCGCCGAAATCATGAACCGTTTCAGGATGCTCGGCGCCGCTGACGAATGTTCCTCGCGTCGTCCAGTGCGCGGACACGCAGACGATCGCCAGCGGTCTGGAAATTTCCGCCGCCAGCGTGCGCCACGAGCGCGTGAATGCATTGTCCTCGATCGCATTCATCGGCGAGCCGTGGCCGATGAAAAGAGCGGGCAGGGCGGAGGCAGGCGCAGCGTTCATGGGGTCTCGACGCGAGAAGCGAAGCCTTTACATGGATGGCGCTCGCACGAAAATCAACGATAGCGCCGCACGATCATGACTTTCATCCGGTGGCGGACGTGTGCGGAACTGATAAAGTCACGCGCTTTCATCCGTGCGGGGAAATCATGAAAAAGCTGTTCAAATGGCTGTCCGGCCTGGTCGTGCTCGCGATCGTGCTGATCGGAGCGTTCTTCGTCCACGTCTGGTATTTCAAACCGTACAAGATCGATTGGTTCTACACACGCGCATTCGCGCAATTCGCCGTCGAAAGTCCGGAAATGCTGAGCGGCATGCGCATTCTGCCGTCGTGGGCGAACTTCTACGGCGACAAACTCGACGACGCCTCGCCCGCGCACGCGCAACATGGCGCCGATCTGGTCCGTGCCGATCACGAAACGCTGTTGCGCTACGACCGCAATGCGATGGACAAGCGCGGACAGCTGTCCTACGACATCCTCGAATACTTCCTGCGCGTGCAGATGGATGGCGACAAATTCCGCGATTACGATTTCCCGGTCAACCAGATGTTCGGCGTGCAGTCGAGTCTGCCCAACTTCATGACGCAACAGCATCAGGTGACGGATGCCGGCGAGGCCAAGGATTACGTTTCGCGCTTGAAGAAATTCCCGGTGAAGTTCGATCAGGTCATCGAAAGCCTGAAGCTGCGTGAAAGCAAGAACCTGATTCCGCCGCAATTCATGGTCGAAGAAGTGCTCAAGCAAATGGACGGCTTTACGTCTTCACCGCCAAAACAAAATCCGCTATACGTCAGTTTCAAGGAAAAGGTCGACAAGATACCTGCCGACAAGATGGATCAGGCCAAGAAGGATCAATTCCTGGCCGAGGTCGAGACCTCGATTCAACAGGACGTCTATCCGTCCTACAAGAAACTCGGCGCCTACTTCACCGCGCTGCAGCCGAAGGCACAAGGCAATTTCGGCGCGTGGCATATGCCGGACGGCGATGCGTATTACGCGTGGTGCATCCGCCAGCACACGACGACCGACATGACGCCCGAGCAGGTACATCAGCTCGGCCTGTCCGAAGTGGCGCGCGTGGGCCAGGAGATGGACGCCATCCTTAAAGATCAAGGCCTGGTCGACGGTACGGTCGGTGCGCGCGTGCAGCAGCTCGCCAAAGATCCGGCGCAATTATTTCCGAACACGCCGGACGGCAAGCAGGCGATGCTCAAGCAATATCAGGCGATCCTCGACGAGGTGAACGCAGGCCTGGGCAAAGCGTTCGATGTCCGGCCGAAACTCGGCGTGGTCGTGAATGCCGTTCCCGAATTCGCGGAGAAAACCGCGCCGGGTGCCTACTATGAGCAAGGTTCGTTCGACGGCACGCGACCCGGCATCTTCTACGCCAACATGCGCGATACGTCCGAAACCCCGAAATGGGCGATGCGCACGCTCGCCTATCACGAGGGTATCCCGGGACATCACTTCCAGATTTCCGTCGCGCAGGAAATTCCGGGCCTGCCTTTTTTCCAGCGCGTTTTGCCGTTCACCGCGTATGTGGAAGGATGGGCGTTGTACTCGGAACGTCTGGCCTGGGAACTCGGATTCGAGAAAAATCCGCTCGACAATCTCGGCCGCCTGCGCGATGAGATGATGCGCGCGGTGCGTCTGGTCGTCGACAGCGGCATTCACTACAAACACTGGACGCGCGAACAGGCCATCACGTACATGATGGACAACACCGGCATGGCCGAGAGCGATGTCACCGCTGAAATCGAACGCTATTTCGTCAATCCAGGCCAAGCGCTCGCGTACAAAGTCGGCATGCTCAAGATTCTAGAACTTCGCGAGAAGGCGAAATCGGAACTCGGCGAGCAGTTCGATCTGGCGCAATTCCACGACAAGGTGCTCAGCAACGGCGCGTTGCCGCTGGAGTTGCTGCAGCGCGTGATCGACGACTGGGTCGCGACGAGCAAAACCAAGACGTGATTTAGTGCCGGGCGTCGCCGCCGGCGCTAAATCTGCAGTGAAACGGCCGCGAGGCCGCAACCGATCAACGTTGCGGCCACCACGTCGCTCGGATAGTGCAGCCCGAGCACGACGCGCGAGGCGGCGACGAGCAGCGCGAACGGAATCAGCAGCGGCGCGAGCAACGGGAAATACGCGAGCGCGACGATCGTGAACGACACCGCGTGCAGCGTGTGGCCGGACGGGAAACTGAATTCGTCGAGCGGCGCTACGGGCGTGACGATCTGCGTGTGCGCGCGGAACGGTCGCGGACGCCGCGTCCAGCGTTTCAGATAACGATACATCGCGGCGGCAACAAGACCGGTGATGGCCATGCGCAGCGCACAGTGGCGGCCGGTTTCGCCGCCGAACGTCGCCAACGCGATCATCAGCGCGTACCAGAACACGCCATCGCCCAGACGGCTGATCAGACCGAAGAATGCCGCGACGCGTGCGCGGCCGACCCAGCGATTGCAGGCCACGCAGAGGCGGACTTCGCCACTATACATTTCCACATTTTGCCAAAGCCGCAACGCGGTCATGCCGCCCTCCGTGCCGGGATGGCGGCGAGCATCTCGGCAAACCGGGCGCTAACCGAATGCGGATCGAGCATGTCGACCGCCGCGCGCGCGGCCTTTCCCATCGCGGCGCGCGTGACGTCGTCGATCGCCAGTTCGACGGCAGCGTCGACGAATTTAGCGTCGTCGGCGAACGCGACGCGCCGTCCGCAGCGATCGCTCATGTGTTCGCGCGCGGCGCCGTAGTTGAAGGCGACGGTCGGCACGCCGCTGGCCATCGCTTCGATGGTTACGTTGCCGAAGGTTTCGGTGATGCTAGGAAACAGAAACAGGTCGCCGCTGGCGTAATGCGCGGCCAGAGCTTCGCCGCGCTGCATGCCGCAAAAAATGAAATCGGGATTTTGTGCCTGCAAGGTTGCGCGCATCGGTCCGTCGCCGACCCAGATGAATTTCGCGTCGGCGCGATGAGCCTGAATGGCGCGAAACGCACGCACGGCGAGCTGCAGATTTTTTTCGACGGCGAGCCGGCCGACATGGATCACGGCGAGCTGATTGTTGCTAAGACCCCAGTGCGCGCGAAGTTCGTCGTCGCGTCTGGCTGGGGAAAACAATCGTGTATCGACTGCACGCCGCAACAACTGCACGTTGTCGAATCCGTTGTTTTTCAGGAAGTCGGCCAGCTCCGCTGTCGGCACCAGTGTGGTATCGCCGCGCAGATGGAAACGTCGCAAATAGGCGAGCACGACGGGCGTCATCCAGCCGAGGCCGTAGTAACGCGCGAATTCGTCGAAGCGCGTATGGAATCCGGTGCATGACGGAATGCCGAGCGCACGCGCCGCGCGCAGAGCCGAACCGCCGAGTGGACCTTCGGTCGCGACATACAGCGCATCGGGCCGTCCACTTTTCCACAATGCGTGCAAGCGGCGGCGCGCGGGAAAGCCGAAGCGCAGGCCCGGATAACGCGGCATGCGCATGCCGCGCATGAGCACGTCGTCGTTCGCCGATTCGGCGTCGAATCCGGGCTGGCGGGGGCGGATGATCTGGACATCGTGACCGGCGCGCTGCAGACCGCGCGCGAGCGCGGAAACCGTCAGCGCAACGCCGTTGATTTCCGGAGGATAGGTTTCGGTGACGATGGCGACGCGCATAGCCGATCTCCGCATGGGCGGAAGGCTAGTCGCGGCGCGTTAATGGGCGATGACGCGCGGATGACCCGGCGATGACAGCAGCCGCTTGCAGCGCTCAGTTGGCGCCGAACGGATTTCGCAGACGCGACAAAATGGCGCCTCGACCGGAATCGCGCGTCACCGGCGCGGCAACGACAGGCTCCATTTCGATGTGGCCGGAGGCGTTGTAGGCATTCGTGAAATCGATGACATCGGCGAGATTCGCGCCGCTTTGGTCGGCGATCTCGGTCAGCGTCGCCGGCTGTTTCATCATCACCGTGGCGATGCGGAAATGTTTGGGAAATTCGCGTTCGATCTGCGGCCAACGCGACAATTTATACTTGGCCTCGATGTCGAGTTCGCTGACGAGATGTCCGTTCGAGCCGAGCGCGTGGTGCAGCCACAGCAGCCGCGAATAGGGCTGGCCTTTGCCGGAGGCCTGCAGCGCCGCCAGTTCGGCGTACTCGACCGGCTGCCACACATCGAGCGTAATCACGCTCTGAAAGTACGGCGCCAATGCGCGGCCCGTGCCGTCGGCGTAATAGGTCCTGTTGCCCGGATCGAGCGTCAGCACCGGTGCGCCATCCAGTTCCAGCCGCATGGCCTGGGCGAGTGCGCCGTCGGCGAGCCAGTCGCATAATTTTCGCGCGGCGGGTGGCGGCGGCGTGACTTCGATGATGTCTGCCACGGGCGGCGGAACGATCGCCGCAATTTTTGCGGCAACGGGCGTGATGCGTACCGGATCGGCGTTTTCGATTTCCTTCGCGACCGTCGCTTCGGGTTCCGGTCGCAGCGGCGCGTGCGCATCGACGCTGTTGAGGATGCCGGCAAGCTCGTTCTTGTCGAGTGGTTTATGCAGGATGAGATCGGCTTCATCGAAGCGCGGATTCTGCGTAAACGCGGCGACCGGCTTGCCGCTGGAGTGAGCACGCAGCCAATCCATGTGTCCATACACGCTGTCGATATCGACGACGAGCAAGTCGGCTTCCGGAGTGTCGAGCAGCGACCACGGCGCATTCAGCACGCCGGCGCATTGCTGCAGCATGTCTCGCAAGCGCGCAGCATCTTCCTGGCTCGCGCCGTGAAGCGCCAGACGTCGGCTCATAAATCCCCCCGGAAAAACGTGCTAAAACAGCGCATTATACGGAGATTCGGCGCGCTCGCCAGTCGCTGGCCGCACGATGCTCAGCGGCGGCCGAACGGGTTACGCAGGCGTGCCATGAGGCCGCTGGGCTGATCCGGTTCGGCGTGACGCGGCGCACGCCTTTCCACTTCGATCAGACCGATCGCGTCGTACGCGTTCACCACGTCGAAAACTTCGCCCATCGAGGCGCGCGCGGTCGCGGCGATTTCATTGAGTTTGGCCGGCTGCTGCAGCGCGGCGACGATCGCGAAATGTTTCGGGAAATCCTTTTCCGCCTTCGGATAAACCTTGAGCTTGTAACGTCCGCCGGGATCGAGCGTACGCGACAATTGACCGCCCGACAGCAGCAGGACATCGAGCCAGATCAGGCGCGAATACGGATACACGCCGTATTCGGCGCGCTGTCGCGCCAGTTCCTGCGAGGTCACGGCGCGAAACGCGTCGCGCGCGAAATCACGCTGGCAATACACAGACAATTGCCGCAGCGTTCCGGGCGAGGCGAATTGTTTTTCCTTCGGGTCCAAGGTCAGAGCCGGCGCATTGTCGAACGAAAGCGTCGACGGTCCGCCGAGCAGATTGCCGGAAAGAAAATCGCGCAACGGATGCAGTCCGGAAGCGGCGGCAGATGTGCCGTTCCGCGGACCGAAATTGATGCCTTCGGCTTTTTCATCGATTTTGCGCTGGGCCTGAATGGAATCGGCAAAACGATTGTCGCTACGCAGCGACGTCTTGGTGACGTGCGAAAGGCTCGTTTCGGCATCGAGCATGGCCGGTACGGCGAATTGCGGGCTGGAGGCTTCAACATCGGGTTTGAACAGTTCGTCCAGCCCGAGCGCCGGCGTTTCTTCGCGCTGATGCGCGCGTGCCTCGGCGACTTCGGTTTCTTCCAGTTGCATATCGAGTTCGAAATTGCCGATATCGTAGAAGTCGTTGGCGAATTCGTTGACGGTCGTGCTGCGCACTTCGGCGGTCGATGCGGCGTTGTTCAGGACGCTGACCAGCGCATCGGCCTTGAACGGCCGCGGCAGACGTTCTTCGCCGTCGCGAAGCACTTCACTGTCGCTCATCACCACGCAACGCCGTCCGCTGCTGAACGCGCGATTGCGTCCGATTTGTCCGGCGAGAACGGACGGATCGACGATCAGCAAATCGGCGTTGTCTTCATTGCCCCAGCGCCAGCGATTGGCGAGTTGGCCGCCGGCCGCGCGCAGCAGTAAGCGCAGATGCGCCGTGTCTTCCTCACCGACACCGACGAGGCCTACATATTTCTCGCTCGCCACGTACCTCCCTCAAGCCACCCGGATTCGGCGGCGCTGCAATGGAACGCAACGAATATACGCGAAAACGCCGCGGCGGTCGCAGCCGGGCGGGTTAGACGGTGGCGTCGGCCGTCTGAACGGATTGGTCTGGATCGGCGGCGCGCTCGTCGTCGCGCGCGGCCTGTTGCTGCATCGCCCACAAACTTGCGTAGCGGCCGCCGTGCCCGAGCAGTTGCGCATGCGTGCCGCGCTCGACGATGCGGCCGTGTTCCATCACGATGATTTCGTCGGCATCGACAATCGTGGAAAGCCGGTGCGCGATGACCAGCGTGGTGCGTTCGCGCGCGATCTCGAGCAATTCGCCTTGGATGATTTTTTCGGTCCGCGTGTCCAGCGCGCTGGTCGCTTCGTCGAAAACGAGGATGGCCGGATTCTTCAGCACGGTGCGTGCGATCGCGACGCGCTGCTTCTCGCCGCCGGAAAGTTTCAGTCCGCGTTCGCCGACGCGCGTTTCGTAACCCTGCGGCAGACTCTGGATGAAATCGTGGATATGCGCCGTGCGCGCCGCCGCGACGATATCGGCACGCGACGCATCCGGCCGGCCGTACGCTATGTTGTAGTAGATCGTGTCGTTGAATAAAACCGTATCCTGAGGAACGATACCGATCGCTGCGCGCAGCGAATCCTGCGTCACCTCGTTGATGTTCTGGCCGTCGATCAGAATGCGCCCTTCGATCACATCGTAAAAACGATACAGAAGACGCGCCAGTGTCGATTTGCCCGCGCCGGTCGTGCCGACGACGGCGACGGTCTTGCCTTGCGGAATCGAAAAATCGACATCGTCGAGAATTTCGCGATCCGGATCGTAGTGAAACGAGACGTGTTCGAAGCGCACTTCAGCGCCTTTGACCTGAAGTGGCGCGGCATCCGGAATATCGCGCACTTCCTGCGGCTGATCGAGCAGCCCGAACATGTTTTCGATATTGATCAATGCCTGTTTTACTTCGCGATAAACCATACCGAGATAATTCAGCGGCACCGCCAGCTGCAGCAAAAATCCGTTGACCAGAACCAGATCGCCGATGGTCAATGTTCCTGCGGCCACGCCGGCCGACGCGCGCCATAACAGCAGCGTCAGCCCGAGCGCGACGATCCCGGCCTGCCCGACGTTGAGCACGGCGAGCGTTTTCTGGCTCATCACCGTGGCTTCTTCGTATTTACGCAGCGCGAAGTCGAAGCGCTCCAGTTCGTGCGGCTCGTTATTGAAATACTTGACCGTTTCGTAGTTGAGCAGCGAATCCACCGAGCGCGCATTGGCTTCCGTGTCGGCTTCGTTTTTGGCGCGGTAGTAGCGCATGCGCCACTCGGTGATCGACACCGTGAAAGTGATGTAGATGACCAGCGTCGCCAGCGTGATCAACGCGAACGTCCAGTCGTAATGCACAACGAGAATCGTGCAGATCACTGCGATCTCGAACAGCGTCGGCAGGATCGTGTAGATCGTCCAGTCGAGCAGATCGGCCACGGAAACCATGCCGCGTTCGACTTCGCGCGCCACGCCGCCGGTACGGCGATCGAGATGGAATCGCAAACTCAGCGCGTGCAGATGCGAGAAAACCTTCAGCGTGATCTGGCGCGACGTCCGCGCCAGCACCCGCGCGAAAACCACCTGGCGCAATTCCTGGAAGAACGAGGTCGAAATTCGCAATGCGCCGTACGTCGTGAGCAGCAACAACGGGACTGTGAGTACTTGCAGCTTGACGTCGAGGTCGTCGACCAGCCATTTCAGCGTGACCGGAACGCTGATGTTGGCGAGCTTGCTCGCGATCAGCAACACCAGCGCGATGACGACGCGCGCGCGGTAATTCCAAACATACGGCGCGAGACGGCGCAGTGTCGAACTGACGGAAAGCGTGGCGGGTTTCGGCGAGGTCATCCGGAATCAGATCGGGGCTGGAGTTGGCGATCACAAGTCGCAGGCGGCGTATGATGCCAGCTCCGCAATGATCGGAGACAGCACGATGAACACGTCAGCCTGGATGTTGGCCGGTTTGGTCTTCCTGAGTGGAAACAGTCCCGCGCAAGACGCCGCGAAATCGCCCGCGCTCGCACGACAAAAAGCGCCGGCCGGCGCCACCGTTTTCATTGTCGAGCCGAAAGACGGCGCCAGTGTGAATCAGGATGTCACCGTCAAATTCGGCGTCAGCGGCATCAAGGTCGCACCCGCCACGGACGCGGCGCCCGGAACCGGCCATCATCATCTGTTGATCGACAACAAGGAATTGCCGCCCGGTAACGCGCCCATCCCGAACGATGCGACGCACAAGCACTACGGAAAAGCGCAAACCGAAGACACCATCCGTCTCGAACCGGGCGATCACACCCTGCAGCTCGATTTCGGCGATGCGCTGCACATGCAGTTCGATCCGCCGCTCGTGTCGAAGAAGATCACGATTCATGTGAAGTAAGCGGCGTGCGTGGTCGAGATTGGTTGCCCCCATCCCAGCCTTCCCCCGCATGCGGGGGAAGGAGCTTGGGCTGCGAATCGAGGCGGGACTTCTATTTCGATAGGTCTATCGCGTACGTCGCCGTTCCGTCGCCGTTGTCTTTTATCATCGTCACGTTTTGTATTCCGGCTTCGTGTGCGAGGTCGAGCTTTCCTGCAGCCGAAGTAAATGTGACCAGTCCGTTCGTCTTCACTTTCGCGAATCGCCAGTTGCGATCGTTGCCGAACTTCGCTCGCGTGATTTCTTTCGCATCCCGAATGTACGCGATCAACACATCGCGATTTGCATCCGGCGCGGAAACCACGATGTTCGCGCCGCTCAGTCCCGGAAATTTTCCGCCGCCGCTGGCGCGATAGTTGTTGGTGACGACGATGAACGCCTGGTCGTCGCGGACGGGTTTTCCGCCGAATTCGAGATCGCCGATCCGCTGCTGTTCCGGTTTGGTGATGTCGATGCTGTAGGTCAGCCGGCCTTGCAGTACGTCGAAGTTGTAGGTGGGAACGCGCTTGTTGATGAGTTCCTGCGGTTCTTTTTTTGCGGGATCGATCTGATTGAACCATGTGGTCGATTTTTCGAGCCAGGCTTTGACGCCGGCGCCGTCGGTTTTTACGGCTGCTATGGTGTTTGGATAGAGATAAAGGTCGGCCGCGTTATTGATGGCGAGTGGACCGGCGGGAACGTCGGTGTAGTCGCGTGCGCCGCCGAAACCGGCTTTGAAGGGCGAGGCGCCGGCAAGTACCGGGATGTTCGCGTATTGCGGCAGATTGGCTTTTATATACTTTTCCACATAGTCGCGTTGCGCCATGTTGACGATCTGCAACGCCGACGTATCGCCAGCGGCGA
The DNA here is from genome assembly GCA_040002515.1 of Rudaea sp. GTDB lineage: Bacteria > Pseudomonadota > Gammaproteobacteria > Xanthomonadales > Rhodanobacteraceae > Rudaea. The sequence continues at coordinate 3,180 of JBDUEI010000129.1, read as the reverse complement.
CGAAATACGTGTTCATCTCGAAATCGGTCTTGCCGATCGGCGTTTTCACGTAGTCGATCGTGGCGCGATGTTCGTTCGCGATGAGGTCTTCGACGTGCGCATCGACGTCGACGGCGCGCGCATCGCTGCCCGTTTTGACTAGCCGCACCTCCGATTTCGTCCCCGCACGATCCACCAGCCAACGGCCATCGCGATGGACGAGTGCCAGTTCGATGACGCCGATGCCTTTGCCGAAGTAATCGCCCATCACGGCCGGGACGCCGTGCACGAATCCACGCGTGTTGTCGACATCGGGAAGATTCGCAAAATGCGATTTCGCATCGCTCGGGTTCGGGAAGATATCGTGCGAGTGGCCGAGCAGGATCGCGTCGATACCCGGCACTCGCGCCAGATACCATCCCGCATTCTCGAGCTGCGGGGTGTACGGCGCGGTGCTGAGTCCGCCGTGGTTGATCGCGATGACGATGTCGGCGCCGGCCTTCTTCAATTCCGGCAGATATTTTTGCGCCGCCTCGACGACGCCGAGCACCGTCACTTTGCCGTCGAGATTGCGTTTGTCCCAATCCATGATGCCTGGCGGCGTGAAACCGAGCAGACCGATGCGGATCGACGCGGTGTGCTCGCTGCCGTCGGCGAGTTTCGTTGTGATGGTGCGCGTCAGAATGCGCCACGGCGCGTACAACGGCTTGCCGTCTTTCGCGCTGAAGACGTTGGAAAGCACCAGCGGAAATTGTGGACCTTTACACTTTTTCGCATCGACGCCAGCGACATCGAACGCCGTGCCGGTGCTGCGGCTCAAGTAACCGAGGCCGTAGTTGAATTCGTGATTGCCGATCGTGCCGGCGTCGTAATGCAGCGAATCCATCGCCTTGTAGATCGCCAGTTCCTGATCGCACGCCGGCGGCGCGACGAGTGCCTGATAGTCGGCCAATGCACTGCCCTGGATCGTATCGCCGTCATCGAATAGCAAGGTGTTCGGAAATTCCTTGCGTGCGGCTGCGATCAACGTAGCCGCGCGTTCCAATCCGATCGACGGATCGTCCGACAGTTTGTAGTAGTCGTAACTCATCACGTTGGTATGCAGATCGGTGGTTTCGAGAACGCCGATCGTCGCGCGCGATCCTTCGGCGATGCGTGCCGATGGATTCATCGCACAGCCGAACGTGGCGAGGACGGTGGTCGCGAGGGCAATCGATATCACATTCCGCATGTTCGGTTTCCGGTTCGGCAAGAGTTCGAGTTTAACGTGTCGGATGTTTCCGTTTCACGCTCCGCGGCGGCGTGGGCAAGGCGCTTCTGCTACGCTTGCGCGCCAACAAATTACTTCACGAAAGCATGACCGTACGAACACGATTTGCACCGAGCCCGACCGGTTTTCTCCACATCGGCGGCGCACGCACGGCGTTGTATTGCTGGCTCGAGGCGCGTCATCGCGGCGGGCAGTTCATTTTGCGCATCGAAGACACGGACCGCGAACGCTCCACCGACGAAGCGGTCAAGGCAATTCTCGACGGCATGAACTGGCTCGGCCTGCATCACGACGAAGGTCCGTTTTACCAGACGCTGCGCATGGATCGCTACGCGCAGGTCGCAGCGGATCTGGTGCGCGCCGGCAAGGCCTATTACGCGTACGAAACGAAAGACGAACTCGATGCCATGCGCGCCGAGCAGATGACCAAGGGCGTCAAGCCGCGTTACGCGGGTATCTATCGCGAACAGAACGCGGAGCTGCGCGACGATCCGAATCGGGTGATCCGTTTCCGCAATCCGGCATCGGGATCGGTGGTGTTCATCGACAAGGTGAAAGGGCGTATCGAATGGAGCAATGACGAACTCGACGATCTGGTGATGGTGCGCTCGGACGAATTTCCGACGTACAACTTCGCCGTGGTCGTGGACGATATCGACATGCAGATCAGCCAGGTGATCCGTGGCGACGATCACGTCAACAACACGCCGCGGCAGATCAATATCTATCATGCGCTCGGCGCGTCGATTCCCGAATTCGCGCATCTGCCGATGATTCTCGGCGCGGACGGGCAGAAGCTTTCCAAACGGCATGGTGCGGTCAGCGTCATGCAGTATCGCGACGACGGATTTCTGCCGCACGCGTTGCTCAATTATCTCGCGCGACTCGGATGGTCGCATGGCGATCAGGAAATTTTTTCCCTCAAGGAAATGATCGATCTGTTCGACGTGAGCAACGTCAACAAATCCGCGGCACGTTTCGATCTGGAAAAACTGAGCTGGCTCAATCAACACTATTTGAAGAACGACAAACCCGACGAAATTGCCGCGCATCTCGAATGGCAATTGCGCGAAAGAGGTTACGACACCGCGCACGGCCCTGCGCCGATGGATGTCGTGATCGCACTGCGCGAACGCTCGCAAACGCTCAAGGAAATGGCCGAGAAAGCGAGCGTGTGGTACGAGCCGATCAAGCAATGGGATGACGCGGCGATCTCCAAACACCTGAAATCGCCGACCGCCGCGTCCGCGCTGACCGCTGCGCACGAGCAGTTGGCGATCGTGTCGGAGTGGACGGTGCAGAGTGTGCATAAAGCCATCGAGCTTGCGGCCGCCGCGATCAACGAAGGCATGGGCAAGATCGCCCAGCCGCTGCGCGTGGCAATGACCGGCACGCAGGTTTCGCCCTCGATCGACCACACGGTTTATCTGGTCGGCCGCACGCGCGCACTGAAACGGATCGAAGATGCCCTCGCCAAAACCAACTCCTAGGCGGCCCGTGCGATGAGTTGCGACTTCGACGCGTTGACGTCTATCGATTCGAGCGATCCCGATCAGCTCGACGCGCTGATGCAGCAATGCACGTCGGTCATATTTTCGCCGCAACTCTGGTTGTGGACGATCGTGTTCACGGTTGTCGGCGCGGTCGTCGGCGCCATGATCGGCAAACGCAAGAACACGATGGCACGCGACGCGATGCTCGGAGCGGCGCTCGGACCGATCGGCTGGATCATCTCGTTGTACTTGCCGGCTCCGAAGAAGCCGACGGTTTGTCCCGCTTGCAAAAAAATCGTCGATCCAAAAGACGCGCATTGCAAATACTGCGGCGCGAAAATCCCAAAAATTAGCGCGTCGTAAATTCTTTCCAAATAAATTGTGACGACGTTAACCCGCGAGCAGGATGCCGCGGTTCGCCGCCGGCACAGGGATGTG